>DASYOY010000156.1:0-5733 GCA_036007245.1 Actinomycetota bacterium | reverse complement strand
CGATGGAAGCGACCCCCGCTTCGCCATCCGGAAGTAGTTGGTCGGCGACGTCACGTCGTGGAGCTGGCCGTCCTGCTGCACGTCGGTGAACCCGGGCAGCGGGTTCCAGAAGTTGGGCGCCTGGTGCGACTGCCACTGCGGGGTGCAGATCATGTCCGACGGGTTCGTGCAATCCGGTTGTGACCCCGCTTGCACGAAGTAGCGCCAGCTCACCCCGGCCCGGTCGAGCAGGTACGTGAGGTCGGTCCAGGCGTAAGGGGTCGCGCCCGAGTTCCCTGTCGACGGCCGGCCCGGGCGGGCGATGTTCGTGACGCAGCTCATCGGATCGTTCGGCGTGCTGCACCGGGCGCTCCATCCCGACACCATGTCGAGGTGCGCTGGCAGGCTCCACGCGTTCACACCTTCGAACATGTGGTCCTGGAGCACGAAATGCCGCGCGTACGCCCAGTAGTTCGGGATCTCTGCCGCTGTGTGATACCCGATGGCGTCGGGGATGTTGCCCGGCGTTGTGGCAGCCGTGCACACCGGGTTGAGGGAGTCGTGCTTGCAGGACTTCGTCCGGCCGGCCACCGCGGATCGGGCGAACCCGTTCATGGCTCCGTTGTTGATGTCGCGCATCGCAGCGACCACCCCGTGCGGCCCGCCACCGTCGACCAACGACGTGTCGTGGAACGGGCGCACACAGCCCGAGACGTGGGGAACGGGCACGCAGACCGTCGGGACCCCGTTGTGCATCGGGATCCCGTCGGCGCCGGGGAAGGTCCCGAAGTAGTTGTCGAACGAACGGTTCTCTTGCATCACCACGATGACGTGCTTGATCTTGGAGATGCCATCGGTGCTGTACACGGCAGGCGCGGTCCCGCTTTGGAGCACCCCCTCGGGGTTGAGCCGGGCGTCGTTCCCGCCACTGCTGGAGCAGGCAACCGCCGCCACCACGAGCACCGCTGCCAGCGCGACGGTGCTCCGAGGTGGGGTCCTCACATTGGGCGATGCGGCGCACCTGGCGCCCCGGTTCGGGAACGTCACACGATCGTCACGTTCCCGCGCCCGGCGCGGGTGGTGCCGGGCGGTCAGGCCTTCTTGATCCGCAAGGTGTATCTGCCGTGCGAATACCAGCTGTTCACTTGGATGTAGAACACGCCTGTCTTGTGCGCCCGGAAGGTCGTGTGCTCGTCGGCGCTCGGGCCGGTCGACGCGCTGGCGATCGCCGGACACGGGCCGCCACGCTGGAAGCACCCGGCGGTGAACTGGAAGATGTCTTTCGTGCCCGGGTTCCAGATCCACAGGTCGAAGTCCCGGCCTCGTGGCCCATCCAGCGTGACCGAGTACCTGTGACCTTTCACCAAGCGTCGCTTGTAGACGTCGTTGTCGTCGGACGGCCAGGAAACGGTCCCGGTCCGTCGGGTCACGATCGATCGAGCGCCGTCGATGTTGCCGTCGGTCTTCGGCGTGGCGCTCGACGTGTCGTTGTTGAGGGCGCCCAGCGCGCTGACGCGGCCCTGCGTGCGCGTGAAGTGCCCGCTGAGCCACGACTTGCCGACGCCGGTCGCCTTGCCCCACATCGTGAGGAGCTTCAACGAGCTCGGGTGATCGACGCCGTTCATCACCGCGTTCTTCACTTGGACGGGCGTGTCGCTCGGGTTCTCCGACAGGACGAGCCCCGCGATCCCCGCCGCCATCGGGGAGGCCATCGACGTTCCGTCGAAGTACTCGTAGTCGGGGAACGCCGTGCCGACGCCGACCTTGACCGTGCTGAGGATGTCGACGCCGGGCGCCGCCACATCGACCGAGTCATGGCCGAAGCTTGAGAAGCCGCACCTGTACAGCGGGATGGTCACCTCTTGGCACTGCGAGAAGTACGCGTACTGGTCTCGGTCGTTGGTCGCCGCCACCGAGAGGATGTTCGAAAGCGAGTAGCTCGCGGGATACGACGGCGCCCAATCCTGGTGCTTGAGATCGGGGTAGAAGTCGATGTCGTTGTCCTCGCCCGCATTGCCAGCGGCCGCGACGACGAGGACTCCCTTGCGGCCGGCCTGCTCGATCGCGGTGCGCTCGGCGGGGGACCAGATCGGTGAACCGATCGAGAGGTTGATGATCTGGGCCCCGTTGTTCGCGGCGTAGTGGATCGCGGCGATCTCCTTGCCGAGGCTGAGGCCCGAGGCCGACCCGAACCGCAGGGCCATGATCTGGCAATCGGGGCAGACGCCGCTGATGCCTTCGCTGTTGTTCTGCTCGGCGGCGATGATGCCAGCCACGTGGGTGCCGTGCGAGTTCTCGATCCCGTTGCTCGGGCTCGGGTTCTTGTCCTTGCCAGCGAAGTCCCAGCCGTGGACGTCGTCCACGTAGCCGTTCAAATCGTCGTCGATGCCGTTGCGAGGGATCTCACCCGGGTTCGTCCAGAGCTGGTTCTGCAGGTCGGGGTGTTTGATATCGACGCCGGTGTCGATCACCGCGACCACGGTCGGGTCGTGCACCGTCTGCGCCGCCCACGCGTTGACCGCGTTGACGTCTGCTCCCGGAGTCCCGCTCCGTGTCACGCCGGTGCCGAGGCCTTGGTCCGTCTCCTCGTGAAGCTGTCCGGTGTTGTTGAGCGCCCACTGCTCGCTGAAGTCCGTGTCGTTCGGAAGCGCCATAAGCGAGGCGATGCGGTCGGGCTCTGCGGAGCGCACGAGCGGGGAACGCTCGTAGCGGTGGATCGCCGCGGCCTCCGAGGCGCCCGCCGGCAGCTGCACGACGTTGATGTCCGTGGATGGAGCAGATGTGGTCGTGGCGCCCAGGTTCGTCGAGAGGGCGCGCGTTGCGGCCTCCGGAGCCGCATGCCGCCACACCACGACGAGCCTGCCGGGCACGACCGGCGCGCCACCGGTGTTCCACGGCAATTTGGCCGCCTGCGTGTCCAACGCGCTGCGCGTCGAGACGTCCGCCTTGAGGATCGACGCGGCGCCGACGGCCGCGTGCGACGAGGCGGCCAGGGTGGTGGCGAGGAGCGTGGTCAGGGCGAGACAGCCAGCGATGCGAGCGCGCAACGAACGTCTCCTTTCAAGGGCGCCAACCGGATTGGCGGCCGTGGAGATACGTCTCGCGGGCCTGCCCGGGATAGGCGCGGTGCTCCGAGCCGAACAACTGTACGGGAGGGATGCGCGTTCCGGCATCAGCCTCGAGCGCGTTTCCGCCCACCGGCCTAGCCTGCCCACATGGCGACCGACGGGTGGGAGGCGGTGCTCGCCGCCGACGCATTGCCGGCGAACAAGCTCACCCGGACCGAGGTCGGCGGCCAGCCGGCGCTGGTCTACCGGCTGGGCGAGGCGATCTTCGCGATCTCCAACCGGTGCACCCACGCCGGGATGGTGCTGGACCGAGCGCAGGTGCAGGAGGTCGGCGCGGACGCGATGCTCACCTGCCCCGCGCACGGCAGCCGCTTCGGCCTGAGCGACGGGAAGGTCCGGCGGGGGCCGGCGACCCAGCCGCTCACCTCGTACGAAGCGCGCGAGGTGGACGGGCAGATCGAGCTCCGGCCGCGGTCGAGCTAGGCGGCGGGGTTCAGCCCCGGATGGTGGGGCCGTGATATCCGTCGGCGAACCCCGCGGCGTACAGAGCCTCGACCGACGGATGGGTCGCGGCAGCTGTCCCGTCGATCTGGCGGAGCTCGATCGTGCGGAGCCTGCCGTCCTTCGCGAGCGCCGCGATGGCCGGTGCCCAAACGCCTGGGTCGGCGTCGTCGAAGGTGACGACCGTCTTCGCGCCGCGTTCCAGGAACGCCGAGGGCGCGCCATCGACGAGCACGACGAACGCGCCGGCGGCTCGCGATGGCCGGCCGGCGCTGTCAGGCCAGGGGAGCGCGGCGCCGAATGGCTGGGCCGGATCTGCGGCGGCGAGCGTGAGCACCGTCGGCTCGGACGGGAGGTCGCGGAGCTCCCGTATGCGGTCGACCGCACCAAGCGACGCGAACTGCGCCGCGCCGAGCCCGGCCACGAAATAGCCGCGTCGTGCGGTTCCCGCTTCTTCCATCGCGCGGAGCACGGGATAGACGCCGGCGAACCCACCGGGTGTGCCCTCCGCGAGCACGGCCTCGCGGCTGAGGACCCCGTAGCGGTCGAGCAAGCGCTCGGCGCGCTCGACCGCCTGCTGGGTGGGTGAGGCGGCGCCGCCGAGGTCGGCGACGAGCGACCACCGGCCCGCGCCGGCAGGGGGGCCGGCGCGACGGAGCGTCCCCGGCCGCGGCCTCGAGCCCCTTCGGCCGACGCGCCGGGTCGAACCGGCGTACGCACGGAGCGGCGCGAACGTGTCATTGGTGACCTCGCTCGCCCAGACGAGATCCCAAAGTGCACGCAGGAGCGTGGCTTCATCCGCCGTTCCCGCCGCGACGACGAGGTCGGGCCAGAACGACGCACCTCGTTGCGCGAGGTGCTCGCGGATCGCGTCGTGGAGCCGTCCGTCGGGCGGATCACCGTCACGCCCGGGCACAAGCGTCGCCGCGCGATCGCGGAACACCAGCGCCACCCGGCCGTCGTCGGCCCCGATCGCGCCGCATCCGATCCAGACGAGGTCGCCGCTGGCGGTCATCGCGTCGAGGTCGACCTCGCGATAGCCGAGCACGCGGGCCGGCAGCACATCGCGCTCGAGGATCGACGCAGGGATCGCGGCGCCCTGCAGGCGAGTGAGCGCCTCGGTCAGTGCGTGCACGCCCGCGCTCGCGTGGTCGAGGCCCTGCCACGCCGGCAGGAACCGTCCGAAGGTCGCCGCGTCGACCGGCTCCACCTCGCGGCGGAGCGCGGCGAGCGAGCGACGCCTGATCCGGCGGAGGACCTCGAGGTCACACCATTCGCGCTCGACGCCGCCGGGCCTGAACGCGCCGTGGGCGATCGTGCCGTCCGCGGCGAGCGCCTCGAGCGCCGCCCGCATGGCACCGAGGTCGGCGCCGAACCGTGATGTCGTGTCTGCCGTGGTGAATGGGCCGTGCGTCCTGGCGAACCGGGAGACCAGCTCACGCAGCGCATACGCGACGGGTTCGAGGAACGCGTCGGGAACGCCGTCGGGGAGCGCGGTCCCGAGTCCGTCGCGGAGGCGGCCTGCGTCTTCGACGGCCGCGAGACGCTGCTCGCCCGCGATCGTGGCCGTGATCACTCGGCCGTCTCGCGTGAGCTCCCCGGCGGCGGCCGCTGCATCGCCGTCGAACCGCGCCGCGAGCTCGCCCGCCGTAAGCGGTCCGAGATCGCGAAGGAGGTCGTGCGCGCCATCGACCGACCGTGTCTGCCTTCCGTCGGCGAGCCGCTGCAGCTCGAGCTCGACCTGGTCGAGCGCAGCGGGGTCGAGCAGCTCGCGGAGGTCCTCCGAGCCGAGCAGGTCGCGAAGCAGGTCCCGGTCGAGCGAGAGCGCAGCGGCACGGCGTTCGGCGAGCGGCGCATCGCCCTCGTACATGTAGACCGCGATCCAGCCGAACAGCAGCGACTGTGCGAACGGGGACGCGTGGTCGGTATCGACGGCCACGATCCGCATCCGCCGAGCCGCCACCGACGCCATCACCTCTTGGAGCGCCGGCACGTCGAAGTGATCCTGCAGACACTCGCGGGTCGCTTCGAGCAAGATCGGGAAGTCGGCGAACCGGCCCGCGGCGCTCAGGAGGTCGGCGCTGCGCTGTCGCTGCTGCCACATCGGCGTGCGCGAGCCCGGTCGGCGCCTCGGCAACAGCAGCGCGCGCGCCGATGCCTCGCGGAACACCGTCGCGAACAGCGC
>DASYOY010000155.1:0-4720 GCA_036007245.1 Actinomycetota bacterium | reverse complement strand
GCCCACGATCGTGTTCGTGCCGGGATGCACGGCGAGGCCCATGCCGGTCGGCATCGACCCCGTCGCGATGACCGACCCGTGATGAGGCCACTCCCCGCCGACGCGAACGCCACGGTGGCGAGGCCGATCGAGACCGTCAGTGCGGCCGCTCCCGCGAGGGCGACCCCCACCGGATCCTTCTGTTCTTCATCGCCCGCTCCTTTCCTCTGGGTCTCAGCTCGGACTCAATCGCTCAGATCGATGATCAGCGTCTGTTGGTCCACCCACTCCGGCCATTCGTCGACGGGGTAGACCCTCGCGACGGCGTTGGTCGCGATGTTCACCACGTACATCCCAGCCATCCCGGCCATCGAGTCCGCGAACGCGACCTCGGAACCGTCGGGCGACCACCGGGGCAAGAACGTCTCGCCGCTGGCGAGCTTGCGCGGCCGGCGGCCGTCCGATCCGGCGACATACAGGTCGCCGAACCGGGGGTCACCCTTGCCGTCGGGGTGCAACGCGACGTACGTGATCGAGTTTCCGTTCGGCTCCGCGTCGGCGAAGCCTGCGTTCTTCACCAGCATCGTCGCCTCTCCCCCGCTCGCGGGGACCGTCCAGAGGTCCCATTCGAGGTGACGACCGTTCGGCCCGGATGCAACCTCCGTCGGGAAGGTGAACAGCACCGATCGACCGTCCGCGGAGAACGTCGGCGCCATGTAGTACAGGCCCGCCTTGACGGACGGCAGGTGCGTGATCTGCTCCACTCGGCCGCTCGCCACATCGAGGACGTACAGGTCTCCGACGACGCCACCGGCGGCTCCACGTTGGAAGACGATCTTGGTGCCGTCCGGTGACCAGCGAGGTGCGGTCGGGTCGTGCGCCGAGATGGTGTGCGGGAACGGCCGCGGAGCCGATCCGTCGATGTTCGCCACGGCGACCGCGCCGGTCTGATCCACGTACGTCATCTCGGTTCCGTCCGGAGAGACGTCGACCTCCGAAGCGGCGGGAACGATCCCCGTTCCGGTCGTCGCACCGCTGACGATGTCGAGGAAGGCGAGCTCCGCTCCGGCGGCAGGGATGCTCGGACCACCCGTGGCCGGCCCGACGCTCTGGTCCTTGTCCTCAAGGTTGCTCGCCACCAGGACGGCGATGGCCAACAGGAGCGCCGCGACCACCGCGATCGCGACGACCTTCCGGTTGCGTTGTGACTGCCTGATGCGTCGTTCTTGCTCAGCCCAGGAATCCTGGTCGGGTTCGGTCTGCTGCTTGACCATCTCGAAGGCCTCCCTGAGGTCAGGCATGGGTACCTCCCGAAGCGCGGAGCGCGGCCCTGCCTTGCGTCGCGAGGGCACGAACGGTCGATGGACGGATGCCCATGATCCGTGCGGCTTCTGCGGAGTCGTAGTCGTGCAGGTCGAGCAGGAGGAGGGCGGCACGTTGCCGGGGCGTCAACGCGAGAAGCATCTGGCGAACGTCTTCGCGAAGCTCGATCTCGTCGAAGGGGTCGTGCACGATCCCGAGCGGTACCCGTCGGCGGGCGGCCAGCCTGGCGGTGCGCATCCGCATCCGGCTGCCGTTCAGCGCCACCTTGAAGAGGTACGCGTGCACGTCGCGTATCTCGCCGATCGAATCCCAGCGCTCCCACATCTTGAGGAACGCCTCGTGCATGAGGTCGGCTGCTTCGTGACGATCTCCGGTGACGAAGTAGAGCGTCTGGAAGAGGCTCCGGTGCTCATCCTCGTAGAGGGTTCTGAAGTCGCGGGAACGCCCCGTGGCCTCATCAAGCCGCACGACCTCACCGTCTGGCTGCATCACCTATCTACGATGCGGTGACCCTCAGAACCGCTTAGGGCACGCTGACTTTCACCTATTCGCATGTGAGGGCGCCGCCGGTGACTCGCCGAGCGATATCCATAGAGCGGATGTCGGTTCCGATAGGTCTTGCTGATCCTCCACGCCAGGTCGGGCGGGAGGCCTACCGAGGCAGATCCGGGATCGCCGGCTCGCCCTTGAGCTGTCTCACGGCTTGGCCGTAGTTCCAGAAGAACGTCAGTCCGCGCTCTGAGGCAAGGATCCCGATCACGTCCGCTGGCAGATAATCGGAGGTATCCGCCAGCGCATCGAACGACGGCGAGGGCTCGGCCATCCCCTTGCGGACCCACTCCCGGAACCGCCGCTCCAGCTGGTCTCTCTCCATCTGGAGGTCTGCGGCTGCCATATAGAGGACATCGGCGGATGTAAGCGGTCCTGTAGCTGCGACGAGCGCGCTCCCTCGACGAGGCCAAGCTCGGAACCCACGGGTCGGGGCCTCTCACGTTTGCCATGCACTGTGCGGCAGGGGGACAATCGACGCGATGCAGAAGCTCTCGCTCGACGCCCTCGCTCGCCAGGAGCTCAAGCGGGCTGCGAACACCGACAGCGGCCGGAGCGCGGAAACCATCGTCGGCGGCCATTCGAAGGTGCTTCGGCAGACCGTCATCGCCATGATGAAGGGCGTCGTGCACAACGAACACGAGAGCCCCGGCGAGGCAACGGTCCAGGTCCTGGAAGGACGCGTCAAATTGTCGGCGGGCGACGAGACCTGGGAGGGCCGCAAGGGAACCGTGCTCATCGTGCCCGACGCCCGCCACACGCTCGAGGCGTTGGAAGACGCCGCCGTCCTCCTGACCGTGGCGAAGTCGGGCTGACGCGATCCCCTACGGCGTAGATCCGATCCGCAGGCCGCCCGTCGGCGCGTACATCGCGACGTCGAGCACTCGAGAAGGACGGGTGGCGAGCGGCAACATCGTCGCGACCCGGCCGTCTCGCAGGAACGCCGCCGCGATGTAGTCGCCCCACATGCACCCCGCCGGCGTGCACGGAAACCAGTTCGGCCGCATGCGCCACCCGAGCGAGACGGGGGCGGCCCAGCCATCTCGACGCGAGGACGCGTATCCGACCGTCACCGAGCACGCAGAGGGTCGCCCGAACTTCGAACACTTCGTCCCGCCCACGGCGTAGAAGACGATCGCCTCTCGCGACCCTTGCCCCTTGGGATCCACCGCGATGCCCGGTGTGACCAGTGACGTCTCGGTCGCAGGATCTGCGCGCACCGCGACCGCCGGCGCCGTCCACGTCTCGCCGTCGACCGAGCTCGACGTGACGATGTCGTCGACGGCGCACGACGGCTCGAAGCGACAGTCCGACCAGGCGACGGAGATCGTGCCGTCCCGCCCCACCGCCGCGGACGGGAACCCCGGATCACGCACCGGGAGTTCTCGCGCCGACCGGTGTACCTGGGAGACGGTCGCCGCGCCTCCCCAACTGCGACCACCGTTCGATGTGGTGAACGCTGCGATCGCCGGATGGAACGGGTCCTGGGTGCTGAGATAGACCACCGTGACCGAACCGTCGGGGCCGACGAGCGGCATCACCCCGGTTCCACGCACCCCGGCAACGCGAACGGGTTCGCTCCAGTGTCTGCCTCCGTCGAGCGACCTCGACGCGAGGACGACTCCGAACGGTCCGTGACGCAGGCTGAGTTCATCCCACAGGGCGTAGCACCGGCCGACGTACGGGCTCGCGCGGCTCGCATCGCAGGCGACCCACGGCTTGTCGTAGAGGACGCCCCGGGGCGCGCGCGCGACAACGACCGGAGCCGCGAACGAACCGCCGTCTCCCGAC
This sequence comes from Actinomycetota bacterium, assembly GCA_036007245.1. GTDB lineage: Bacteria > Actinomycetota > UBA4738 > UBA4738 > HRBIN12 > AC-51. The sequence goes on along the minus strand of DASYOY010000155.1, from coordinate 1,078 downwards.
CGAGCGACGAGGACCGCGGAGCGGGTCGGGTTGTCGAACCGCCCGGTGAGCGTGATCCCGAGGAAGCCGACGAGCCACCCCCGGCCGCCGGCTCCATACGAGACACTCGGGTCGCTCGCTCGCCCGTACCGTCCACCGACCGCAGCGGCGGAGCCGGACAAGATCCGATCCGACCACGATCGGCCGTCGTCGGAAGAGACCGCCACTCCGATCGCGACGGACCCTCCCGCGGCGCCACGCCCTACCTGGTAGGTCGCCACGGCGGTTCGACCGTGCGCGGCAACGTCGGGCTCGACCTCGCTCCGGTGATCGTATTCGGGGTTGGTGAACGGATCCGCGCTCACCTGTTCGAGCGCCGTGGTCGGCCGGGCCTCGGCCGAGCTCGCGACCTGCAGCGTGGTGGCGATCGCCAGCAGCGCGACCGGGACGACGCGAAGCGATCGCCTCGGTGACGCCCCGGCGCTCCCACGGTTCCTCACTGGTGCACCCTACGCGTCGCGCGGAGCCTTCGAGTTGGGTCGTCGTCGCCCGGGGCTTCCCGCTGGAACTCGAAGGTGCTACGGTCAGACGGTCTTTGGCCTAGACATTCGACCATTTAGGGAGGGACCCTGGACGCGGACCGGCTCGACGCCGAGATCACCGCGCGCGCCGGGGACGCGTTCTCCTTCTTGGAGCGACTCGTGGCCGCGCCGAGCACCGTCGGTCGCGAGCAAGACGCCCAAGAGGTCGTCGAGCAAGAGCTGAAGCGGCTCCACTTCGAGGTGAGCTGGCTCTCGATCCCCGAGGCGATCGGCGACGACCCACTCGCCGGGGTCCCGCAGACCTCCTACGAAGGCCGAGGCGACGTGATCGGGCGGCTCGGCGACGACGATCGGGGTCCTTCGCTCCTGTTGAACGGCCACATCGACGTCGTCCCCGCCGGCCAGCCCGACCTGTGGGTCTCGTCTCCGTTCGAGCCTCGGCGCGACGGCGACCGCCTCTACGGCCGCGGCACCGGGGACATGAAGGGCGGCTTCGCGATGGCAACGCTCGCGCTCGACGCCCTGCTCGCGGTCGAGCCCGAAGCGATCCGCGGCTC
>DASYOY010000154.1:0-21089 GCA_036007245.1 Actinomycetota bacterium | reverse complement strand
CCGTGAACGACGACGACCGTGTGTTCAAGGCGCTCGCCGACCCGACCCGTCGGTTCCTGCTCGACCGGCTCTTCCAGCGCGACGGCCGCACGCTGACCGAGCTCGAGTCCGATCTGGAGATGACGCGGTTCGGGGTGATGAAGCACCTGAAGGTCCTCGAGGAGGCGGGGCTCGTCGTCACGCGGAAGGAAGGCCGGGAGAAACTCCACTTCCTCAACCCGGTCCCCATCCGGTTGGTTCACGACCGGTGGATCGACAAATACACGGAGCGGCAGGTCAGCGCGCTCGCCGACCTGAAGCACGAGCTCGAAGGAGGTTCCGCATGAGCACGGATACCATGACCGCGACCCAGGTCTACCGCGTGTACATCAAGACCACGCCACAGCAGATCTGGGACGCGATCACCAGGCCGGAGTGGACCCAACGCTACGGCTACTCCAATATCGCCGACTTCGACCTGCGTCCGGGCGGCCAGTACAAGGCGTACCCCAGCGAGGCCATGAAGCGCGGCGGTGAAGCGAACGGCATCCCGATCCCCGACGTCGTCGTCGACGGTGAGGTTCTCGAGGTGGACCCGCCCAAGCGTCTCGTGATGACGTGGCGGATGCTGATGGACCCCGAGTCGGCGCCCGAGGGCTTCACCCGTCTCACCTACGAGATCGCCGAGACGAGCGGCGGCGTGTGCCGCCTCACCGTGACCCACGAGCTCGAGAACGCCCCGCGTCTCGCGCTTGTGGTCGGCGGCGGGCTCGAGGACACCGGCGCCGGCGGCGGCTGGGCGTGGGTGCTGAGCGACCTGAAGTCGCTCCTGGAGAACGGCGCCCCGATGAACATGGAGGACGGCTTCAAGGAGTAACGCAGCCGTCGGAGCCGCCTTGCGAGGAAGGATCCCGGGGGCGGAGGCCGTGTCGCTTCGGCGATGCGGGCTCCGTCCCCGCCTCGCGTCCGGCGTCAGTCTCCGGTGAAGATGCGGTAGCCGCCGCGCGACGAGCGCTTCGCGTCGTACATCGCCGCGTCCGCGTGCTGCAACAGCATCTCCTCGTCCTGGGCATCGTCGGGGAACCGGCTCACGCCCATCGATCCGTGCACCTGGAAGGAGCCCGCCGGCAGGGCGATCGGCTCCTGGAGGACGAAGCGTAACCGCTCCAGCACCATCCGCTCGACCTGATCCGATTCGCTCGGCCGAAGATCGGCGAGCATCAAGAGGAACTCGTCGCCTCCCTGCCGCGCCACCAGGTCGACGTCGCGCGTCGCGGAGGTCAGCCGTTCGGCGAGCGCCGCGAGGAACTGATCGCCGACGTGGTGTCCTTTCGTGTCGTTCAGCCGTTTGAAGTTGTCGAGATCCAAGAAGATCACCGCGATCGCGGTGCCGTCCCGCCGGGCGCGCTCGACGGCGAGATGGAGCGACTCACGGAAGAGCTCGCGGTTCGCGAGGCCGGTCAGCGCGTCGTGATACGCCATGTGCTTCACGTGCGCTTCGGCTTCCTTCAGTTCGGTCACATCGAAGAAGAGACCTTGTTGCAGGATCACGCGCCCGGCGTCATCTCGATAGGCGTAGGCGCGGTCTCTGATCCACACGATCCGGCCGTCGGGCCGGACCATGCGGTAGTCGTCGAGATCGCCGCCGACCCCTTCGGTGAACGCATCGCTCTGCTGCTGCACCCACTCGCGGTCGTCCGGATGCACCATCCGGATCCACATCCGGTCGTCGGCGATGTACGCCTCGGGCGTGACCCCGAGGATGTGCTCGATCTGCGGGCTGACGTAGATCGTCTCGTCCCCCCGGTCCTCGTACACGATCGCCGGCACCTGCTCGACCAGACCTCGGTATCGCGTCTCCACTTCGAAGAGCTGGCGGACCGCCTCGCGGCCGGTGAGCAACTCACGCGCGTCGCGGACCGACACGATCGCGGCGATCCCCGCGTCACGCACGAGCACCTCGACGGGAAGCGGCTCGGCGTCTGGCCGGCGCGCCTCAGCCTCGAATGGACCGAGGCCGTCGCGGCGCCATCCGATGATCAGGACATCGGCTCGCTCGCCAACGGCGTCCGGGCCGAAGAGGAGGCGGGCGCATCCGTTCGCCCGAACGACGATCCCTCCCTCGATCACCAGCATCGCCTCCGGCGCAGCGTCGAACAGCGTTGCGTCACTGAAACGCGGCTCGATCGCCGGGACCTGCTCGTCAGACATTCCTGGAAGAGAATCGGCGCGTCTGCGGATCCTCATGAGCGAAACCGCCCGATCGCTTGCCGCTCAACAACGACGAGGCGCGAGCCGATACCGCCTTCATGCGAGAAGCCGGAAAGAAGCAGCTCATCATCGGTTTGGTGATCGCCGCGGTCGGGGTCGCGATCAGTCTGGGTTCGTATGTCTCGGCGGCGTCCTCGAGCGGAGGGGGCAGCTACTTCCTTCTTTGGGGCATCGTGATCGTCGGCTTGGTCCGCGCGTTCCGAGGGTTCTCGATGATGCGGTCCGCCGGGCCTGCACAGGTTGCGCCAGCTGAAACGGCCGAGGTCGCGTCGGGTGCCGCGGTTCCCGCGATGCCACCGCAACCACCGGCGGAGACGGCGCCCGCGCTGGCCGTCGAGGCGACGAAGCCGGAGCCCGCAAGTCCTGCCTCTCCCCCTCCACCGCCCGCTCCGTCCTCGATGTGGGACTGACGCGTTCAGCGCGTCATCGGCATCTGTTAGACCTCCGGGATCGCGAACCGAACCCTCTCGACGCGTGAGCTGAATCGCGCGCTCCTGGCGCGGCAGCTGTTGCTCGACCGCAAGCGTCTGAAGCCGCTCGAAACGGTGGAGCGGCTGGTCGGCATGCAGGCGCAGGTGCCTCGAGATCCGTACGTCGCGCTGTGGTCTCGCCTCGAAGGGTTCCGGGCGGCCGACCTCTCTGAGGCGATCGAGCGTCGCGATGCGGTCCGGATGCCGTTCCTGCGCGCGACCCTGCACCTGGTGACCCGGCGTGATGCGCTCGGCCTCAGGCCGGTGGTCGACGCCGTGCTCGACCGCTCGCTGCACAGTCAGAGCCCGTTCGGCCGGGCGATCGAGGGCGTGGACGTCGACGAGCTGACCGCGTTCGCATCATCGTTGCTGGCCGAGCAGCCGCGAACCCGCGCGCAACTCGGCCCGCTGCTCGCCGAGCATTGGGCTGGGTACAACGGCCCGTCGTTGGCCTACGCGTGTACCTATCTGTTGCACCTGGTCCAGGTCACGCCGCGCGGGCTCTGGAAGCGGAGCGGCCCGTCCGCGTTCACGACCCTCGAGACGTGGCTCGGTGAACGGCCGGCCCACGACGCCACTCCCGACGCGATGGTGCTCCGCTACTTGGCCGCGTTCGGCCCCGCGACACCGGCCGACGTGCGCACGTGGTCCGGACTCGCCGGGGTCGCCGAGATCCTCGAACGGCTCGGCCCGAAGCTGCGGACGGTGAAGGACGGCGACGGCCGCGAACGCTTCGACGTGCCGAGAGCTCCTCTTCCGAGCGCGGACCTGCCAGCGCCGGTTCGGTTCCTGCCCGAGTACGACAACGCGGTGTTGAGCCATGCGGACCGGACGAGGATCGTGGCGCATGAGACGGCATCGTGGGCCGAGGTCGGTTGGGGCGTCGTCTTGGTCGACGGGTTCACCGCCGCGCGCTGGCGGGCGTTCCCCGAGAAGGACCGGACCACGCTTCGCATCGAACCGTTCCGGAAGCTGACCAAGATCGAACGTGACGACGTCGAGCAGGAAGCGACCCGACTCGCCAACTTCCTGACCGACGGAACGGGCGGCACTGTCGAGATCGCACGGCTGGGCGCGATGCGGCCACCCTCCTAACTGGACTTCGCGTCATGCGTGCAACACGTAGACGCGCATGAGGACGTCTTCCTGCACGGTGCGGTCGAGGTCGAAGCCGCACTTCTCGACAACGCGTTGCGAACCCACGTTGTGCTCCTCGATGTATGCCCACAGCGGCCGCTCGCGCTCGATCGCGAGGAGCGCCCGCAGCGCGTCCGTCGCGTACCCGTTCCCCCAGTGCTCGCGGCCGATCCAGTACCCGACGTCGCGGGTACCGTCCTGCTCGTCGCTCCAGCTCCCGATCTGCCCGACGACCACGTCGCCATCGACGATCGCGCGGGCGATGTTGTCTGGGTTGGCCAAGACGCGCCCGAGGTGCTCACGGAACGCGGTCTCGTCGCGGGCCGGGAATGCCGCCATCTCGTTCGCCTCGGGGTCATCCTGGTAGGCGAACAGAGCCGGGATGTCCGCCTCGCGGATCTCTCGCAGCTCGACCGCCACTGGCTACCCGGCCTCCGCGCGGAACAAGGGCACCGGCTCTGCGACACCCTTCAGTCCAACCTTGCCCAGCGGCGTGAAGCCGATCGCGCCCTCGCAGGCGTCGACGACGTCCCTCGTGACCAGCACCTCGCCTGGGCCTGCCTTGCCCGACAGCCGCGACGCCAGGTTCACCGTGCGGCCGAACACGTCTCCGTCTCGCTCGATCACGGCGCCGATGTGCATCCCGACGTGGGCGGGCGGCAGCCCAAGCGGGGCGGTCTCGCCGACCACCTCGAGCGCGCCGCGAACGCCCGCCGCCGGGTCGCGGAACCGGAACATCACGCCGTCCCCGAGGAACTTCATCGCCTCGCCGTCGTGGTGCGTTGCCGTGCGTTGGACGAGCTGCGCCAACGACGTCGCCAGCTCAGCGGCCGTTTCGTCTCCGCGTTCTTCGGTGAGGGCCGTGTAGCCCGAGAGGTCCATGAATGCCATCGTCGCCGGCGGCCGCTCGGGCTTCGTGTAGACCCCGGCCTCGACGAGCGCGAGCTCGAGGTGCTCGACGAGGTCGCTCATCCACGCGTGTTCCTGCATCCGCCGGTAGATCGCCGTCGTCGAGCCGTCGACGACCGACATGATCGCGTCGCCGAACTCCGCACCTTGATCGAGGAGCTCCCGCTGCGTGGCGCCGGCTCGCTGCGCCGGCACATCGACGAGGTCGTGCCAGAGCCCTGTCTCCGACCGCGCGATCCGGCTGAAGTTCTCTCCGTACACGCGCAGCATCCGCAAGAGGATCTCCGGCTCGACCCCGGTCCGCAGGATCACAGCGCCCGCCGCGATCAGGTCGGGCTCGTCGGTCCGCGGATGCCGCTCCGGCTCGGGCGGCGCGAAGCCGACGGCCGCGTACATCTCCTTCAACACGTCGAACGAGATACCCTGCTGCGCCGCCAGGTCGGCCCACGTCATATCCAGATGCTCGCCCCAGCGCGCGTAGTACTGCCGGTCGAGGACGTGGAGACTGACGAAGCCGTCACGCATCGCCTGTCCGATCGTCTCGAGCGGGATGCCCGCCTCGACACAGACTGAGAGAAGCATCGCGCGACGGACCGATCCGCCGTCCAGTTCGTCGGGATCGCGCTGGAAGACGCCTTGGTCGGCCATCGCTTCGACGAGCTCGGGGGTGACGCCTGAGCGCTCGGCGACGTCCGTCAACTCGAGAGACTCGCTCACGCCCCCATCATCCCGTCGTCGGCCGATCGCGACACGGGGCAACGTTCGGAAGGCTTGGTTCGCACGCCGACCGGGGGACGACGCCATGGCGTCGTCATCTCGATGTCTGGCGCTCAGAGGTGAGCAACGATCGAAGTGCGGGGAGCGCCGCGCGGTCACGAGGACGGTCGGCGGCTTCCTTCGACCGCACGACATCTGCGAGCGATGCGACGGTCACGTCACCCGAGCGCAGATGCATCACCACGGCATCGCGGCGAAGATCCTCGAACCCACGCGTGCCGGCCGGCTCGAACGTGAGATCGACATCGCCCAGATCTGTCTGGAGGTTCCACACACGAACCCGAGCGAGAGAATCCGCGGACGGGTCGAAGGGCACGCCGGCCGGTTCGCTCGAGACTCGAACCTTGGCGTGGATCTCCTTCAGCACCTTCGAGAGGCGCTCGAGGTTCTCTCTCGCGTCCTGCGGCACGACGTCCACGTCGGTCGTGACGTGCGACGCGCCGTGCAGGATCGCCGCCATCCCGCCGATCAGGACGTAGCGCACACCGTGCCGGTCGAGCGCGTCGAAGATCGCCCGCGGATCGAACTCAGCCATCGCCGCTCCCCCGGATCTCCTGGCCCTCACGCATCAGGTCGACGGCCGCCACCGCCCGGTCGAGCCGCTCGTCCGGCGTCAAGGCGAGGCCGCGACGCGCGACGGTCCATGCATCTTCATCGAGAGGAACGACACGGACGTCGAGATCCAGACCGCACGCCCGGACGAGTTCCAGCAGTCGCTCGAAAGTCGGCTGGATGAGTCCGCTCTCGATCCGGGCCACGGTGGGCTGCGTGACTCCGGCGAGCTCGGCCAGGCGTCGCTGACTGAGCCCGGAACGTAACCGGCTCTCCCGGAGGATCTGACCAGCATCCATGCCACTGAGTATACGTTCACCGTATCGGTCTGATGCGTGTCACGAATGGCTTGGATACACTTAGCGCATCGGCACGATCGCGCCGAGCCGGTGGGCGAGTCCGGCCTCGTCCAGACCCAGGTCGGCATCGATGTCCTCGGGTTCGCCATAGGCATGGATGAACGCCCGGGGCACCCCGATGGAGACGTAGCGCATCGGCCGGTCGCCGAGCGCAGCGGTCATCACCGGAGCAGCGGTCCCCTCGTAGAAGGGCTCGACGGTGATCAAGACCGGCACCTCGCCCGCGATCGCCGCCAGCGCTCCACCATCGAAGGGACGAAGGCTCGTCGCGTACGCGATCGTCACGTCCAACCCCTCGCAGGCGGCGACGGTTCGGTCGAGCATCGGGCCGAACGCGAGCACGGTCGCAGCCGCACCTCGGCGGATGACCTCGATCCGTCCCGGCTCCATGCGGTGCGGCTCGACGTTCGTCGCGACGCTCGCGCGGATGTACGTCGGCCGCCCGTTCGCGTACGTCGACCGCAGCAGCGCATCCATCTCGTCGCCGTGGCCCGGAATGAGTACCTCCATACCGGGGATGCCGAGCATCACACCGGCGTCCGCCGGTGTGTGGTGCGTTCCGCCCGACGAGGCGTAGTCGTAGGAGCCGCCGACGCCGACGAACGTGCCACCGAGGCCTTGATACCCGAAGTCCAGCTTGAGCTGCTCGTACGGGCGCTCGGCCATGAACGGTGAGAGCGAATGCGCGATCGGACGGAACCCTTCCATCGCGAATCCGGCGGCGACCCCCACCATCGTCTGCTCCATGATGCCGACGTTGATCACGCGATCGGGATGCGCGGCGATCGCACGCTCGAAGTAGGACGTGCTGATCTCGGCCAGCACCACGGCGACGCGATCGTCCAGATCGACCAGATCGGAAACGGTCGAGCCGAACGCTTGACGCATGTCGCGCATCACCACTCGCCCTCCGGCACATCGGCGACGACCGCCGTCGGCACGTCGTCATGCCGCACGCGGAACGCGCGCTCGAGCGCGGCGTGATCGTGGCCGTCGACCACCTGCACGTCCCACCCGAACGAGCCGATGCGCGCGGGCCACGGTTGCATGGTCAGCGACGAGCTGTGGTTATCGATCACCAGCAGCGTGAGCCCGCCCAGCTCGAGCTGCGGCGCGAGCAGGATCGCCTCCCAGTTCGAGCCCTCGTTGAGCTCGGCATCACCGCACAGCACGATCGTCCGCTGCTCGCGGAACCCCTTGGCTCGCAGGGCGAGCGCGACCCCCACCGCTATCGGCAAGCCGTGTCCGAGCGACCCGGTCGACGCCTCGATCCCCGGCACCTGCGTCCGGTCGGGATGGCTCCCGAGATGTCCGCCGTGTTCGAGGAAGTGATCGAGCCAGTCGGCAGGGAAGAACCCCTTCGCCGCGAGGATCGCGTACAACGCAGCCGGCCCGTGCCCTTTGCTCACGATGGATCGGTCACGATCCTCCGCATCGGGCTCAGCGGGATCGATCCGGAGCACGCGGTCGTAGAGCACCCACAACGCATCCATCGTCGAGGTGGTGCTTTCCTCGTGCTTCTCATCGCCGGTCGCGCGCGCCATCCGCGCGCGCACGTCGTCGAGCGTCGCCATGCGGGTGTCCATCTCGATCCGACGCTACAAGTTAAAGTGAACTTGATGTCAAGCCACGATGCGACACGCGACGACCTCTTGCCGATCGGCGACGTCGCCGCTCGGAGCGGCCTCGCGCCATCCGCGATCCGCTTCTACGAGGCCGAGGGCTTGATCCGCGCGGAGCGGACCGAGAGCGGCCGCCGCGCGTTCCCGCGACACGTGCTGCGGCGGCTCGCGTTCATCTCGTCGGCGCAACGCGTTGGGCTCAGCCTCAAGGAGATCGCCGACGCGCTGGCGACGCTTCCGCCCGACCGAGCGCCCACGAAGGCGCAATGGGCGAAGCTCTCCCGCAGCTGGCGCCGGCAGCTGGACGACAACATCGCGGAACTCGAGCGCCTGCGCGACGACCTCACGACCTGCATCGGATGCGGCTGCCTGTCGCTGCAGACCTGCCGCCTCTTCAACCCCGACGACGAGGCGGCCGCGAAGGGCGCAGGCCCGCGATACCTCCTAGGGGATGACCGCGACGAGGTCGCGCGTCACCAGGTGTAGACCGCAGCGACCGCCGAGCCGCGCTGCGTGAGCTTCTCGATCTGGTTCCACGGAAAGAGCACGCGCACCGCATCGTCACCGTCGCGCTGCATCACCTCGATCCCGAACTGGGTCAGCTTGATCTCTGCGGTCTGGGGGAACGTCTCCACCCGGCCCCCAAGGAACGTGATCTCGGTCTCCATCGAACCTCCCACCGGCGAGGATCCGGCCGGTCGCACCAGTATGGACCCGGGCCGTTCGGTCCTGCTTCGGGCGAAGGTCCCGACCCACGCCGGGCGGCTCGGCTACGGTGCAAGGCATGGACGAGCGATACGAACGCGGCCGCGCACGGTTCCTCGAGATCCACGACGAGAAGGCACTACGGACCGTCGAAGGGTTGGGCGAGCTCGGCCACCAGATCGTGTCCTACGTCTACGGCGACCTGTACACACAGCCCGCGCTGTCGGACCGTGACCGCGAGCTCGGCGCGGTCGTCGCGCTCACGTCGCTCGGCCGATCGTCACAGCTGCCGCAACACCTGCGGGCCGCGCTCAAGGCGGGCTTGACCGAAGCGGAGCTGCGCGAGGCGATCATGCTCACCGCGACGATCGCCGGGTTCCCGCCGGCGATGAACGCGACGGCGACGCTGAAAAGCGTGCTTGCCGAGCGAACGCGCGACGCGGACGAGTCGGCGGGATGATCCGCCTCGCCGACGAACGCGGCGGCGTGATCGCCAAGCTCCTCGGCATCCTGCTCGTGCTAGCGATCTGCGCGAGCGCGGTGGTCTTCGCCTACGGCAAGCGTCAGCAGCCGCTCTCGGTCGACGATGCGCACGTCGCGACGAGCGACGGCCAGCGGAACCCTGCGACCGTCGGCGTCGCCCCCGGCCGGTCGATCTACGTGGCGACGATCGTGCACAACAACGGGCGGCTGCCCGTCACGCTCGAAGGACTCGCGCCCGCCGCGACCGGCCCGACCGACGCGTACATCCCGGTCTCGATCGCGCTCGGCGACGGGAAGACCCCCAACCCGGCGAGCGGCGCGTTCGCGCCGCCGTCGCTCAGCCCGGGCACCGGCATCGGCGTCGTCGTCACCTACGCCGTCAACCCGAACCTCGGGTGCGGTCACTTCGGCGACACACCGAGCGACCCGACACCGTTCCCACCGTTGCCACTGCGTGTGTCGAGCTACGGCGTCGTCACGGCGCAGACCGTGCCGTTCACGCACGGCACACCGACGGTGAGCGGGATCACCAAGACCAGCTGCGAGCGGGCGCTGCGCTAGACATCGCGTTGCCGCTCGAGCGACACCGCGCTCGCCCACACGCTGGCCACCCACACGACCGCGAGCGCCAGCGAGCCGGCCCAGCCGAACAGCACCGCAGACTCGCTCCCGTGCCCGAATGCGCCACCGACACCGGCGAACGGCATGAACTTCGCGAAGCGCGGCAGGAGCGCAACACCCAACGGTTCGACGATGAACAACCAGCCGAGCAGCCCGAGGATCGCGACGAGCTGACTTCGGAGCGCCGCACCGACGCCGACCGCGAGCGCGGCACCGTACGCACAGCGGAGCCCTTCCTGGCCGATCGCGCCGATCACCGACGCGTCGACGGGCACGGACCTCCCGACGATCGCGAGCCAGATCACCGCGATCACGACCGTCATCGTCGCGGCGGCCACGCCGTACAACAGGCCGACGATCGATGAGGCGATCGACTTCGCGCTGATCACGCGCACGCGCGACGGCACCGCGAGGTACGTGCCGCTCGCGGTGCCGTACCGGAACTCGGCGGTCGCCATCGTCGCGGCCAGCACCAACACGAACGCGAGCGTCCCGGACGCCTGGAACACGAGCGTCCGCAGATCCTCGGTCGTGAGGATCGGGCGCACCCCACTCGCCTGCGCGTTCGCCGAGTTCGACAGCGCGAGGAACAGGACGGTGCTGACGCCCGTGAGTCCGACGGCGCCGATCGCCATCCCCACCCACAGACGTGTGGTGCGCACCTTGAGCAGCTCGGCCTTGACGAGGTCGATCATCCCGGCATCTCCGGCGCGGTCAGCGCGAGGAACGCCTGCTCGAGCGTCGCGGTCTCGCGCCGAAGCTCGTGCAAGACGATCCCCGCGCTCGCGGCCAGTTCGCCGACGCGCTCGATCGAGATGCCCCGGATCGACAGCGTTCCGTCGGCGCTGTCCTGCACCGTGCCGCCGGCGTTCCGGACCGCCGAGGTCAGCCTCGCCGCATCGGGCGCGCGCGCGATCACGCTCTCGCCGCCCGCGTGGACCAACGCCTCGACCGAGTTCTCCGCGAGCAGCTTGCCGCGATCGATCACCACCACCCGGTCCGCGACCTCCGCGACCTCGGTCAGCAGGTGACTGGAGACCAGCACGGCCCCGCCGTCGTCAGCGAACCGGCGGAGGAAACCGCGGAGCCACGCGACGCCCGCGGGATCGAGCCCGTTCGCCGGCTCGTCGAGCACCAGCACCGACGGATCGCCGAGCAGCGCGGCCGCGAACGCGAGCCGCTGCCGCATGCCCAGCGAGTACTCGCCGACCTTGACCGTCGCGAACGCGGACATGCCCGTGCGCTCGAGCACCGGATCGACCCGGTCGGCGGGCACCCCGCCCTCGACGCACAGCACGCGCAGATGCGACCGCGCCGTGCGCCCCGGATGGAACCCGGTCGTCTCCAGCGCCGCACCGACCGATGCCAGCGGCCGTTCGAGCTGCTCGTACCGGCGGCCGAGCACCGTGGCGGAGCCGCTCGTCGGGTGCGCGAGCCCGAGCAGCATCCGCATCGTCGTGGTCTTGCCGGCGCCATTGGGCCCGAGGAACCCGGTGACGCTGCCGTGCGGCACAGAGAACGTCAGCCCGTCGACCGCGACGGTCGATCCGAATCGTTTGGTGAGGGCACTCGCCTCGATCGCGGGCGCGTTGTCGGCTGGCAATGACATCGACGCAGAGCCTAGCGGGGACCCCCGATATGCTGCGAGCATGCCCCTGTTGCGGATCGAGTCGCTCCCCGACGACCTCGTCGCGCCGGTCCTTGTCGTCGCGTTCGACGGCTGGGTCGACGCGGCCGGGGCGTCGAGCGCCGCCACCGAGCACCTCGCGGTAGGCGGCACGGTCGTCGCGACGTTCGACGACGACACGCTGTTCGACTATCGCTCGCGCAGGCCCACGCTGGACATCATCGACGGCACGTTGCAGAAGCTGATCTGGCCGGCGATCACGATCCACCGCCGGTCGATCGACGGCCGCGATGTGCTCGTGCTCCACGGTCCGGAGCCCGACTTCCGCTGGAAGGAACTCGGCGGCGAGCTGAGCGCGTTCTGCCTGAACGCCGGCGTGATGCAGTGGATCAGCCTGGGCGCGATCCCCGCCGCGGTGCCGCACACCCGGCCGGTGCCGGTGCTCGCGACGGCGTCACGCGACGGTCTGCTGAACGAGCACGACACGAAGGGACCGCCGGGATTGCTCCGCGTGCCGAGCGCCGCGCTGTCGTCGGTCGAGCTTCCGGTGAGCGAAGCCGGCGTGCCCGCGGTTGGGTTCTACGCACAGGTGCCGCATTACGTCGGCGGCCCGTACGCGGCGGCGAGCGTGTCGCTGCTCCGCCATCTTTCGCGCCACCTGGGGATCGAGATCCCGATGGCCGAGCTCGAGGACGAGGCCGACGCCCAGCGCGCCCGCCTAGACGCGGCGGTCGCAGCCGACGACGACGTGCGTGAGCTCCTGGAACGGATGGAGCAGAGCGACGACGAGGAGCTCCCGAGCGGGGATGACCTCGCCGCCGAGATCGAACGCTTCCTACGCGATCAGAGCTGAGCGTCGGGACGCGACGGCGTCTCGCGGTCGGTCTGCGCCACCGTTGCCGTCGTCCGCTCGTACTCCCGCACGGCATGCCAGGGCACCAAGATCCGCCGCTGACTCACGAGGCCGCGCTCGGCGTCCACCAGATCGTCCACCAAGAGCCCGGCGGCCCAGGGCGTGACGTCGAACCGCTCGGACGCGACCACAAGCTCCTCGCCGTCGATCGACCCGTCCTCGATGATGACGCGCACCACCGAGTGCGGCTGGTCGATCTCCGCCTCATGCGGGGGCAACGACCACGTGATCCGCTCCACCCGAGGCCACGGGACAACGAGTCTGCCGAACACGGCGCCGTGCTCGGACTGCTCGAACTCCGCCAGATAGTGCGGGGTGTCCGCCCACGCGCCGTCCGGCCCGATGGTGCTTACGACCACCGTGCCGACCTCGGTCGCAGGCGCGGTCTCGATGTCCCCCATACGACCTCCTGACGAAAGGGTAGCCCGGTAGGCTGCACGGATGCCACGGCCGACCGACCGGATCCAGATCCACCGCCACCCCGAGCGCACGCAGGACGACCCCGCCGTCCTGTGGCGCATCCTGGACGACGCGCTCACGTGCACGGTCGCCTGGGTGGACCTCGACGGCCGTCCCCGGGCCTTACCCACCATCCACGCCCGTATCGACGACACCCTCTATCTGCATGGCTCGCGCGCCGCACGGGCCTGGAAGACGGCCGCCGCCGGCGCCGAGCTGTGCGTGGTCGCGACCGTGGTCGACGAGCTCGTGCTCGCCCGGACCTCGCCGCACCACTCGATGAACTACCGGAGCGCGGTCGTGTTCGGACGAGCACGAGAGGTGACGGACCGCGACGAGCTGTACGCGGTGGCGCGGGCGATCACCCGTCACGTGCTGCCGGGTCGGGAGGACGACGCCGTCGAGCCTGGCGAGAAGGATTGGCGGGAAACCCTGCTGCTCGCGATGCCGCTCGACGAGGCCAGCGCGAAGGTCCGCACCGGCCCGCCGGGTGACGATCCGGACGAGCTGGCCCTCGACGTGTGGGCCGGGACGCTTCCGCTCCACACGATCGCGGGCACGCCGACCCCCTCGCCGGACCTCAAACCCGGGATCGATCCGCCGTCCTACCTCGGCGAGTTCCGCCGCCCGTGACGGACGTTCGGCGCGCCGAACCTGCAGAACTCGACGACGTGGCCCGCGTGTTCGCCGACGCGTTCCTCGGCGATCCCATGATCACGTGGCCGCTCACGGACCCGTCGCCCGAGGCGATCGCGTCGATGTTCCGGGTCGTGATCGAAGAGGCCTATGGACCGATGGGCGTCGTGTGGATCGCAGGAGATGAACGTGTCGACGGTGCCGCTGTTTGGCTGGCGCCCGACCTCACGGCACGGTTCGACGAGATCGAGGCGGCTACCCGGGTGAGGATCAACGCGCTCACAGACGATGACGGGGCACGGTACGCCCGGTTCTGGGACTGGATCGATGACCACATCCCTGACGAACCTTGCTGGTTCCTGGACATCCTCGCGGTGCGCGAGCAGGAGCGCGGGCGTGGGCTCGCGTCCGCACTCGTGGGCCACGGTCTCGAGCAGGCGCGCGGCGCCGGGGTGCCGGCGATCCTTGAGACGGGGAACCCCGCTGCGGTTCCGATGTACGAGCACCTCGGGTTCCGGGTGATCGAGCAGAGCGACGTGCCCGACGGCGGCCCGACGATCTGGTTCCTCCGCGCCGACCCTTAAGAGAATTTCACGACCCGCGGCTGCGAGCCATTGCGGGTGTGGCACTTCCACGAGCCGTCGACCAGACGAAACACCGCGGTCACCCGATGCGGCATCTGCTTCACCTGCCCGGCGCCGTCGTCCCACGTCGCCGTCCCGGCGGCGTTCACCCAGGCGGCGGGGCCGTCCACCGTCACCCGGTGCTCCGTGTAGTCGATGGTGAACGAGCCGGCTAGGCCGGCCATCCAGGCCACGAACGCTCGGAGCTCGTCCGGACCCACGGCGTGCTCGGCCTCCGCGGATCGCCAGAGCGTCAGATCCGGATCCGAGGTGAACCGGGCGACGACACCTTCGACATCGCCTGCGGCGAAGGCCTCATCGAGATCCAGGAAGGCCGTCCAGACCGCCTCTGACGCCTCCATGTGGCCAGGGTAGTCCACACCGGCCGCGCGGGTGTGCTATATATCTCTGGTCGCTATATCGCCTCGATATATCGAACCGCCACACCGGCGATGGACGAACGGGAACGGACATGATCGAACTGGCGATCCTGGGACTGCTGAAGGAGCAGCCCATGCACGGATACCAGCTCAACCGCGAGCTCTCCGAGCAGCTCGGCGGCCTCTGGCGCGTGTCCTACGGGTCCCTGTACCCGTCGCTTCGCCGCCTCGAGCGGCAAGGCGCGATCACCAGCGTGCAGGGCACCGGCGCTCGCCGCAAGACCGTGTACGCGATCACGCCGGAGGGGGAGCGGCTCTTCCTCGAGCTGCTGGAGGAGACCCCGCAAGAGAACCAGACCGAGGACGCGAGGTTCCGGGTGCGGCTCGCGTTCTTCCGGTACCTGCCGCCCGAGACGCGGGTGCGACTGCTCGAGCGACGCCGCCAGGCGCTCGAGACACGTTTGGCCGACGTGAAGGCGCATCTCCGCGACGACGCGGGGACCACCGACGACTACCAGCGCGCGCTGCTCGATCACGCGCGCGCCGGCACCGAGTCGGACATCGCCTGGCTCACCGAGCTGATCCGCACCGAACGACTGAAGTACGAGATCACCGCCCCTGTGGGGGAGCGGCGCCGCGCGAGCGCGACGCTGCGCAGGAAGGAGCGCACATCATGAGTGAGGTTCGCATCGCGATCGTGGGCCTGGGCAACTGCGCCTCGTCCCTGATCCAGGGTCTGGAGTACTACAAGGATGCCGACCCCAACGAGTCCGTCCCCGGCTTGATGCACGTCGAGCTCGGCGGCTACCACATCCGTGACATCGAGGTCGTCGCGGCCTTCGACGTCGACGCCAACAAGGTCGGCAAGGACGTCGCCGACGCGATCTTCACCGAGCCGAACAACACCATCAGGTTCTCCGACGTGCCACCAACCGGGGTGACGGTCCAGCGCGGCCACACGTTCGACGGCCTCGGCCTCTACTACCGCGACATGATCACCGAGTCGACGCTGGAGCCGGTCGACGTTACCCAGGTGCTGGGCGACACACACGCCGACGTGCTCATCTCCTATCTGCCGGTCGGGTCGGAGCAGGCCGACAAGTTCTACGCGCAGTGCGCGATCGACGCGGGTGTCGCGTTCGTGAACGCGCTGCCGGTGTTCATCGCGAGCGACCCTGCGTGGGCCAAGAAGTTCGCCGACGCGGGCGTCCCGATCGTCGGCGACGACATCAAGTCGCAGGTCGGCGCGACCATCACGCACCGCGTGCTCGCCAAGCTGTTCGAGGACCGCGGCGTGGAGCTCGACCGCACCTATCAGCTGAACTTCGGCGGCAACATGGACTTCATGAACATGCTCGAGCGCGAGCGCCTGACGTCGAAGAAGATCTCGAAGACCAACTCGGTGCAGTCGCAGCTTGACCAGCCGCTGCCGAAAGAGAACATCCACATCGGCCCGAGCGACCACGTGCCGTGGCTCGAGGACCGCAAGTGGGCCATGATCAGGCTCGAGGGTCGCAACTTCGGCGACGTGCCCCTGAACATCGAGATGAAGCTCGAGGTCTGGGACTCCCCGAACTCGGCCGGTGTGATCATCGACGCCCTGCGCTGTGCCAAGCTCGCGAAGGACCGCGGGATCGGTGGCCCTATCATCGGACCGAGCGCGTATCTGATGAAGAGCCCGCCGGTGCAGTTCACCGACGAAGAGGCCCGTCAGATGGTCGAAGAGTTCGCGAACGGCGACGCCCCGCTCGAGGTCGTCGACCGCCCGCAGCGCGCCGACATACAGGCGTAAACGCCGTTGGTTCTGGGAAACCAGCGGCGGGCAGGATCCACCGCGCCTTGGCATCGAGGTCGTCATCGGCGCGATCGCCGGTCGTGATCGTCGGTACGATCGTCTGGGCAGTTCTGCACTGATGCCGTGAATCGGCCGGGCGCCCTTCGGGGCGCCCGTATGCTGCGTGGCGATGAGCGCGACCGTCCAGCCAGGTACGGCCGCGCGTGTTCGGTCGGCGATGCGCTCGGCGGACTTCCGGAAACTCCTGTGGATCCGCCTGTGCGGGCAGGGCGGCGACGGCATCTTCCAAGCCGCGCTCGTCGCGTCGGTCGTCTTCAACCCCGACCAGCAGAACACCGCCAAAGGCTTGCTCGCGGCGAGCGCGGTCACGATCTTGCCGTTCACCCTGCTCGGCCCGTTCGTCGGCGTGTTCATCGACCGGTGGCCGCGCCGAGCGATCCTGACGATCGCGCCGTTGCTCAAGGTCGCGTTCGTCCCCCTCGTGCTGTTCGACCCGCTCCAATGGCCGGTCAAGATCTTCTTCTACGCAGGCGTGCTCGCCGTGCTGTCGATCAACCGATTCCAGCTGGCCGCGGCCTCGGCGGTCGTGCCCCGGCTCGTGCCTGCCGAGGATCTGCTGGTCGCGAACTCGATCGCGACCGTCGGGGGCACGCTGGCTCTCCTCGTTGGCGTGTTCATCGGCGGCAGGATCGACAACGCGGTCGGAACGGTGAGCGTGATCCTGATCGCCGTCGTCGCGTGGCTCGTCGCGTCGCTGATCGCCGGCCGGATCGGTTCGGATCTCGCGCCGATGACGCTGCAAGAGGCGCCCGAGCTGCTTCGCCGCGCGCTGAAACGGGTCGTGGTCGAGACCTGGGATGGCGCCTCGACCATGTTCCGCACGCCGCACGCGATCGGCCCGATCGCCTCGATCACCGTCGACCAGATCGGCCAGGGAGTGATGCTGACCCTCGCGCTCGTCGTGTTCCGCGAGCAGCTCGGCGAGGGCGTCGCCTCGTTCTCCAACGTGATCGGCGCCGGCGGGGTCGGCGTGTTGATCGGGATCGGCACAGCGGGCTTCCTCGAAGAGCGGCTGCCGAAGGAGCGGATCGTCGGCCTCGCGTTCCTGATCGGGGGGATCGTGCTGATCGGCGCCGCGGCCGCCATCGAGGGCCCGGTCATCCTGTTCGTCGCCGCGGTGCTCGGCCTGACGTTCGCTTGGAAAAAGGTGTCGGTCGACACGATGGTGCAGGAGTCGCTGCCCGATGGCTACCGCGGACGCGTCTTCTCCGTCTACGACTTCTTCTACAACATCGCCCGGCTCGTGGCGGCGATCGCCGCGGTTGCGTTGTTCCCCGTGCTGTCGCCCGCGTCGACCCTGATCGTGATCGGGTTGATCTTCATCGCCTGGACCCCGGTGCTGCCGTGGCTCGTCTCTCGGCGCGCACAGATCGACCTGCGGATGGACGACGCCGGCCTGCCGACGTCGCTGCAGTGGGGCGCCGCCAGCGAGCCCGTGACGGTCCTCGAGGCGAGTGAGATCGGATACCGACTCTCCCTCGAGGACGGGAGCGTGATCGATGTGCGTCGCGCGATCGGCGCGCCGGGCTGGCGCGTGCTCCGCGAGCGCGAGGGTTAGCGAGCCGGGATCGCGGCGCCGCCAGGGGCCGGCTCGAGCTCACCCTCGGGCTCGACCTTCACGGTCGAGCGGCGCTTCCGCATCACCAGCACGACCACGCCGATCGCGCCGGCGAGCGCACCCATCAGCGCGAACTCCGCGCGCGGCCCGAGCACCTGGCCGATCCACCCCGCGATCGGGGCGCCGATCGGCGTCGAGCCGAGGAACACGATCCCGTACAGCGCCATCACGCGGCCGCGCGCCTGCGGCACCGCGTTGAGCTGCAACATCGTGTTGCCGTTGATCATGAAGACCATCGCCGCGTAGCCGAGCGGCACCATCGTGAGATAGGCAACGTCGAGCGTCGGCGCAAGTGCCACCAGCACCATCGAGCCGCCGACCAGCAGCGAGAACACGCCGAGCCGGCGCATCCCCGGATGCTTGTTGCCGTGGGCGGTGGTCACCGCGCCGATCAACGAGCCGATCCCCGCCGCCGCAGACAACAGCCCGAACTCCCGTGGCCCGGCGTTGAACGAAACCTCCGCGAGCAGTGGCATCAGCACCTGCCACTCGAAGACGAACGTGAACATGATCGCGAGCACGATCAACGGCCGGCGGAGCTCGTCGGTGCGCCACACGTACTTCAGGCCCGCGACCAGGTGCCCCTTCTCACGGGTCGAGCGCGGCTGCGCGTGGAACTCGGCCGGGCGCATCATGATCAGCGCACCGAGCACGAACAGGTAGGAGAAGGCGTCCAGGCCGAAACACCAGGCCATGCCGACGCCGGCGATCGCGAGCCCCGCGATCGCGGGTCCGATCACGCGCGCGCCGGTGAACGCGGCGCTGTTCAGGCTGACGGCGTTCGTGAGCGATTCCTCGCCGACCATCTCGACGTAGAAGCTCTGCCGCGATGGGTTGTCGATCGCGGTGATGCATCCGTAGACGACGGAGAGCGTGTAGACCATCCACAGCGTGATGATGTCGGTCGCGACCAGGAAGGCGAGGCCGATCGACACGACCGCGAACAAGCTCTGAGTCGTGATCAGGATCTTGCGCTTGTCGAAGCGGTCCGCGAGCACGCCGCCCCACGCACCGATCACGAGCATCGGTCCGAACTGCAAGGCCGCGTTGATGCCCAGCGCGGAGCCGCTGCGCGTCAGCTGCCACACCAGCCATCCGGTCGCGGTGAACGTCATCCACGTGCCGATCGCCGACACGAACTGCCCTATCAGGAACAGACGGAAGTTCCGCGAGGACCGCGCCGACGCGAAGGTCTGCTTCAGGGCGCCGATGGGGCTCATGCTTCACCCCCGTCCTGACCGAGACGGTCCAAGATCTCTGATGCCTTCCGCAAGGTCTCGCGCTCGTCCGGCTCGAGCGCCTTCAATCGTTGCGTCAGGTATGCGTCGGTCCGCCTGCGCGCCGCGTGCAGCAACGCCGTGCCGGCCGGCGTGGTCTGGAGCCACGTGACCCTCCCGTCGATGGGATCCGGCAGACGCTCGATCAGCCCGCGGTCCACGAGCTCGCGGATCGTGCGGGTGATGGACGGCTTCTGTACGTGCTCGAACCGCGCGAGCTGTCCGGCCGTCACCGGCCCGTGCCGCTCGACCGTCCGCAGAGCCGCGTGCAACGTCGGGGTGATCTCGACGTCGGAGACGTGGCGCATCCGGCGGGCGGCTCGCCACACCGCGACACGCAGCTGCGCCGCGAGCTCGGCGGGCCGGATGTCGGGACGGGTACTCTCCATGCCGACCATGATAGTACGCATCGCTAACTAACGACTTGGGCGATCCAGTCGCCTCCCCGATCCTGCCCTGACCTGCGTCTATCGTGAGCCCGCCCCGACCCGAAAGGACTTCCCGCAGTGACGACGAACGGGCATCACGCTCCAGCCGATACGGGCCGCACGCGCCGCACCCTGTTGATCGTCGGGCTGACCGCCCTGGCCCTGCTCGTCTTCGGCGGCGGGTACGCGCTCGGCCGGGGCAACGACACGCCGGAGGTGGCGGCGCCGTCCGTCGAACCAAGCGCGACCCCGACACACACGCACCCGCCGAAGCCGACGCCCACCGAGACGGCCTCGGTCAGCGCCTCGCCGAGCGATCCGCCGAGTCCAGATCCGACCGCAGAGCCACAGACCGACACGCTCGCCGACGGGAAGTACTTCGTTCGCCTGAACGACCTCGAGGGCGGTGAGGCGGGACCGCCCGCCATCCGCTACGACCTCGCGTACTTCCTGACGGGCGCGGCCGCCGATCAGGCGGCGAAGGACCATGGGCAAGAGACCCCCGTCCCGGACGGCTACTTCATCGTGAACGACAGCCACCAGCTGCGTGCCGCGCCGCTCGCCGACCCGTTCTCCGTGAAGTACATCCCCGAAAGCAACTGTTGTCAGACGGTGAAGGCGCACGCCGCCGCGTTCCTCGGATGGCTCGGCGAGACGCAGCAGTCCGACTTCCCGCCCAAAGACACGTCGTGGTGGTGGATCACGATCGACGGCGGGCAGATCACCAAGGTCGAGCAGCAGTTCCTGCCCTGAGTCGTTGCATCGGCCCGGTCGCGGGCGCACGCTGCCGGCATGCCGCACGCCGATCACGAGCCCGGCACACGCGAAGACTGCGACGACTGCAGAGCGCTGGCATATGAACCCGGCTGGTACAAGGCGCTCCGCGACGAGCGCGTGCTGGGCAAGGATCCGAGCGTCGTCGCTGTGCCCGAGCCAGACGAGGAAGACGTCGAGATCGTCGTGAGCGAGACGCCGGCCGAAGACGCGCGCCGTCGCCGCTGAGCGACGCCGCCGTAGGCTGGGCGGCATCGTGCCGCACGACTGGGACGCCGCCACCTACGACCGGCTGCCGATCCCCATGACCGGCTGGGGGCTCGAGGTGCTCGATCGCCTGCGCCTTCACGGGGACGAGACGGTGCTGGACGCCGGATGCGGGACGGGTCAGGTCACCGAAGCGCTCCGCGAGCGGCTCCCCCGCGGACACGTGATCGCGCTCGACGCCTCGCCGTCGATGATCGCGGCTGCGGTCGAACGCCTCGGCGCCGACCGGATGACGTACCTCACCCACGACCTGATGGACCCCATCCCGATCGACCCGGTGGACGCGATCTTGTCGACGGCGACCTTCCATTGGGTGCCCGACCACGATCGGCTGTTCGCGAACCTCG
>DASYOY010000153.1:0-3238 GCA_036007245.1 Actinomycetota bacterium | reverse complement strand
GCCGCGGCAGGCGCACTCACCGCCCTTGCCGCGTGGGCCACCGCCGAGGGGATCGCCGCCCTCATCGACGTGCACCGGCCCATCCTCAACCTGGTGCAGGTCGCCGTGGCGGTCGCAGCGGGTGTGCTTGCGTTCGTCTTGGGCGCCCTTATCTTCCAGATCGAGGAAGCCGATGAGGTCTGGCGAGCCCTGGCGGCTCGCTTCCGCCGATGACACGACCCACATCCCGCTCGCTGCACGACCAAGCCGGCCTGATCGGCAAGGCCGCTATCATCTGGATCGTCGTGCTGCTCCTGGTCGGGCTCCTCGTGCTCGACGGGATCTCGATCGTGCTGACGACGTTCAGCCTGTCGAGCACCGCGCAGGGCGCCGCCTCGACCGCCGCCACCACGTATCACTCGATGCACGACGCCACGCAGGCGTGTCTGGCGGCCGAGCCCGTCCTACTGAGCGACAACGTCGACGTCCCGAAGAACGCCTCGTGGTGCAAGATCGACCCGACGTCCGGACAGGCGACGATCACGCTGAAGACCACGGCGTCGAGCTTGGTCCTCGGCCGCATCTCTTTCACGGAGCACTTCACGGAGATCGAGGTCAAAGAGGAAGCCGCGCCCGCGTTGTAGCGTTCGGACGTGGCCGACCCACCCCGCGGCGCCTCCGACCCCGAGCTCGTCCGCCGCTTCCTCGCCGGCGACGCCGGCGCCGCGACCGAGCTGATCACCCGGCACGAACGCCGCGTGTACGCCGTCTGCCTGCGCGTTCTGGGCAACCCGGATGATGCGGCCGATGCCGCGCAGGATGCCCTGCTCGCGATGGTGCGCAAGCTCGACGGCTTCCGCGGTGAGGCCGCGTTCTCGACCTGGCTCTATCGCGTGGCGATGAACGTCTGTTACGACCATCTCCGGCGCGCGCAGCGACGGCCGGTGCTGCGACGGGATGACGACGCTGCCGCGCCCGAGCCGGCGATCGACGACCACGCCGACGCCGTCGCGGACGCGCACGATGTCGCGGCGGCGCTCGCGCAGGTTCCGGAGGACTTCCGGATCGCGATCGTGCTCGCCGACGTCCAGGACATGGCCTACGACGAGATCGCGAGGGTGCTCGACCTGCCCGTCGGCACGGTGAAGTCGCGCGTGCATCGCGGGCGGATCGCCCTGGCCCGCGCCCTGGGGATCGAGCCGGCCCAGGAACCGGAGGGCCGGTCGGAGGCGTCGAAGGAGACACGCCGATGAACCATCCCGGACCCCTCCTCACCGACTACGCCGACGGCACCCTCGACCCGACCACCAGGGCCGAGGTCGACGCGCACCTGCGCACGTGCGCGACGTGCCGCGGCGAGCTCAGCCTCGTCCGGGCCGGTGCGGGAGCAGCGCAAGGGCTCGGGGAACCGGCACTGCCGGAGGGGCTCGGCGACGCGGCGATCGCGGAGGCCGCGCGCATGGCCGCCGAACGCAACCCGGAGGTCACGCCGATCGCCGGCCGCGGCCGGCGGCGGCCCGCGACCTCGCGCGTGCTGGCCGCCGCGGGGGCCGCCGCCGCGATCCTGCTCTTCATCTCGATCGGGCCGAAGCTCGGCCAAGGCTCGGATATGCGACCGGCAGCGAACCTGGCCAACGGCGCCGGAGCCGCAGCGTCGCCCGCGGGTGCGTACCCATCCGCGACCGGCGTCGAGATCCAACACGTCGACTACGCGTCCGACTCGCTCACCGGCGTCGTGGAGCGGTTGCGGACGTCGTTCGCCGCGGCCGCCCCGATCGCCAGCCAAGTGAGCGGTGCTGCGGAGGCCACGCGCGGTCCATCGTTCCCGACCCCGCAGACATCCGCCGACCCGTCGCTGCTGCCCAAGGCGACCGCCTGCTTGAACCAGGCGTTCGGCAACCCGAGCGGAACCTTGTCCCGTGTCATCCTCGCGTCCTACCAGGGGCAGCCCGCGTACTTCGGGGTCTACCTGATCGGTCCCGGCGCCGGACTCCCGCCGACACTGCTCCAGCTGAACGTGGCTTCCGTCCACGGGTGCCAGCTGCTCAGCCAAACGACCGGCCGCCTGTAACCGCGGAATAGGCGGGCGTTCGGCCCTATGGGAGGATGCGCACGATGCCCGACGACGTCCGCAACGTGATCGTGATCGGATCGGGGCCCGCCGGTTTCACGGCTGCCCTCTACACCGCGCGCGCAGACCTCGAGCCGCTCGTCCTCAAGGGCCTCGAGGCCGGCGGGCAGCTGATGCTGACGACCGAGGTCGAGAACTACCCCGGGTTCGCCGACGGGATCATGGGCCCGGAGCTCATGGACCAGATGGAGAAGCAGGCGCAGCGCTTCGGCGCCGAGATCCTCGCGGTCCACGTCACCGAGGTGGACCTCTCGTCGCGGCCGTTCCTCGTGAAGGCCGGCGACCAGGCCTGGCGGGCCAAGACCCTGATCATCGCGACGGGCGCCACCGCACGCTGGCTCGGCATCCCCGGCGAGGAGAAGCTCCGCGGCCGGGGCGTGAGCGCGTGCGCGACCTGCGACGGGTTCTTCTTCCGCGATCGCGAACTGCTCGTGGTCGGCGGCGGTGACACCGCGATGGAAGAAGCGTCGTTCCTCACGAAGTTCGCGTCGAAGGTCACGATCGTGCACCGCCGCGACGCGTTCCGCGCATCCAAAGTGATGCAGGACCGCGTGTTCGCGAACGAGAAGATCGAGGTCTTGTGGAACACCGTGCTCGACGAGATCGTCGGCGGCGACGCGGTGACCGGCGCGGTCGCGCGCGACGTGGTGACCGGCGAGACGCGAACGATCGCGACGGACGGGGTCTTCATGGCGATCGGGCACGACCCGACGACGGCGCTGTTCCGCGATCAGCTCCCCGTCGACGACGACGGATACCTCGTCGTGCACGAACCCTCGACCGAGACCGGGGTGCCGGGCGTGTTCGCCGCCGGCGACGTCACCGACCACACCTACCGGCAGGCGGTGACCGCCGCGGGCCAGGGCTGCAAAGCGGCGATCGACGCCGAGCGCCTCCTCACAGAGGAGGCTCAGTAACGCGGCCCGCTCGGGGAATGTCTCTGGAGAACGCTAGGTTCTGAGAACCTGTGGGCGCCGCACCGAAGGCGGCGAACGAGCCCGAACACGCGACACCTGAAGGAGCACAGACGATGGCGAACATCGGTTCGGTCGGAGATTCCGACTTCCAGACCACGGTCCTCGGGTCCGACACCCCCGTCCTGGTCGATTTCTGGGCGGAGTGGTGCGT
>DASYOY010000152.1:0-11131 GCA_036007245.1 Actinomycetota bacterium | reverse complement strand
CAACGATCGATCGGCCTGGGAATCAGAGGCACAGAACTGGATCGCGTGGGCACGCGCGCCGGATCACGACGATTACTGGGACTACGCCCCGCGCTTCTTCAACGAGATCGTCCCGCCGCCGTCTGGACGGACCCTAGAGGTCGGCTGCGGAGAAGGCCGCGTCACGAGGGACCTTCGTGACGTCGGCCACGACATGTTCTCCATCGACGGCGCTCCGTCATTGGTGCGGGCTGCATCGCAAGCCGATCCAGATCGCCGAAGATATGCGCTCGCCGACGCCGCGACCTTGCCCTTCGCCGATGCGAGCTTCGGCTGCGTGGTCGCGTACAACTC
Organism: Actinomycetota bacterium; assembly: GCA_036007245.1. GTDB lineage: Bacteria > Actinomycetota > UBA4738 > UBA4738 > HRBIN12 > AC-51. The sequence goes on along the minus strand of DASYOY010000152.1, from coordinate 10,798 downwards.
GCTGATGGACATGGACGACATGCCCGGCGTGGTTCGGGAAGCGTCACGCGTCCTGTCTCCGGGGGGCACGCTGTGCGTGTGCGTCACGCATCCGATGGTCGATGCCGGCCGGTTCGAGAGCCGAGAGCCCAACGCGCGATTCATCATCGACCGGCCATATCTGGACCCGCAACCCTTCGATGGATCGTTCGAGCGAGCGGGTCTTCGCATCCGCTTCAGAGGCTGGACGTTTCCGCTGGAAGCGTATGCCCGCGCGTTCGAAGACAGCGGGTTCGTCATGGAGCGGATCCGCGAGCCTGGGCAAACCGCGGCCGCGGTCGAGGGGGATCCCGCCGAGGCGCGATGGCAGCGCCTCGCGAACTTCCTGTTCATCCGGGCGCGGAAGCGCTGAGCTGGGTTCGCGTCGAGACGTCGGATCGCCGCGAGGCCTGGCGAACGCTGCCCTACTAGGCTCCCCTCGTGACTCACAGGCTCCTTCTGGACGTCTCCAGCATGGTCTACCGGTCGTACTTCGCGATGCGCGAGCCGGGCGTGTTCGCGAAGGACGGGACCTCGGTCGGCGCACTGCACGGTTACCTCGACATGGTCACGAAGCTCGTCGTCGACCGGCACCCCGACGAGATCGTCCACGTCTACGACCACGACTGGCGCCCCACCGCTCGCGTCGAGATCTACGCGGGCTACAAGGCCGAGCGGCCGCCCGAGCCAGAGGACCTGACGATCCAGTTCGCCATGCTCCGACAGATCCTCGACCGCACCGGGATGCTGCAGGCCCAGACCGAGAATTGGGAGGCCGAGGACGCGATCGGCGCCTTCTGCCTCGAAGCCGGCGACGACGACCTGATCGAGATCGTCAGCGGCGACCGCGACCTGATCCAGCTGGTGCGCGACCCGGTCGTCAAGCTCCTGTTCACGCTGCGTGGCGTCTCCGAGCTCGGCGTCTACGACGAGGCCGGCGTGCTGGCCAAGTACGGCGTGCCCGCCGACCGCTACGGCGAGTTCGCGATCCTGCGCGGCGACCCGTCCGACGGCCTGCCCGGTGTCCGCGGCGTCGGTGAGAAGACCGCCCGAGCGCTCGTCCAGGAGTTCCGCTCGATCGACGCGATGGTCGAGGCAGCCGAGGCGGGCACCATGCTCATCAAGCCGGGCGTCCGGGCGAAGCTCATCGAGTCCCGCGCCTACCTGGACGACATGCGGCGGCTCGTGCCGATCAACGGCGAGGCGCCGCTCAGCCTGTGGGCCGGCGAGCGCGATGCCAGCCTGATCGACGACGCCGGCGACCTCGGGCTGAAGGGCCCGATCCAGCGCCTGTTCGCCGCGCTCGAGAGCGCCCACGCCGAGTGACCTCGGTCCTCCGACCGATATCGAAGCCCCAGTCGACGGATGGTGGCCATCGGCCGAGCCGGGTACCCTCGCGGGATGCAACAACCCGGTCTGCGCACGCTGGATGCTGCCTGAATGGCGATGACCAGCCGAAACGTCGGAACCGTGCACCCGGAAGCGGGCGCCGCCTTCGAGGAACTCGTCGAGCGGTTCCACATCGACAATCCGACCTTCCGGATCGCCGACGACGTGATCCGCCGGTACCACCTGGCGACCTCAACCCGCGGGTTCGTGATCCTGTGCGGCCCGAGCGGAACGGGCAAGACGTGGCTCGCGCAGGCGTACGCGAACGTGATCGGCGCCCGGCAGAAGCTCGTTGCGGTCGACCCCAGCTGGTCGTCCAACGAGGATCTGCTCGGCTACCTCTCCCCCCTCGACGGCTTCTACCACCACACGCCGTTCAGCGAGTTCGTCGCTGACTCGGCGCGCGAGTGGAACGCGAGCAACCAGGCCGGCCGCGTGGCGCGTGAGTTCCACGTGATCCTCGATGAGATGAACCTGGCCCGCGTCGAGCACTACTTCAGCCGATTCCTGTCGGCGATGGAGGTGCGCACCCGCGAGGGCATCGCGCGCCTGGACCTCGCGCCGGGGCACACGGTCGAGCTCACGCCCAACCTGAAGTTCAGCGGCACGGTCAACATCGACGAGACCACGCACGGGTTCGCCGACAAGGTGTACGACCGCGCGCAGATCCTCGAGCTCCCGCTCCCACGGGACATGGTGGCCGCGCACATGGCCGACTACCCCTGGCGAGACGTCATCCTGCAGGTCTGGGACGCGCTGGTCGAGGTCGCACCCTTCGGGTTCCGTGTGCTCGACGAGATCAACGCCTACGTCGTGGCCGCGACCGAGATCGGCACCGACCCCACGCCGGCGCTCGACGAGCAGCTGATCCAGAAGGTGCTCCCGCGCCTCCGTGGCGACGCCGACGCCGCTCCCGCGATCGACGCGTTCATCGCGCTCACCGACGAGCGCTATCCGCTGTCCAACGCCAAGGCGCGGTCGATGCGTGCGGAACTCAACACGCATGGATTCGTCACCTTCTTCTGAGCCGGGCACGAGCCGCGTCGTCCGCGGCGAGCTCGCGATGCTCCGCAGGATCGTCTACGGCAGCGCGACCGACGCCGGCATGGCGACGGTGCTGCCGCTGCTGCAGACCGGCCACCGCCGAGAGCTGACCACCGAGCCGCACTGGTCCAAGGAGGAGCTCGTGCGCCACCCGGAGCCGCGCGAGCTGATCCGGTCGATGCGCAAGCCCGGCAACCTCGACGAACAAGGTCGCCCCGTCTACACGCTGGATGAGCGCCGGTCGCTGACCGCCGACATCTACGAGAACCGAGTCGTGAAGCAGACCGTCGAGAACGTCCAGCGCCGGCTCGCCGAACTGGGACGGGACGAGGACCCGACCGTGAGCGGCGAGGCGCAGGTGCTTGCCCGCGTGCTCGAGGGCGCCCGCAGGCAAGCGTCGTTCCTTGACGACGTCGGGTTCGTCGCTCGCACGGACATGCCCACGGCGACCTTGACGCAGGACCCGCTGTACCGGCGGATGATGGCGATGCGCGCCGAGCTCGCCGACTGACGTTACGCGTGCGTCGCGTCGTACGCGGCGATGACCGCCGACGTGATGTCGCCATCTGGTGAGGTGTCCAGCGTCATCCCCACGCTGTGGTCTTCGCGCCACACGCAGGCGGCCGCCTCGATCCCCTGCGCCGACATCGGTACACAGCGGTACTCCGCGCCGTCGTGCGTGCCCGTGACCGTCGCCGACTGATCGACCGTGACGCCTGCCGACTCCGCGCCGCTCAGGAACTCCGTGAACAGCTCGTCGGCGTTCTCCTCGGCGCGGCCGTTGGCGAGCACGAAGAACAGGTCGGGGCTCACGTCGGTGCCGTAGACGGCCGACTCGAGCGGGATGTCGTTCTGCTGACCGGTCTGCGTCATCGTCTGTTCGAACTTCGCGCTGACGGCGTTGTTAAGGCGTGGCTCACCGGCGATCGAATCGGGCACCTGATACGTCGGGTTCAGCATGTGCTGCACGACACCACCGACGATGAGAGCGACGATCAGGGCGAGCACGATCTGCACGACGCGGGGCCCCGAGCGCTTCTTCGTCGGTGTCGCGACCGGCGCGCCGGGTTGCGGCGCCGCCGGCATCGCGGGGGCGGCGGTTCGAGGACCGGCGGCGATCGATGCGGCCGCGACCGCCCGCGCCGTCACCGTGGACTCGAACGGCGCGTAGCAACGCCAGCAGAAGCCCGCGCCCTGCTTGTTGTCGGCGCCGCACGCGGAGCAGCGGCGTTCCTGGTCGGTCTGCATCTGGGTCGCCTCCGTTGTCTCCAAGCGCCATCGGCATGCCCTGCCGAACACTGAAGCCGCAGGTCGGAGGGGGTCTTACAGGTTGGAGTAGGTCTCGAACGAGGCCTCCACCGCGGGCACGATCCCGATCACGTACTGGCCCCCGGCGCAGCCCGAGCACCACGAGGACGCCGCGATCGCTCGCGCGGTGTCCAGCGGACCGGCGCAATCGCGCATCGAGCGGATCACCGCGCCGTACCCGTACTGCTGCCAGCCGTTCTCGATCGTCTCCTTCGTGGCCTCGAGCCCCTGCGCGAGCGTGCGGTAGTTCTGCACCCCGACGGAGTTGAAGTCGGTCGAGCCGTCCATCACGTGGGTGGTCGCGAGCGGGTTCCAGTCGGCCTGAGTCCCCTCTTGCGCCTGCCACGCGATCGTTACGACGAGGTTCGCATGGCAGCGGGGCGCTCCCATCACCTGGAGGAACGCGCCGGCCCACGACCCATACGAGATGTTGTGGTCGCCCTGGAACGCCTGCGCAACCTCTTGCACGTCCTTCGGCGCGAGCTTGGCGCGGAGTTGGTCGATCAACGCGACGATCTCGGTGCGCGCCTCGTTCAAGGCGTCCATCGCTTGCTGTTCGCGAACGAGCGCCGCCTGCTGTTCTTGCAGCGCCGCGTCGCGTCGCGCCCGGACGTCCTGCGCAGCGGTGATCAACGCATCGAGGGTCGATCCCTGCGCCGTCAGCCGCTGGTCGAGCGCGGTGACGTCCTGGATCGCCTTCGCCCGCACGTTCGCCGCGGCTTCGCCGAACGCGAGCTGGTCCTGCAGATCCTCGAACGAGTTGGCGTCGAGCACGGCCGCGAACGTGTCCGCGCCGGGCTGCACACCGGGCGCGGCGATGAACGCTTGGACCACCGCGTCGTTGAACCGCTGCTGCGCCGCTTCGAGCTCCGCCTGTACCTCGGACACACGCTGCGCGACCTCGACCCGGTGCACGATCAGCGGGACGAGTGCCTGGTCGGCCTCGGCCGCGCGCGTCTCGGCGTCGGCCGCCGCCGACTGGGCGTCCTGGACGGCCTTGCTCTGGGCAGCGATCTCACTGCTCAGCGCTTGCAGCCGAGCTCGTGCGCGGTCGAGCCGGTCGGCCGTGCTGGCGTGCGAGGTCGCGACGCCCGTGACCACCGCGGACGCCGCCAGGCAGAGCGCGAGCAGGCGTCGATGGGTCCCCCGAACGGACATGCACGTCTATCGACCGTTCCAGGAAGCCGGTTGAAGCGGCTGACATCAGCTGCCGCGCAACAGCGCGATGACCCGGAGGATCTCGACGTAGAGCCAAACGAGCGTCGACTGGACCCCGTAGGCGCAGTACCACTCGAAGCCCTTGGGGGTGCCGGCCTCCACCCCGCGGTGGATGACCGCGAAGTCCAGGAAGAGGGTCAGAGCCGCGACGAGCGCGATGGCGATCGACAACCCGATCCCGAGCGACGTCGGCTGAGACCAGAAGACGAGGTTCACGTTGAAGATCGACAGGACCCACGCGACGAAGTACAGGAACACCAGCCCGACGGTCGCGCCGATCACCATCGCCGCGAACTTGTTCGTCACCTTCACGATCCCCGACCCATACAGCAGCAGACACGCCAGGAACACGCAGAGCGATGTGAACACCGCCTGGCCGACGATGCCCTCGTAGTACGACTCGTACACGCGGCTGATCGCGCCCATCCAGCTCCCCATCAGCAGCGCGTACACGACGCCGGCCAGCGCCGCGGCGCCCGGGTTCGCGACGGCCGCGAAGGTGAGCATCATCAGCACGATGTAGCCCGCGAAGAACAGCAGACCCGAGGTCGGCGAGAACCACTGCAAGGCGTTGTGCCAACCCCAGGAAGCGGCGATCACCGTGAAGACGAGCAACACGAGCGTCTTCGAGACGACGCCGCGGTAGCTCATCGTCTTCGTCGACGCGGGCACCTTCGCGACGTTGGCGGCATCGAAGGTGCGGTCGTTCAGCATCTGCGTGGACACATGGCCTCCCGGTTGATCGCTGGCGCGAAGGATATCCCGGTGTCAGCCGTGCACGACGGTGCCGACCGAGATCACGGTGCGCACGAGCGGCACACCGGGCCGATATGCGAGGTGCACATGGCTCGGCGCGTCCAGGATCATGAGGTCGGCGCGCGCGCCCTGCTGCACGGTCCCCACGTCGGCGCGTTGGAGGGCGCGCGCGGAGCCGGCGGTGGCCGACCAGACAGCCTCTGCGGGCGTCATCCGCATCGCCGTCACCGCGAGCGCGATCACCACTGGCATGTTCGTGGTGAAGCTGGTGCCCGGGTTGCAGTCGGTCGCGAGGGCGACGGTCGCACCTGCGTCGAGCAGCGCGCGGGCGTCGGGCCACGGCGAGCGCGTGGACAGGTCGGCGACGGGCACAAGGGTCGCGACGACGCCGGCGTCCGCGAGCGCCTGGGCGTCTCCCGGTCCGAGGTGGGTGAGGTGGTCGGCGCTCGCTGCGCCGAGCTCGGAGGCGAGCCGAGCGCCCGGGCCGGGCTCCAGTTGGTTCGCGTGGATCCGCAGGCCGAGACCCTTGGCTTTGGCCGCGGTCAAGATCGCGCGCGATTGATCTTCATCGAAGGCACCGTCCTCGCAGAAGACGTCGGCCCAGCGAGCAAGCGACGCACACGCATCGAGCATCTGGCCCTTGACCAGATCCACGTAGTCGTCGGGCTTACCCGCGTATTCGGGTGCCACGACGTGTGCGCCGAGGAACGTGACGTCGTCGGTTAGCTCACCGGCGAGGGTGAGTAGGCGAGCTTCGTCTTCGACGTCGAGCCCGTAGCCCGACTTCACCTCGACGTGGGTGGTGCCGGTGCGGAGCGCCTCCTCGCGCAGGCGCCGAGCGTTCGCGCGCAGCTCGTCGTCGGTCGCTGCGCGCGTCGCTGCGACCGTGGTCTGGATCCCACCGGCCGCATAGCGCTCGCCCCGCATCCGCGCGTCGAACTCGGCGGTCCGGTCACCGGCGAACACCATGTGCGTGTGGCTGTCGACGAACCCAGGCAGCGCGGCAGCGCCCGCCGCATCGACCCGCGGTCCTTCGACGCCCTCGGGAACCGCGCCCTGCTCACCGACCCATGCGACCCGATCGCCGTCGATCACGACCGCGGCGTCGTGCAGGATCCCCAGAGCGCTGTCGCGCGCGGGGTCGTTCGTGACCAGTTCGCCGATGTGCTCGACGAGCACTAGGCGTCCGCCATCGGGATGCGCACGCCGCGCTCGGACGCCACCGTCTCGGCGCGCTCATAGCCGGCGTCGACGTGCCGTAGCACGCCCATACCGGGATCGTTGGTCAGCACGCGCTCGGCTTTGCGGCCGGCGATCTCGGTGCCGTCGACGACAACCACCTGCCCGGCGTGGATCGAGCGTCCGATCCCGACTCCGCCGCCGTGATGGATGCTGACCCACGACGCTCCGCTCGCGGTGTTTACCAGCGCGTTCAACAACGGCCAGTCGGCGATCGCGTCGGAGCCGTCGGCCATCGACTCGGTCTCGCGGTAGGGCGACGCGACGCTGCCGGCGTCGAGGTGGTCACGCCCGATCACGATCGGCGCCTGGAGCTCGCCTCGCGCGACCATGTCGTTGAACCGCATGCCGAGTCGGTGCCGTTCGCCGTATCCGAGCCAACAGATCCGCGCCGGCAAGCCTTGATACGCGACGCGCTCCCCGGCCATCCGGATCCACCGCGCGAGCGCCTCGTTGTCCGGGAACTCCTCGAGCACGGCCCGGTCGGTCGCCGCGATGTCGGCGGGATCGCCCGACAGCGCGGCCCACCGGAACGGGCCTTTCCCTTCGCAGAACAGCGGCCGGATGTACGCCGGGATGAACCCCGGATAGGCGAACGCCCGCGAGAACCCACCGTGCTCAGCCTCGGCGCGCAGGTTGTTCCCGTAGTCGAAGACCTCCGCCCCCGCATCGAGGAACGCGACCATGCCTGCGCAGTGCGCGGCCATCGACGCCTGCGCGCGGCGTGTGTATCCGGCGGGGTCGGACGCCCGCAGGTCGGCCGCCGCTTCGAGCGACAAGCCCTGCGGGATGTAGCTCAGCGGATCGTGCGCGCTCGTCTGGTCGGTGACGATGTCGATCGGCGCGCCAGAGGCGGCGAGCCTCGGCACGATGTCGGCGGCGTTGCCCAGCACGCCGATCGAGAGCGGCTCGCGCCGGTCGCGCGCGTCCACCGCCATCCGCAGCGCCTCGTCGACGTCGTCCACCGAGACGTCGAGGTATCGCGTCTTCACCCGCCGCTCGATCCGTGTGGGGTCGACCTCGACGCACAGGACCACGCCGTCGTTCATCGTGGCGGCGAGCGGCTGCGCGCCGCCCATCCCGCCGAGCCCGGCCGTCAGTGAGATCGTGCCGGCGAGCGTGCCGCCCCGCTTTGCGCCGATCGCCGCGAACGTCTCGTACGTGCCCTGCAGGATCCCCTGGGTCCCGATGTAGATCCACGAGCCGGCGGTCATCTGGCCGTACATCGTCAGACCGAGCGCCTCGAGCCGCCGGAACTCTTCCCAGTTGGCCCACTCGGGAACGAGGTTGCTGTTCGCGATCAACACACGGGGCGCCCACTCGTGCGTCTGCACCACGCCGACCGGCTTGCCCGACTGGATCAACAGCGTTTCGTCGCCCTCGAGGCGACGCAACTCGCGCACGATCGCGTCGAACGCCCCCCACGAACGTGCCGCTCGCCCGGTTCCCCCGTAGACAACGAGGTCATCGGGACGCTCTGCGACCTCCGGATCGAGGTTGTTCATCAACATCCGGAGCGCGGCTTCCTGCTGCCAGCCCTTGCAGCTGAGCTCGGTGCCGCGCGGCGCGTGCACCTCGCGAGGTCCGGCGATCGTCACAGTGCCCTCCTCATGCAGCGGAACCAACGTCGCAGGCAGCCTAGCGCGCAGGAACGAACCGCTCACCGAGCTCGCCCGTAGGCCCTGCGAACGGAAAGGGAAGGGAGGTCGCCATGCTCAAGAAGGCGATCATCGGCGCGGTCATCACCGCGGCCGTGTTCATCGTGCCGATCGGCACGGCTTCAGCAGGACAGCCCGGCGCGTCCTGCGGTTCTGCGGGGGCGACAAGCATGCCACCCGGGTTCAACACGGCGGGGTTCACCTACGCCGGAACCCAGTACGCGGGCAGCCCCGACACGCACTCGCTCGTGAGCGGGAACGATCACGCGGTGTCGCAGTACGACATCGCATGCGTCGGCGTGACCAACGCCGGTCACTAACTGCTCCGGCGCACCGGACCCTCGGACGGCTGCGCGTGACCTATCGTGGTCGCGTGCCGCCGTCCGGGGGTCCTTCGCGTCCCCGGTCGGAACGGTTGACCATCGAGAGAGGGAGCCCGAACCGTGGACATCGGGGAACGTCAGGCGCCGCTGCGCGAGCGATACACGAACGATCCGGCGACCGCGATCCAGCGCTTGGTCGTGCACGGTGGACACGCCGAACTGTCCGATCCCCTTCATGTCGAGATCGGGCCTGATCGCCTTCCGGATGTGACCTGGCGAAGCGGCGCGCACCCGGCCGTCGGCGGCGACCACGACGTCCCCTGCAGTGGCGATCTCCTGCTCGGCGCGCTCGCCGCGTGTCAGGAGGTCACGCTGCGGATGGTCGCGGCCAACATGGGCATCGAGATCACGGCGCTCGACATCGACGTCGAAGCCGACTGGGACGCGCGCGGCACGCTCGCGATGGGCCGCGAGTTCCCGGTGGGGATCCGCACGATCCGGTGCCGAACCAACGTGACGATCGGCGACGACGAACGAGGCGAGCGGGCACAGCGGCTGCTTCGCAGTGCCGAGCGCTACTGCGTGGTCCTCGACACGCTCCGCACCGGTGTCGACGTCGACGCCGAGATCACGGTGCGAGGCGCCGCGTGAGCGATGGCGCCGACACGCCGGGCATCATCGCCGCACGCGAGGCGGGCATCGCGTTCGAGGTGATGCGCACACAGCGTGCCCGCAGCGCCGAGGAGAGCGCGGGGTTCCAAGGCATCGCGCTCGGCCAGCTCCTGCGCACGATCGTCGTGCGGCGCGGGGCCGACGACTATGTCTTCGTGCTCGTGCCCGGCGGGCGCCGGATCGATTGGGCGAAGCTCCGCGCGCACCTCGGGATCCGGCGGATCTCCCTGCCGGACAAAGACGAGGCGTTCGAGGTGACGGGCTACGAGCGCGGCGCGATCACGCCGTTCGGGTCGAGCAACCGATGGCCCGTGATCGCCGACGCGACGGTCGGGACGGCCGGCGACCCGATCGCGATCGGCGGCGGCGCGCACGGCGTGAACCTCCACGTGGCGACCCAGGACCTGTTGAAGGCGACGAACGCGACGGTCGCCGACGTGACCGAACCCGAGCCGCCTCCCGACGACTAGGTCCGGCGCTGCGTGGTGATCAGCAGGATCACAGCGGCGGCGACCGCCAACGCGATCGCGATGAACAGGAACAGCTGCGCCGAGCTGCTGACCTTCAGCTGGGACGACAGCTTCGAGCCGAGGTCCTCATAGACGTTCGAGAGCTCGCTGGCCGTCTGTGCCGTCGCCGACACCGCACCGGTCGACGTCGCGATCTGGGTGAGCAGATCTGCGTTCGCGCCACCGCCGCCTTGTTTCTGGGCGCCGAGGATCACGGTGTAGACGGGGACGTTGTGATCAGCGGCCTGGGCCGCCGCGTCTAGCGGGGCGGTCTTGCTCCCCGTGTCGTTACCGTCCGACAGCAAAACGATCGCGGCGGGCCCCGCCTGCGACCCGGCTTGGGACTGCTCGATCTCCTGCAATGCGGTCGCCAGGCCGTCCCCGATCACGGTGCCCTGCCCGCGCGGAAGCTTCCCGAGCGCGTCCGCCACCTGCGTGTGATCGGTGGTCGGTTCCACCAGCACCTTCGGCTGGTCCGAGAACGACACCAGCGAGACGGCAAAGTCCGGCGGAAGCTTCTGGAGGAACGCCTGCGCCGCGGATTCCGCTGCGGACAGCCGGTTGGGCTGCACGTCGGTCGCGTCCATCGAGTTCGACGCGTCGATCACCAATGCGATCGTCGGCGTGGCTTTGTTCTTCGCGACCCGGAACTGCGCCAGCGCCA
>DASYOY010000151.1:0-32644 GCA_036007245.1 Actinomycetota bacterium | reverse complement strand
GCGTCTGTGAGGTGCGGCGAGATCTGCTGCAACGGCACGACGGTGCGGTCGACCGAGCCGTGCAGGGTCGTCAGCAGGTGCCCGTTGCGGTCGTACAGGTAGGTGGTCTGGATCGGCGGCAACGCCTGGGGAAGCTTGATCCGCGCGTACGCGATGTAGAGGCCGACCCCGGCGAACAGGGCGAGCACGAACGGGGTGGCAAGGACGAAGACCCACCATCGGCGGCGGAGGAACGACTTCTTCTTCGGGGCCGCCCCGGCTTCGCCGGGCGTGGTGCCCGCGCCGCCGGCGGGCTTCTTCTTGGTCGCGGCGGCGCTCCCGCGTGTGGTTGCAGCGGCCTTCCCGGCTTTCCCTTTGGAGGAGGGCCTGGAGGCGTGCTTGGGGGTGTATCGGTCTCCGGTAGAGGCCGACGAGCGATCGCGCGACACGGTCGCCCGATGCTAACAAGGGGTTGCGCGGTCAGGGGTCTGGGCGTGTGACGAGTCGGTGCTGTTGGTCAGCCCGCGGCGCTGCGCCGGGCCGTGAAGGCCTCCCGCAGGTGGTTCCACTGGCAGACGCGGCAGACCTCCACCACGTAGCAGCAGGAACCGGGGCTGGCCGCGGCCATCCGCAAGCCGGTGTCGATCGACCAGACGCGCCCGTTGTCGTGCTTGAGGGCATCGCCGTAGACGTAGGCGAGGAGGACCAGCTTGTCTTTGCCGCAGACCGGGCAGTCGACGCGGGTGGGCTCGCCGACGTACTTAGCGGCCCGCATCAGCTCCGGGTGTGCGTCGCAGAGGTCATTGACCGACTGGAGGCCCCGCTGGGTGTCGCGGAGGATCGCACGCTTAGCCAACGTGTAGTCGATCACGTTGAGCTCGGCGCGCCGGGAGCGCCCCAGCGGTCGGCGTGCGGGCTTCTTCGCCATGGTTCGGCGATGGTACACCCAGGCCCGGACAGGGGGCAGGGGCCGAACGTACCCTCCTTGCCATGAGCGAGATACGGGAGCAGACGACCGAGATCCGGGTGATCCACGAGGGTGCGCGGGCCTGGGCGGACCTGGTGAACCCGCCGGGCACGATGGGCACCGGCGGGGCCGAGGCGGAGACCTTCACGAGCCTCGACGGCGTCCTCCAGACGGGGTTCTGGCGGCGCGAGCCGGACACGTGGTCGTTCGAGCGGCCCTACGACGAGGTCGCGCTGATCCTCGCCGGCGAGGCCGACATCGAGACCGACGGGCAGGTGCTCACCGTGCGCGCGGGCGATCTCCTGGTGACGCCGAAGGGATCGGCGGGTACCTGGCGCATCAAGGAGACGATCGTCAAGTTCTTCGCGATCTACGACCGCGGATAGGAGCGACGCCACGAGCGACCCGTACGGCTCGCTGGACCCGCGGGTGGACCGCGGCGACGAGCAGCCCTTGCTCATCGAAGCCGGATCGGGTCGCGTCTTGCTCCGCGGTCTGCGCAAGCGCTGTCCACGCTGCGGCGCGCGCGGGATCTGGCTGACGTTCTTCAAGCCGAAGCCGCTGTGCCCGGTGTGCGAGCTGCGGTTCGAGTCCGAAGAGGGCGGGTTCCTCGGCGCGATGGTGATCAACTACACGTTCGCATGCTCGTTCTGGATCGCGGCGATGGTGATCACGATGATCCTGACGGTGCCGTTCATCCCCGTCGTGCCGGTGATCATGGGCAGCATCGTCATCCTCGGCGGCCTGCCGGTGTGGTTCTACCCGCGGTCGAAGCTGCTCTGGGCGGCGGTCGAGTTCCTGACCGCGCGGAGCGAGCCCGGCTACCGGACACCGACGGCGCGCGATCCGCGAGCGCGCGACCTCGAGTAGCGAGCTAGGTGACCGCGAGCGGGATCCTGCGGATCCCCGTGAACGAGCCGGAGCGCAGCGGCTCGTCGTCGATCTCGGCATCGGTGTAGCCGGCGGCTCTCACCGCGTCGAGGATCGCGACCCGGGCGCCCTCGTTGGCACGCGCGAGGTCGTCGTCGCCGAGCTCGACCTTGCCGAGGTCGCCGAGGTGGCGCACGCGGAGGTCGCGGTAGCCGAGGGCCTTGATCGCGGTTTCGGCGCGATCGATCTGCGCGAGCGTCGCTGGGTCGACCTCGGTACCGTACGGCAACCGCGAGGCCAGACACGGCATCGCCGGCTTGTCGGCGCTCGGGATCTCGAGCTCGGCGGCCGTGCGCCGGACGTCTTGCTTGCGGAAACCCGCCTCGACGAGCGGGTGGCGGACCTCGTGCTCGGCCGCAGCGCGCAGTCCCGGACGCCAGTCGCCCAGGTCGTCCACGTTCGCACCCGAGAAAGTGGCGGCGAACCCTTCGGCCGCGGCGAGCACGGCGAGCCGGTCGTAGAGCTCAGACTTGCAGTGGTAACAGCGGTCGGCTGCGTTGCGTCGATAGCCCTCACGGGCCAGCTCGTCCGTCGAGATCGCGCGGTGAGCGATGCCGACGGCGGCGGCGACCGCCCGGGCGCCGTCGAGCTCGCCGGTCGCGAGCGCGGGCGAGACCGCCGTCACCGCAAGCGCCCGCTCCCCCAAGACGCGGCAGGCAACGGCCGCGACCAGCGAGGAGTCGACCCCGCCCGAGAGGGCGACGAGGGCGCTCGGTGCAGTGGCGATCGTCGCTTCGAGCTCAGCGAGTGTGGGCATCTTCGATGTCCTGCGTGACGGTGGCCGCGGCGAGCGCCTCGGCCCAGATCTGCTTGACCGGCCTGCCGATCGCCGCGGCCACCGCGGCGCAGTCGTCGTGCTCCGGCGCGACGTTCACGACCCGCCCCTCGAGCAGACCGATCTTGACGCGGACGGTGTGGCCGTCGATGTCGACCTCACGGATCGCGCGGTCGAGCTCGTAGCGTTCGAGCCGCTGGACGCGCACCCCCAATGTCGAGGAGTGGGTCAGAAGCGTCTCGGCGAGCGCCCGCTCCTGATCCGGGCGTCCGAGGACGCTGAGCAGCACGCCCGGGCGCGCCTTCTTCATCTGGATCGGGACCGTCCAGACGTCGATCGCACCCGCGGTCATGCACACGTCGAGCACGTCGGGCACGAGCTCCGGAACGAGGTCGTCGATGTTGGCCTGGAGGAGGACCACCGTCGTGCCGGCGCCTGACCCAGCGCTTGCGTCGCCGATCGTGATGCGAACGATGTTCGGTCGATCGGGATGTTCGCGGGTCCCCACGCCGGTGCCCGTCGCACGCAGCACCATCGCGGGGAGCTCGCCCCAAGCGTCGGCTGCGGTCACCACGATCGCGGCGCCGGTCGGCGTCACGAGCTCGCCGGGCGTGTCGACCCCGACCACCGGGACGCCGGCGAGCAGCGCCATCGTCGCTGGCGCCGGAAGCGGCATCGGGCCGTGATCCATCTCGCCGACCCCGCGACCGAGCGGGACGGGCGCGCAGACGAGCCGTTCGATCTCCAGCGCGTCGAGCAGCGCGAACGCCCCGCAGATGTCGACCAGGGTGTCGTCACCGCCGAGCTCGTGCAGCACGACCTCGCTCGGGTCGACGCCGTGGACCGCGGCCTCGGCGTCGATCAGACGGTCGAGCGCGTCGATCGACCGCGTGCGCACGGGTGTGGTCAACCCCGATCCGGCGATGGCCGCGCGCATCGCCTCACCGGTGCGGCCGTGCCCCGCGGCCGTCCGGACGTCGACGTGCGTCGCTCGAAGTCCCGCACGCACGGGCTGCGAAACGTCGATCGCGACATCGTCGAGACCGACCGCGGCGATCGCATCGTTGAGGGCTGATCGGGGCGCGCCGGCGTCCAACAGCGCTGCGAGGAGCATGTCGCCCGCCAGGCCGCCGACGGGGTCGACGTGGGCGACGCGGGTCACGACGCGCGCACCTCGGCACGGCGTGCGATCCGCGCGGCGACCGATCCCGCGCCGAGGCCGTCGTCGATACCGACCACCGCGAGCCCGTCGGCACACGAGACGAGCATCGCGTTGAGCGCCGTCTCGCCTCCGTGCGCGGAGCCGTAGCCCACGCTCGTCGGCACGCCGATCACGGGGCACGGCGCCAGGCCGCCGATCACGCTTGCGAGCGCGCCGTCCATCCCGGCGACCACGACCACGACGTCCGCACGGCCGAGATCCGGGATCACGGGCGCGAGGCGGTGCAGTCCCGCGACACCGACGTCTTCGTGGACGGTGACGTGAGTGCCGAGCAGGTCGGCGCGGATCCGCGCCTCATGCACGACCGGCCCATCCGATGTGCCCGCGGAGACGATCAACACGTGCCCGCGCTTCTCGATGGGCTCGCGCTCGGCCCAGACGGCGCGCGCACGCTCGTCCTCGAGGGCTTCAGGGAGAACCTCCCGCACCGCCGCCCGCATCGGCTCGTCCGCGCGCGTGACGAGCACGCTCGACGCGCCCGCCTCCGCGAGCGCCAACGCGATCCGCGCGACCTGATCGGGCGTCTTGCCCGATCCGAGGATCACCTCGGGCGCGCCCTGCCGGAGCTCGCGATGGGTGTCCACGCGCGCGAAGCCGAGATCGCGGTACGGCAACTGCACGAGCCGTTCGGCCGCGTCCTTCGGATCGACGCCATGGTCGGCAACGGCCTCGAGGAGTTCTTCCAACTGGCGGCGCGAAGTCATGCGGCCGAGTCTACGCCGCAGGCGGCATCGGCTTCCTCACGGCAGGTCGACGACTGCGCGGGCGCGAGCTTGCAGGGCGAACGAACCCGGCACGAGCAACAAGCCCGTGAACGCCCTGCGCACGGTGACCACAGCGTCGGCCGCGCCGATCGCGCACGAACAGTCGACGAGGACGGTGCCGTTGTGATCGGCGAACCGGGTCGCATCCGCCAGTGGATCCCCACTCCCGAGCGCGAGGTCCTGCGCAGCGGCGAGGGCGGCAGCGTCGGCGGCCGCCTCGGCGTGCGACCGTTCGACCAGAACCCGGCCGACGTCCGCGACGCCCATCGCACACACGAGCGCGATGCAGATGGCGGCGGCGCAGACGACCGACACGGATCCCCGCTGGGACGCGTGGCTCACGCGTACTCCTGGCGCATCACCGCGGACGCGTCCAGCTGCACGGACGTGCCGACGAGCCACCCGATGAACGGCACCCGCATCGGGTCCTCGTACCCGACCGACACCGTCACCGGCTCGCCCTGCCCCCCAGCGCGAGCGACGCCGACCGTCAAGGACGACGCGTCGAGGCCGGGCGCCGCGGCGACCGCCGCGTCATGGATCGCCGTCTCGTCCGGTTCGACGGCGGCGGCGCGTGCTGCTGCACGCGCCGCCGCCTCGACCAGCGCTCGATCCCGCGCGAGTACGCCGACCTGGACGAGCCCCAAGGTCACCGCGAACACAAGCGGCAGCACCAGCGCGAACTCCACCGCCGCCGACCCGCGCGACGATCGCTCAGGCGGATTGTGCATTCCCGATCACGGTGTCGATGATCTGATCGAAGAACGCCGGGAGCTTGCCCGACGAATGCGCCCACGTGATCAGCACGACCGCCACGGCGGCGGCCGCCAAGATCACGAGCGCGTACTCCGAGGTGGTCTGTCCATCCTCCCGTCGGATCGCTCCGACGGTGCGCAGGTACAGACGAACGAGGTACGACATCTGCTCACCTCCTCTCAATCGATGGAACGCACGGTGGTGATGAGAACGGGCACCACCGTGAGGAGGAGGAAGGCAGGGAGGATCAGGAACACCAGCGGGAACAGCATCTTGACCGGCGCGGTCCGCGCGCGTTCGAGCGTCGCCGCACGGCGGGCGTCTCGGACGGCCGCCGCCAACTCGCGCGTCGCGTCGCGGAGCGGGACGCCGAGCGCCTCGGTCCGTGCCAGCACCGCCACCGTGCGCACAAGGTCGGGGTCGCCTGTGCGCTCGACGTGTTCGCCGAGTGCCTCGCGCCACGGCACGCCGAGATCGACCGACCGCATGACCTCGCCGAGGTCTTCCCCGAGCGGACCGTGCAGACACGAGACCGCCTGACGGAAGGACGCCTCGGCCGAGAGACCCGCGGTGGACCCGGCGGCCAGGAGATCCAACAGCTGCGGGACGTCCGCGTGCAACGCCTTGCTCCGTGCCCTCCGGTCGTGCCGCGTTGCCCGGCGCCGCGAGCGCTCTGCTGTGGGGTCCGCGGGCAGGAGCGGAGACAACCGGCCGGCGCTGGCCACACCGGCGCATGTCGCGACGACGGAACCGCCGGCGAGCACCCCGACGAGCGGCGCCGCGCTCACTCGACCACCAATAGCTTCCTGATCCACGCGAAGGCGCCAAGCTCGAGCAGGAGCCCGACGACGACGCAGGCGATGCCGACGGGGGTGGACATCGCGCCCTCGATGTCTTTGCGCGAGGTCAGCCACAGGAACCCGAAGAAGCCGACCGGAAGCAACCCCAGGATCCACGCGGACATCCGCGCCTGCGCGGTGAGCGACCGAACCTCGCGCGTGATGCTCACGCGGTCCCTGATCGTGGCGACCACCTGATCGAGCACGGCGGGCAGATCACCCCCGCTGCGACGGTGGAGCTCCAGCGCGCCCACCACGAGCTCGACGTTCGCGCCCGGCCGGGCCGATGACCACGAACGGAGCGCCTGATCCAACGCGATGCCCGTGTCCACCTGCTCGACCACGAGCTCCAGGTCGTCGCGCACCGGCGACACCGCCTCGGTCGACGCGTAGCGGATCGCCTGGGTAAGCGACGCACCCGACCGAACCGCTGCGGCGAGGGCGGCGACCGCGTCGGCGAACCGCTCTTCGACCATGATCGGCGTGACGGCGTGTGCACGGCGCCGTTTGACCACGCGCACGACCCCCGCGGTCAGCAGCGCGATCACGACCCCCGGCGCTCTCGCCACAGCCCAGCCCACGAGCGCCGCCAGCCCGAACACCAGGACGTCGTCCTTGTGGATCGCCGGCAACCCGGAGCCCGGCGGTGAGGACAGCGCGAGTCGGTCGGCGACGTCCGCGCGACGCGACAGGTGTGCGCCGACACCCAGGCAACACGCCGTGAGCGGCATGCCCACGATGATCAGGGGGTTCAGCGGTCGACCCCGACGTCGAACAGCGCGTCCGGCAGCGACTCTCCGCGAGACCGCAACGTGTGCACGAACGCGGGCACGTAGCCCGTGGCCTCGAACGTCCCTTCGCCCGCGCGGGGCTGGAACCGGAACACGGGTTCGACGATCGCCTCGCCCTCCCGCGTCCCTTCGACCGCCGCGATCTCCCACACGATCCGACGACCGTCGCGCAGCCGCGCGAGCTGCACGATCATGTCGAGCGCCGCCGCAACTTGCCCGCGAACATGCGCCGCGGGCAGATCGACGTCGGACATCATCGCCATCGTCTCGAGACGCCACAGCACGTGGCGAGCCGAGTTCGCGTGCGCCGTGGAAAGCGATCCCTCGTGCCCGGTGTTCATCGCCTGCAACATGTCGAGCGCCTCGCCGCCGCGGACCTCGCCGACGATGATCCGGTCCGGCCGCATCCGGAGCGCGTTGCGAACCAGATCGCGCACCGACACCTCGCCGCGACCCTCGACGTTGGCCGGACGGGCTTCGAGCGAAACGACGTGCGGGTTGGCCAGGCGCAGCTCCGCCGCATCCTCGATCGTGATCACGCGTTCGTCGTCACGGATCGCCGTGGTCAGGATGCCGAGCATCGTCGTCTTGCCGCTGCCGGCGCCACCGGACACGACCATGTTGGCGCGCCCGCGCACGCACGACAGGAGGAACCGCATCATGCGCGGCCCGATCGACGCGCGCTCAACCAGGAGATCGGGCGTGATCGGCGCGGGCGAGAACTTGCGGATCGTGAGCGTGGGACCGCGGAGCGAGAGGGGCGGCACGATCGCGTGGACCCGCGAACCGTCCGGAAGCCGAGCGTCCACCCATGGTGACGCGTGATCGACCCGGAGGCCCAAGGGTCCCACGATGCGTTCGATCAGATGCATGACCGGCTCCTCCCCCTCGAATAGCCGATCGCGCACCCTCTCGATGCGCCCCTCTCGCTCCACGAATACGTCGTCGGGTCCGTTGACCATCACCTCGGTCACCGTCGGGTCCTTGAGCAAGGACTCGATGGGCCCGAACCCGACGACATCGTCGGAGACCTCGTTCACGATGCGATTGAGCTCCCGCTGCGGAAGCAGCGCGCCCCGCTGCCGGAGCAGGTCGAGCGCTTCATCGCGCACCCGCACCCGGCGCTCGGCGGGCGGCGCGCTCGCGAGCCCCCGAGCGTCGATCCGGACGCGCAGCTGGTCGCGAACCTCGCGACGCAAGGTCCGGAGCGTGTCAGCGGCCACGCCGACCTCCGATCGTCGATGCAACGGACCTGGCCCTCAGGACGTGACCGGGCTGTACGACGGGTCGGTCGTGCGCACCGTTCCGTTCGCCTCGAACAGCACGAGGTACGTCCGTGCTCGATACACCATCCCGTCGCCGACCCACTGCGCTGCGGTAAGGCAGGACCCTCCCGGCGCCGCCGACGGGACGTCGGTGAACCCGCACGTGCGGCTCGCGAGCGTGATCCACGAGAAGCCATCCATCGATGACTGCAGCGACACCGAGATGGTCATCTGCGTCAGCTTGGTCGAGCCGTCGTAGTAGCCGCGACCCTTGGCAGCGACCTGCCGGTCCGCGGTCCGCACGTAGCACGCCGATCGATGCCCGCCGGTCTTGGTCGTCTTCCACGCGCTGCAGGTCGTCCCCACGCTCGCACGCGCCGGTATCGCGATCGCCAGCGTCGCAACGATCACGACGGCGGTTGCGATCTGCCGCTTCCGCACCTGTCCCCCCTTGCGGTCCGTGGGCTCGGAGGGAGCGCCGGAAACCGGCGCGACCGAGCACCTGATCGACGAGGGAGAGGACGTCGAGGGCCGTCACGCGGCACCTCGAAGCTCGGCGGTGGAGGCGAGCATGCGATCGCTCAGCCTCGCGATGGCCCGGGCGGCCCGCGCCCGTGGGGGCAGCAGCCGGCCGTGGTCCTGCAAGCGCGGCACCGAGGCGTCGAGCGGAAGCACCGCGTCGGGCGCCCGACCGAACACCCGCTCGACGTCGGCCGGCACGACTTCGCCGCGCGCCGCCCGGTTGACCACGAAGGACGTCCGGTCCTCGACGCCGTCGGATGCGATCCGCGCCAAGGTGCGCACCGTCGCGCGGAACGACGCGATATCGAGCGCGAGCACCTCGGCGACGGCATCG
This sequence comes from Actinomycetota bacterium, assembly GCA_036007245.1. Lineage (GTDB taxonomy): Bacteria > Actinomycetota > UBA4738 > UBA4738 > HRBIN12 > AC-51. Next base: position 23,500 of record DASYOY010000151.1, on the reverse strand, counting down.
GCCGTTCGCAGGCACGCGCGCGTGACCGAGTCGGTCCCGAGGCCGGTATGCAGCACGACCACGTCGGCGGAGGCGGCCGCGAGATGAACAACACGCACGACCGAGCGTTCCTCGAGCGTGGGCGCCTCCGGCGGTGCCGCGACGATCACCCCGAACCCTTCGTGATGCCGGAACACGGCCTCGGTGAACGAACCGGGTGTCATCTCGTCGACGACGTCGCAGAGCTCCGATATGGGGTGCAGTCCCTCGGTGCCGTCGGCGATCCCGAGCGCCGTCGCGACGTCGCCGCCGAACGGATCGACATCCACGAGCACGACCGACCGCTCGGCCGAAGCCGCGGCCCGTGCGAGATGCGTCGCAACGAAGGTGCATCCTGCCCCGCCACGAGACGCGTGCACCGCGATCACCGTCGCGCGCCGCTCGAGGTGCTTCGCGCCGACCGCGAACCCTTCGACGTGCGCCATGAGCCGGTCGCGCTCTTCGGGCCACACGGTGAACCCACGGACACCCGCCGCGATCGCCGCGCGAAGCGCGGCGATCGACTCCCGGCTCGCGATCGCGATGCACGGGGTCGGACCGGGGACGGCCCCCGCGAACCGCGGCTCGGCGATCACCAGGTCCGGTTCGAGCTGCGTGACCGCGTCGACGATCTGCCCTTCGCCGTCGGCCGTCGCGACCACACGCACCGCGCCGCTGCGGTCGAGGAAGTGCAGCACCTCGTCGAGCACCTCCGGCGCCTCGATCGCGAGCACCACGCGCGTCGACCGTTCCATCCCCAACCCTTCTTCATCGAACGCGCGCCGAAGCACCGCGTTGCCGCTCGTGGAAGCCTCAGGGGGTGGCCGGTGCGAGAAGGCGCGCCGACGGGAAGAACGTTACCGGCACGCCAGGGCGCTGTTGATCCCCAGACCGGCCCATCTCGCGTTCTTGTCGGGGGATGTGCGCGTGCGCTTCGTCACAGCCAGCCCACGCGCCGCTCGCGGGCGCGGAGCGACTAGTCCGGATCGTGCCAGTGCTTGGACAACTCCGACCGCTCGAGACGATGCGACCACTGCATCAAGACGATGACGATCGTCGCGCCCAAGGGTCGCGAGGGCGAACCCGCCGGCGAACGCGGACACGCCGACCAGGTCGGACGACGGCGTGATCCGGTCGATGAGCTGCCACTGCAGGATCGTCCTGAGCACCACCCACACGAACGCCGACACGATGAACCCGCCACCGAACCGCTTTGCCCACTTGTCCATCGTCGCCTCCGGATCTCCGCCGATGTGAGCAACCGTAGTGATGGACGTGCGCGGATACCACGACCCCACGAGCTGCGGCCCGGGGCGAAGCCCCGGGCCGCAGGAAGGGTGAACCGAGCCGACCGTTCAGCGCGTCTTCACGTTTGCCTTGACCGCGTCAACCTTCGCGCTATCGCCTGCAGACCGAACGGTCAGCTTCAGCGAGCGCGAGCTGCCGGAAGGCGTCGTCTTGTTCGCCGAGACCGTCATCGCGACGATGCGCTGTGCGCCGGCCGGCATCGATACGAAGTACGTGCCCTTGGTCACCAACCTGGTGATCACCTTGCCGCCGCTCGTGTACTTGATGGTGAAGCCCTTTCCGGTGTGCGGTCCGATCAGGAAGAAGGTGTCCGCCTTGCCGGAGTCGTTCTGCAACTTCACGAAGAAGTGCTTCGTGCCACCCCGCGCCATCGAGGTCGACCTGACTTGCTTCGCCCCGCTCGCGTTGTAGATGCCGTTGCCGGCGTACCCCGCGGCACTGTGCCTCGAGATCAGCAGGTCGGGGCGGTAGTGCGCCGGGCTCCCGCCGGTCAGCGTGCGGACCGTGATCGGCACGAGCCGCTCGATCTTGGTGCCATCCCCGAGCTGGCCGCCCGTGCTGTCGATCGGTGCGAGGTTGTGAACGCCGTGATTCGCGCCGAAGCACTTCACCGCGCCCCCCTTGGTCACCAGGCACGTCATACCGGCCTTCTTGTAACCGCCCGCCGAGATCTGTGCGACGCCCGAGCCCGAGCCGTAGACCGTCACGGGCGTAGGGCTGCTCTTGGTCTTTCCGTTCCCGAGCTCACCTGACTCATTCGCTCCCCAGCACTTGGCCGCACCTGAGCTCGTGACCGCACAGGTGTGGTTGTACCCGGCGGAGATCGAGGTAACTCCCGAAAGGCCCGTCACCAACACTGGGTGCGTGCTGTCGGTGGTTGTCCCATCACCGAGCTCACCGGTGGTGTTGTTCCCCCAGCATTTGACGGTACCGCCAGTCAACAGCGCACACGTTTGGTCGAAGCCCGCCGAGACCTGGACGGCCGTGCCGCCCAAGCCGGTCACGTCAACGGGGGACAGCCTGTCGCTCTTGGCGCCATCGCCGATCTCGCCGTGCTTGCCCTGGCCCCAGCACTTCACGCCGCCGCCGGTCGTGACCCCGCACGTGTGGTCCCAGCCGGCCGAGATCTGCGTGATGCCGGTCAGCCCGGTGTCCACGGGGGTGCGCTGGGATCGCCGATCTCCCGTGCCGAGCTGGCCGTTCCCGTTATAGCCCCAGCACCAGACCGTGCCCACACTCTTCAACGCACAGCCGGAATCGAAACCGAGCGAAACTTGCTTCACCCCACTGGTGAGGCCCACTACCTGGACAGGCGTGACCCGTTTGATCAGCGAGCCATCGCCGAGCTCACCGTCGCCGTTGTGCCCCCAGCACTTGACGGCGCCGCCATTCGTCACGGCGCAGGAGTGATCCCATTGCGCCTGAACGTCCTTCACGCCGGCCTTCAGGCCCTTGACGGTCCTCGGCGTGAGCCGGTCGACCTTGGTGCCGTCGCCGACCATGCCGACCGCGTTGAAGCCCCAGCATTTCGCAACGCCGGCCGTCGTGCGCACACACGCATGCACCGCACCGGCGGAGACCGAGACGACGTTAATGGCTTGCGCGGCAGGCGCCGCGAAGACGAGTGCGCCGGCGACCAAGCCGACGGCCGTGATGATGCGGGTCAGATGTGACCCGATCCGGGGGGTGTTGTGAGGCATGGTGCGTGTTCCCTCCTGTTCAGTGAGCCGAGCCCGGCGACCGAGAACCGATGCTCGGATACCCGCGTCGCGTGGAGCCACACCCTAGCTGCGAGATTCACACAGGGACAAGGGCGCCCGCGCGGGTCGGGACCGTCGGCCTAGGACCAACGCCCTGACCCGCGGATGGGTCAGAGGAACCACAGGAACCATCCGGCCGCCGGGGCGGTCACCCGCGCAAACCCATGGCTAGCCTGACATCGATGACCGCACGCGCGACGGTGCGACGGCGACGCCTCGCGTTCGGGGCGATGCTCGCCGTCCTCGTCGTCGGCGGTGCGCTCGCGCTCGTCCGCGCAGATCGAGGCGACGCGGCGCACGCCGCCTCGAGCGCGCCTCCTCACTCGCCCGCTGCGGCGAGCCACCTCGCCGCGAGCACCGCCGACGCGTCGGCACAGATGCCGGGCGCATGGCTCGCGTGGATCACCGGTTCCTTGCCGCCGGACGTCTCGACCCAAGTCGCGGCCGCCACCGCGCTCGGCACGGCGGTGGTCGTCGCGGGCGACACCCGGTGGATGACCGCCTCGCACGACGACACGGGCGCGGTGGTCGACCGGCCGACGCCGCCGTACGAGATCCCGATCGACGCGTTCTCCGTCGACCCTGCAAGCTATGCGCCGTTCATCCCGCCGAACGTGCGAGACGAGGTCACGTCCGCGCTGCGGTCGGGCAAAGCGGTGCTCGGGACGTCAAGTGCGCAGCTCCGCGAACTCGACGTCGGCGGGTCGATGACGTTCGGGTCGCGAACGGTGACGGTCGGCGCCGTGGTGCCCGACCCCGTCGCCGGGTGGAGCGAGATGCTCGTGTCGCGGGCGGTCGGCACCTCGCTCGGGATCGTCGACGACCGCTACCTGCTCGCGCTGCCCCCCGGGCAGATGACGATGCCGCGGTTCGCGTCGATCATGCATCGGATCATCCCGAACACCGCGATCCGCATGGTGCCGCCGGGAGGCTCCACCTACATGCGCATCGCGTCGGGGGTGAACCCGCCGATCGTGATGAAGGAGACGTTCGGGGAGTTCTCGGCGTACCCGCAGAACGCCGACCCCGCGTACCTCAACGTCGACCCGGCCTGGTACGACGCGAACATCGTCACGCGCACCGTCCCCATCCTCGGGCAGGTGACGTGCAACCGCCGGCTGTTCCCGATGCTGATCGGCGCGCTCACCGACGTCGAGCGGGTGGGCCTCGGGAACGAGCTCCAGGTGTACTCCGGCTGCTACGCGGCGCGGACGGTCGCGCGGAGCCCAACCGCCCCCCCGTCACAGCACGCCTACGGGGCGGCGATCGACATCAACGCGCCGGAGAACCCGTACGGCGCACAACCGACGATGGACCCGCGCATCGTCAAGACCTTCGAGCGCTGGGGCTTCATCTGGGGAGGGAAGTTCCTCACACCCGACGGGATGCATTTCGAATACGGGTCGAAGCCGACCGCAAGCGCAACGGGCGGATAGCCCGTGTCCGAGCGCGGCGGTAGGCTCGCCGGATGGCGGTGGTGACGCTCCGAGCCCCTCTGAAGGACCTCGCCGGGGGCAACCGCAACCTCGAGATCGCCGGCGACACGGTCGGCGACGTCCTCCGCACGCTCGAGTCGACGTGGCCCAAGACCACCGGCTGGATCTTGGACGAGCACGGCGCCGTTCGCCGCCACGTCAACGTGTTCCGCAACGGCGAGCGCGTCGACGCCGCCACGGCGCTCGGCACCGACGACCATCTCCAAGTGCTTCCGTCGATCACAGGGGGAACGTGATGCCCGAACTGCTGGTGGGAACCAAGAAGGGCCTGTTCGTGTTGACCGACGACGACCCCGGCTCGTACCGGATCGCCACGCGCGCTTTCGCGGGCGACGTCGTTGAGTACGCGATCCGCGACCGGCGGACCGGCCGATACTTCGCCTCGGTCACGTCGGGCTTCTACGGACCTCGGTTGATGTTCACGGACGATCCCGCGGGCGAGTGGCAGCAGGCGTCGGGCATCGCGTTCGCCGAAGGCGACGACGTGTCGCTCGAGCGCATCTGGAAGGTCAAGGAAGGCGAGGCCGAGGGCCAGTTGTGGGCCGGCACCGATCCGGCCGCGCTCTGGGAATCGCGCGACGGCGGCGAGACCTGGTCACGCAACGAAGCGCTCTGGAAGGAGCGGATCGCCGGCGACTGGCAACCCGGGCTCGGCGGCCTCGCGCTGCACTCGATCTGCCCGTGGCCCGGCGATCCGATGAAGCTCGCGATCGCGATCTCCGCCGCAGGCGTGTGGATCACCGACGACGGCGGGCAGTCCTGGCGCACGGGATACACGGGGCTGGTCCCCGAGTACATGCCCGAGGAATCCCGCGCCGACACGAACGTGCTCTGCGTGCACAACATGCATCGCGCGCCGGCGCAGCCCGAGCGACTGTTCATGCAGTTCCACGGCGGCGTGTACCGCAGCGACGACCAAGGCGAAACGTGGAACGACATCCACGAGGGGCTCCCCTCGCCCTTCGGGTTCCCGCTGGTGACCGACCCGGCCGACCCCGAAAGCGCGTTCCTGATCCCGATGACCGGGGCGGAGGACCGCGTGGTGCCGGGCGGTTCGCTCGGCGTCTACGGCACCCGCGACGGGGGCGAGACGTGGTCGCCGCAAGGCGACGGGCTGCCGACGGACGCATACGTGACGATCCTGCGCCAGGCGCTTGACCGTGACGGCGAGGGCGACCGGATGGGACTGTTCTTCGGCGCGACGTCCGGCGAGGTGTTCGGATCGTCCGATGCCGGGCGCTCCTGGTTCACGGTCGCGCCTCGGCTCGCCCCGGTGACGAGCGTACGGGTCGGGTGACCCCGCAGGGCGACTACCTCGTGTCAGACCACCGTCCTATGGTGGGCGCTATGGGAGATGTCGTCTCGCTAGAGAATTACCGCGACGACGTGGTGACGCCGCGCGAGATGCTGAACCGCCTCGACGACGCGGTCGCCAAGCTCGACCCGCTCGTACGGGCACGCGCGTCGGCCATCTCGCCCACGGTCGAGCGCGAGCTTCGCGCGATCGCGATCGCGGTCAACGCGGGACGCCCCCGCCAGGCGGCGCGCCGGGCCGAGCGGCTCGCCGGGCTCTTGCAGCACCCAGCCTCGGGCTGAGCGCTCCCGGCCGTCGCGCATCGCGGCCGTAAACTCGCCCACTGATATGGATGCGCTGGAACGGCGCGCGCTCATCCGCGGCCTGGTGACGTTCGTCGCGGTGGCGTTGATCGGGTCGACCCTCGTGTGGCTCGGCGGCCGCACCGACGCCGGCTCCTCGCCTCCCGCCTCCTCCACCGGCCCCCCTGCCAGCGCCACGGTTCCCGTCCCGACGCCCGAGGCGTGGCTCGCGTGGGTGCCCGGCGGCCTCCCGTCCGGCTTCGGCGATCTCGTCAGCACGGTCCCGGACGTCACCCAGGCAACCACGGCGACCGCAGACATCGCGTGGATGACGGCCTCGCTCGACGCGAACGGCGACGGCGTCGACCAGCCCCAGCCGCCGATGATGATCCCGATGGACACCACGGGCGTCGACCCGACGTTCGCGGCCTTCCTCCCGGAGCCGGAACGTCAGCTCGTGCAGAACCTCAAACCCGGCCAGGGGATCTTGTCGGAGTCGGAGGCGAACCTCCGCGGCCTCGGGACCGGCGCGACGCTCCTGTTCCCCGGCGACCAACAGGTGGACATCGTCGGCACGTTGCCGGACGCGTTGATGGGCGCGTACGAGCTGCTCGTCCCTCGCGAGACCGGCTTGAAGATCGGCGTCACCACCGAGCGTTACGTCCTGTTCCACGTCAAGCCGAACGCGACCGTCACGGTGAACGACCTGATCCCGGCGTTCGGCGACCTGCTGCCGATCCAGACGCCCTACCCAGCCGTCGAGGTCCGCGCCCCGGGCGACACGCAATATCTGCGCGCCAACGATCGCGTGATGCCCCCGCTGTTCCTGAAAGAGACGTTCGGGGAGTTCGAGGCCCACCCCAGCAACAGCAAACCCGGTCAGATCGCGATCGATCAGCGATGGATCCAGGATCACATCCAATCTGCGACCATCCCGGTTCTCGGCACGATCACCTGCAACAGCAGCATCCTGACGCTGTTGAAGCGTGCTGTGCACCAGATCTCCGCAGCCGGGGAGGCGTCGTTGATCACCGACGTCGGACAGTGCTTCGACCCCGCGTACACGCTGCACGATCCGTCCGGCCCACTCACGCCCGCAGACTGGGGTGTCTCGATCCGATTGAACCCCTCGTCCAATCCCCCCGGCGAACAACCGACGATGCCGAAGTCGATCATCCAAGAGATGTACAAGGTCGGTTTCGGATGGGCGGGCAACGACGCGTATCCGCAGGGCTCGCTGTTCCGCTATCGAACCGCCAGCGCCGCGCGCGACTAGCGGCTCGGGCTCGAACCTCGAACCTCGAACGCCTTGGCGGAGAGCCGACACAGAGCGAGGGGAGCAGGTATCAAGCGCTGGTCCGCACGTGTCCCTGGAGCCGGGTTCGTACGCCCCGGGTCCTGGGACATGCCTCCCGCGGCATGACTCGCGCGTGGGTTCTGCTCCCCTCGCGGGCGCCTTTCGGCATCCCACTCGACGCTACACCCGAAGCGTCGGACGCGCTACCCCCGCTGCGCGACGATCACGCGACAGCGCGTCGTTCGCGCGCGCGCAACGACACCCAGACGAGCACACCGGCGACCGCGGCAGCGCCGACGGCCGCCGCCGCGACACCGGCGCGCTTCGGCGGCACGGCGTCGGCGATGCGTGAGCGCAAGCGCACGGGGTTGCGGAAGTTCCGGATCTCCCACTCTCGCTCTTCCGCGACGTGCCGCAGGTCGCGGTCGGGGTTGACCGCGACGGGATGGCCGACGGCCTCAAGCATCGGCACGTCGGTCACGGAGTCGGAGTAGGCGAACGATCCCTCGAGGTTCACGCGCGCGCGGCGCGCGAGCGATCGGATCGCCTCGGCCTTCTGTTCGCCGAAGGCGTAGAACTCGAGCTCACCTGTGTAGCGGTTGTCGGGACCGACCGCCGCGCGCGTCGCGATCACACCCGACACTCCGAAATGCGCGGCGAGCGGACGCACGACCTCCTCGGGCGAGGACGACACGATGTAGATACGCCGGCCCGCAGCCTGATGCTCGGCGATCAGGTCGAGCGCCTCCTGATAGACGAACGGGTCGATCACCTCGAGCATCACGTCGTGCACGAGCCGCTCGACCTGCGTGCGATCCCAACCCTTCGTCAGCTGGAGCATGCCCTCCTTGAGCTTCTCCATCCGCGACTCGTCGGCGCCGATCAACAGGTAGACGAGCTGGGCGTAGGCGCCGCGCATCAGCTGGCCGCGCGAGACCATGCCGGCCCGGTACAGCGGCCGCCCGAGGGCGTGCGAGGACGACCGGCTGATGATCGTCTTATCGAGGTCGAAGAACGCGGCTTCCATCGTCATCCAATCGTAGGTCACGCATCCGACGAGACCGAGAACGTCATCGGTCGGTTCGGCCGCCACCCTGACCCCGGCGGTTCGGGCGGCCTCCGCGGCGCCCCGGTAGCCTTGGCGCCGGAGGCGTCAGGGTTCCTGGTGGGCCTCGCGGTCTTCAAAACCGTTGAGGGGGCGACGAGCTCCCTGGCGGGTTCGATTCCCGTCCGCCTCCGCTCTGCGCTCCCCCCTTCCCGGGGGCTGCGTTCGGACGGTCGACGGCCTACGCTTCGGCACGATGCCGACCGCCGAGCAGGAATGGCAGGAGCTGTTGAGCGGGGCCCACGCCGACAGAAGCCTGAAGAGTCCCCTGCGGTTCATCCCGTCGAACCCACGCTGCAAGCTCTGCAGAGCGCCGTTCCGTGCCCCGGGCAACTTGCTCCTGCGGCCGTTCGGCTTCAAGCCCTGGGCGAAGAACCCGCATATCTGCGGTCGCTGTTTCACGGAGATGGACAAACACGCGAAGCGGTGCCCCTCGCCCCTCAACGGCGAAGCCGTGGCGGGTGCCGAGGTCGAGCTCTCGATGCTGTTCGCCGACGTGCGGGGCTCGAGCAAGATCGCCAGGCAGATGCCCGTCGCGGAGTTCACCCGTCTGATGAGCCGGTTCTACGAAGTCTCCAAGGACGTCTTGTTCGAGGCCGACGCGATCGTCGAGAAGTTCGTCGGCGATGAGGTTGTCGCGCTCTTCCTCCCGTTCATGACGGGGCCCGATCACGCGGATGTCGCCCTCCAGGCTGCGCAGGACCTCCTGCGGGCCACCGGTCACGGAGATCCGCAGGGCCCGTGGGCGCCGTTGGGTGCGGCCGTCAACACGGGAACCGCCTTCGTCGGGATCGTGGGCTCGAGAGGATCCAGCGACTTCACCGCCTTGGGCGACCCGATGAACTTGACCGCGCACCTCGCCTCGCAGGCGGCGATCGGCGAGGTCTTGGTGACGGAGGCGGCGATGCGCTCGGCAGGCCGGTCGCTCGACGGGCTCGAGCACCGGCACCTGTCGTTGAAGGGTCACCCCGCCGACGCGGTCGTCTACCGGGTGTCGTGAGCGCGGTCGCGCGAGCCCTCAAGATCCACACCGGCGAACGCCGGATCGCCGTTTCGTTGATCGCGCTCTCGTTCATCGTGATGGCCGGGCAGGTGATCGGGCAGAGCGCCGCGACTGCGCTGTTCTTCGACCGGGTCGGCACCGACGCGCTGCCGACCGTCTACCTGCTGCAGGGCGCGAGCTGTCTCGCGTTGATGCTGGTGATGACCGGCACGCTGGGACGCACCGATCAACGACGCGCGTTCCTCGTCATGGGCGCCGGCCTCGCCGTCGTCGTGTTCGCCGAGCGCGTGGCGCTGATCGGCGGCGCGACGTGGGCCTATTGGGTGTTGTGGCTGACCGTCGCGCTCGCGGTGCTCGTCCAGACGGTGTTCGTATGGGGGATCGCCGGGATGGTGATCGATACCCGCCAGGCGAAGCGCCTGTTCCCGCTGTTCGCGGCCGGCGGGATCCTCGGGTCGGTGATCGGCGGGCTGCTCACCGCGCCGCTCGTGCATCTGATCGGTGCTCCGAACCTGCTGCTCGCGTGGGGCGTCACGCTGGTCGCGTCGTTGGCGCTCGGGCGGTGGATCCTGCCCGTCACGGCGCATCACGCGGTCCGGCGGGCATCGCGCGCCGGGCCTGTCGCGGACCTCGTGTCGGCACTCCGCTACGTGATGCGGTCACGGCTGCTCGTGTGGATGACCCTGGCAGCCGTGCTCTTCTCGGTGCTCTTCTATTCCTTGTTCTTGCCGTGGGCGGCTGCGGCTGCGGCTCACTACCCCACCACCGACGGCGTGGCGGCGTTCATCGGATTGTTCTCGGCCGTGACGACCGGCGCCGCGTTCCTCGTCTCGGCGGGCGTGACGAACCGGTTGTTCGTGCGGTTCGGCATCGCGCTCGCCGTCCTGGTGCTCCCGCTGCTCTACGTCGGGTCCTTCGGCATCCTGCTGGCGACGTCGACGTTCGCGGTGCTCGTCGGCGTGCGGGGGGTGACGGGCATCTGGCTGCAGGGCGTCGCCTCGCCGGCGTGGGAAACGCTGACGAACGTGGTGCCGTCGGATCGCCGCGATCAGGTGCGGACGTTCCTCAACGGCGGACCCTCACAGGCGGGCACCGCCATCGCTGGCGTGATCGCGCTGGTCGGCACCAATGTGCTGACGCCGCGGCAGCTGACCATGGTGGGGCTCGTCACCGCGGTGTTGACGCTCGCGGTGACGTGGGCGATCAAGCGCTCGTACGCCACGGCGCTCGTCGACGCGCTCCGAGCCGGACGGCCGGTGTTCACGGAGGAAGCGAGCCGGGTGGCGCCGTTCGCCCTGCAGGGCGACGCCCAGGCGATCGACACGGTGTTGGCGGCCGCGGACGAACCCAGCCCGTCGGTTCGCCGGTTCGCGGTGCAACTGCTCGCCGGGCTCGACGACGCGCGCGCGCGCGATCGGCTCGGTGCGGCGATGCACGACGACGATCTCGGCGTGGTCGCGCTGGCCGCAGCATCACGCGCCGGTGACGATCCGGGCAGCGCGGACCGGCTCCACGAACTCGCGACGGACGCGGATCCAGCGGTACGCGCGGCGGCGGTGAGCGCTGCGATGTCCGCGCCCGCGACGATCGGCGCCCCGATCGCGACACGGGCGATCGATGACGCCGAACCGTCGGTTCGCGCGTCGGGGCTCCGTGCGCTCGTGGCGATCGATCCCAACGCCGCACGCGCGCCTGCGATCGCGTTGCTGCAGGATCCGAGCGCGAGCGTGCGTCATGCGGCGGCACGAGCCGCCGCCACGATCGCCGATGGAACGGTGCCCGCGCTGCTGGACGCGCTTCAGGTCCCGGCCTCACGAGACGCCGCCATCGACGCCCTCGCGCATCTGAACCTCAGCGATCGCACATCGGAGGTCGAAGCCTTCGCGAACGAACTGCTCGCCGACGCTGCACGGGACCGAGATCTGGCCGACGCCGTGACCGGTGAGGACAACGCAACCTCCCTGCTCCGCGACGCCGTCCTCGCCCGCGGCCGCGCCACCGGACGCACGGCGCTCCGGGCGTTGTCGCTGACCCATGAGGACGGCGCTTCGCTTCGTGCGGCCGTCGAGAACCTCGACTCGACCGACGGCGCGCAGGCGGCGACCGCGCTCGAGACCCTCGAATCGACGAGCGCGCAGACCCTCGTCCGCCCGCTGATCCCCTTATGGGACAGGTCGGAGGTAAGACACGCCGACGGCGCGGCCGATGCGATCGAGCGCGCCGCTCACGACCCCGACCCGTTCATCGCGATGTGCGGCGAGCTGGTCCTGGCCAACGCCACGACGACAGGAACGGAAGGGACCCCGATGGACGTCCACACCACGATGCCGGCGATGGAACGCGTGTTGTTCCTCCGGAAGGTGCCGTTGTTCGACGAACTCGAGCCGGCCGACCTCTTGCCGATCGCGGCGGTCGCCGACGAGCAGCTGTTCGCCGACGGCGACCGCCTCGGTTCCGAGGGAGAGATGGGCGACGGCATGCACGTGATCGTCTCCGGCGCGGTCCACGTGCGAAGCGGTGGCGACACGATCGCCGAGCGCGGGCCCGGCGACGTCGTCGGCGAACTCTCCCTGATCACCGCACGCCCACGCATGGCTGACCTGATCGCCGACGGCGACGTCCGCACGATCTGGATCACCCGCCGCGCCTTCGAGGGGATGGTCCACGACCGGCCCGACGTTGCGATCGGCGTGATGCGGGTGCTGGCGACGCGCCTGGGCGAACACGCGCCCGACCGCGCCTCGCAGCACCCTGGTGCCTGAACGCGATTCAAGCCTGCGCTACCGCACCTGCGGATACCGGGGGTACGCTCGCCGCCGACGCTGCCCGCAGGAGGTTCCAACCGATGTCCGATGCGATCCGTTCGTTCTCCCGCACCTCCACATTCAAGATCCTCTCCCCCGAGCAAGAGAAGAAGATCCACGAGTCCTGTCTGCAGGTCCTCGAGCACACCGGGGTCAGCACCACGAACAAGAACCTCCTGCAGGTGATGGCCGATCACGGTCAGAAGGTCGACTTCGACGAGATGCGGATCCGGTTCGACCCCGACTTCGTTGAGCAGCAGCGGAAGAAGGCCCCGCGCAACTACACCCTGCACGCGCGGAACCCCGAGTACGACCTCCCGCTCGGAGGTGAGCGCGGGTGGCTCTCGACCGACGGCTGCCCCGCCCATGTCTGGGACATCGACACCCTGCAGCGCCGCTACTCTGCGAAGGAAGACATCACGCGGTTCACGACGGTGGCCGACGCGCTCCCACAGGTCGCGATCCAGTGGCAGTGCTGCGCCGCGAACGACAAGCCGGTGATGGTGCGCCCGATGCACGAGACGCACGCCCAGTGGCACGCGACCAGCAAGCACATCATGCAGATGACAGCGATCGACCCCTTCAACGCGAAGGGCCTCGTCGAGATGTGCCGCGTGATCGCGGGCGGTGCGGACGAGCTCCGCGCTCGGCCGATCATGTCGAACTTCCAATGCTCGATCTCGCCGCTGCACTGGGACGAGCCAACGGTCGACGCGATGCAGATCTTCGCCGAGGCCGGGATCCCCGTCGGGATGTGCGCGATGCCGCTGGCAGGCGCGAGTGCTCCGCTATCCGTCGCCGGACTCATGGTGATCGCGAACGCCGAGATCCTGTCGGGCTTCACGATCCTCGAGACGCTCGTGCCCGGGGCGAAGACGTTCCACGTCAGCTACAACACGACGATCGACATGAACACCGGAGAGCTCAACCCGGCGTGGGGAGGCAACGACATCTTCGCCGAGATGGGGTCCGCACAGATGGGCGCGTACTTCGACGTCCCGACCTGCCACGGCGCGTACGGCACCGGCTCGAAGGCGAGCGACTGGCAATCGGGCGCGCAGGCCGGACTCGCCGCGATGGGTGCGATGCTGGTGCCCGGCGACATGCTCACGGGGATCGGCTCGCTGTACGGCGACTCGGTCTCATCGATCACCGAGCTGATGCTCGGCGCCGAGATCTACGAGATCGCCGCCGGGTGGTCCGACGGGTTCGCGTTCGATGACGAGGCGCTCGCGCTCGACTCGATCAACAACGTCGGACCGGCGGGTCACTTCCTCGACCAGGAGCACACGCTCATCCACATGCGCGAGTTCTGGCGCGAAACACACATGAACCGGATGACGTGGGACGCCTGGGAGGCCGCCGAGCGCCCGGACCCGCAGGTGTCGGCCAACAACAAGGCGCGCGAGATCCTCGCAACGCACGAGCCGATGCCCCTGCCCGACGGGATGCAAGAGGAGCTCGACGCGATCATGAGCGCCTACGAGGCGGAGGCGCTCGCGACTGAGCAGGCGGTGTGACGGGCGGGCGGGCCGCTGAAGACGTTCTCGCATGACGCCCGCTTCGCCGTCCAGGAGAAAAGCCGCCGAGGCCGCGAAACGGCCCGACCCCACGATCGCTGCAGAGCGGCACGGTACCCTTGGCCGCCATGACGATCCGGATCTTCATCTCCGTGGACATGGAGGGCATCGGCGGCATCACCACGGTGCGCCAGACCACGCGCGGAACGGACGACTACCCCTGGGCACGTCAACTGATGACCCAGGAGACGAACGCAGCGATCGCGGGCGCGGCCGACGTCGGCGCACTCAAGATCGTCGTGTCCGATTCCCACGGCGACATGGGGAACATCCTGCCGCTGGAGCTCGACCCTCGCGCCGAGCTGGTCCAGGGAACGCCCAAGCTCCCGTGGAGCATGATGACCGGCATCGAGGAGGGCTTCACCGGCTGCGTCTTCATCGGGTATCACGCGGGCGCAGGCACGGCGAGCGCCATCCTCGACCACACCTTCACCGGCTGGTTCGCGGACATCCGCGTGAACGGTCTCTCCTGGAACGAAACCCACCTGAACGCGGCGCTCGCCGGGACGTTCAACGTGCCACTGCTGTTCGTGTCCGGCGACGAAGAATGCTGCGATCAGGCGACCGCCGCGCTCCCTTGGGTTCGTGCGTTCGCGACCAAGACCGGCTTCGCAGCGATGTCGGGCCGCTCGAAATCGCCGAAGACCGTGCAAGACGCGACGCGTCGGCTCGTCGCCGAATCGGTGAAGAACGCGGACAAGGCGCAGGTATGGAAGCCCGACGGACCGTTCGCGTTGGAGGCGTTGCTCACGTCGAGCGCGCTCGGCGACATGCTGGCGATCGTTCCCGGAACGGAACGAACCAGTCCCCGCTCGGTGAAGTTCGAATGCCCGGACATCCGCACGATGTACCGGATGCTGCTGACCTGGCTGAACCTCGGACGCCGCGTCGGTCCCCGCACGCCGGTCGAGTGAGCCTTACGACGCCACGGTCTTGATCTGGCCTAGTCCCAGGTCAGCGGAGACGTCTCCGATCCACGCCGTGACCGGATCCGGCTCGGCGTTCCAGACGCGAACCTCCGTTTGGCCGTTGCGCTGACGAACGTTCGACAGCTGCGCCGTTCGGAGATCCAACGAGCACAACGGGCCACCGCGGGCGAGCTCTCCACCACCCGAGGCTGCTGCCTCCACGATCGGCAACGCGAATCGCTCCCATCCTTCGAGCAGCGCCGCGCCCGCCGGCGCCCCTGGCCACAGGGCGACCGAGAACGAGGTCTCGCCGATCATCTGCGCATCCGGCGTGGGGGTGCGAGGGCCCGCGTCCCAAGGACGAGTCGCGAGGCTCCCGCTGATACGGCCGACACACCGAAGCAGCGTGATCGCGAGCGCAGCGCCACCGACAACCTCGTACTCGAAGACGCCCTCGTGCAGCACGGCGACCTCGCCCGCGACGACGACGTGACGAGCGGGCCACGTGGCTGAGGCGGCCTCGGATCCGCCGCCCTGCCCGACCAACGGCCGCGACACGAGCTCGAACGGCGAACCTGCGAGAGACCGCGTCGTGGAGGTCGGCAAAGCTACGACGAGACGCAGCCGATGATCGGGGCGGTCGTTGCGGATCATCCCTTCGAGGCGGATGAACGGCTCCCCTTCGCGGTGTGTCACACGAGCGAGCACCGACAGCCGATCCCAAGTGGCCACGATGTCGCGGGCTCGGACCTCGATCGACTCGGGCGGCGACGGCACCTGATCGGGCCGGTCGTAGCTGAAGTTGTAGAGATCGCCGACGTCGGACTCGTCGAGAAGTCGCACCTTCAAACCATCGATCGCGATCCCGTCGTCATGCCTTGCGATCGAGACCGGTACCTCCGCCGCCTCCCGGACGGCGTCAACGACCGAATACCCGAGCGCCGGCACGCCCTCGCGCTCGAACGACGACGGATTGAACCGCATCACGCCCGGTGCACCCGCCACAGCCGATCCGAGCGACCGGAGCGAGCGGTCCACGATGTCCTCGCAGATCGCGCGCGCCTCCGCGAAGCGGGCGTCGACATCGATCGCGACCTGGTCGTGGGAGCAGCCACACGCCGAATCGTGCGCTCCGTTCCACAGCAACAGGGTCCATGCACGCCGCAACTCGTCCTCCGGCCACTCGGAACCAGGCACGAGCGCCGCCAGCGGCTCGGCGTAGCGCTCGAGCAGGGCCTCGACCCGGCCACGCTCACGCTTCTGATGCACGCGCGCGGAGTACACGTTCGGCAGGAGGTGCGCCCGAGCCGATGAGCGAAGCTCGCCGGTCCAAACGGGAAGGTCGTCGGGCTCGCTGCGGCCGTCGAGGTAGGAGGCAAGCCCGGCGATCCGCACGTCCGGCTCCCGGAGCCGATCCGGAAGGGTCGCGTCCGGACCGGCGTGGTCGTACCCGACCATCACCACGGCACGGTCGTCCACCGAGAACGACCGGAGCGCATCGACGCTTGCCGCGATCGCGGTCGCGAGCGACGCCTCGTCGTCGGTCTGCTCGAACGACGACCCGTTCGAATAGCCATACGGCATGTACTCGGCCACGACTTCGCTCCCATCGGGCGCACGCCATCGGAAGCTCGAGCGCTCGATCGACGCCGGGACGCCACGCCACACCATCGCTCGGTCGAGTCCCGCCATCCGCAGCAACTGCGGCATCTGCCCGATGTGCCCGAACTGGTCGGGCATGTATCCGAGCCGTAACGCGCCTCCAAGTTCCTCAGCCCGTGCGAGCCCCATCTCGAGGTTCCTGATGTGCGACTCGCCGCTCGCCAGGAACTCGTCCATCTGCGTCACCCACGGCCCCGCCGAGAGCTGTCCCGAGCGGACGAGCGCCGCGAGATCGTCGGCGCGCTCCGGGCGGCGAGCCAGGTAGTCGTCGATCATCGCGGTCTGTCCGTCGAGGTGGAAATGGGGGAAGCCGGTGGCACCGAGATCCAAGAGCGTGTCCATCATCGCGACGAGTCGGTCGCTGAACACCGCGAACGGCTCGTACCACTCCCGGTCCCAGTGGGTGTGTGGGACGAGCCACACCTGGGTGTCGCTCACGACGTGCGGACGCCCCAGAAATGCTCGGTGGCTTCGTCACGCACCCGCGAGGACGCGTTCGATGTGATGGGCTCCTGCGCGAGCTCGAGCGCCATCAGCGCTGCCCCGACGACCGGTGGCGCCGTGAGCTCCCGCACCTCCGCACGCGGGGCGGTCCGCCGCACGCCGAGCTCGAGCTCGTCGAGCAGATACCGGTTGGGCGTGCGGAACAGCCCGCCGGCGAGCACGACCTCGACCGGCAGGTTCGTGAGGTCGAGCCGCCGAGCCACGACGCCGGCGGCCTCGCCGAGCGCTTGCCCGATCCGCTCGAGCACCGTCCGGGCAACCAGGTCGCCTGCCTCGGTCGCGGCGAGCACCATCGGCGTCAGGTTCTGCAGCGCGGGCTGGCGCAGCCTCGGGTCCGAGCGCGCGAGCTTCTCCAGGAGCGCTTCGACCGACGCCTCGCCGAGCCGCTCGCACAACATCTCGGTGAGGATCGTGGCGGGACCGCGGCCGGTGAAATGATCCGCGACGGCGCGGACGGCGAGCTCCGACACATCGAACTCATCGCCGAAGTCGCCGAACACCCGACCCTCGCCGATCGTGCGGAACTCTGTGCCCACGGGGTCGCGCCCGACGGCGATCGTTCCGGTGCCTGCGATCACCGCGATCCCCCACGACTCCGTCGTCCCGGCTCGAAGAGCGATGAATGCGTCGTTCACGACGCGATGCGGAACGCCGGGTGCCGCCTTCTCGGCCACGGCGCCGAGCCGCGGTTCGTCCGACGGCCAGTCCAGTCCGGCGAGCCCGAACGCGGACGCCGCAAGCGAGTCGACCCCGACCCCGGCGGCGTCCAGCGCGCCGTGCACGGCGGTGTCGATGGCGCCTTCGGCGTCATCGGCACCGGCGATCTCCCAGTTCGAGGCGCCGGCGTCGCCGGCGCCGACCACAGCTCCCGACTCGTCGACGACGACCGCGTACGTCTTCCTGCCGCCGCCGTCGACCCCAAGGACGAGCGTCATGCCGGCACTCCCGCGGCCGAGGCGTACGCGGCCTCGACGATCTCGATCACCGCGCGACCGTCCTCACCACTGGGCAGTGGTTGCCGCCCGTCTTCGATCGCACCGAGGAACTCGCGCATCTGCGCGGTGTACATCGGCTGGGTGCAGTGCTCGTAGTCCTCGCTCGGCTCCTCACGCGGGAAGATCCGGCCGTAACCGCCCGTGCCGTACACCTCGGTCTCGGCCTCGAGGCCCTCCTTGTGCGGCTGCCACCAGCCCGACTCCACGACCGAGTTCGTCCCTTGCGACCACGAGATGAGCAGGATCCCATCGTCGTCGACGTCGTAGTCGCCGTATCGCGTGCCGATCGCCGCGCACACCCGCACCGGCGACGGATCGCTCAGGAGGAAGCGCACAGTGTCGATCGCGTGCACGCCCATATCGGGCAGTGCGCCGCCGCCTGCGAGCGCCCGCTCGACGAACCATCCCGACGGTCCCCACCCCGCATGCACGCCGTACCCCCGGGTTTTCACGACCTCCCCGAGTTCGCCCGCCGCGATCCGGTCACGCATCGCCAGCACATCGGGATGGAACCGCCAGCAGTGCGCGACCATCAGCGATGCGCCGGATCCACGCGCCGCCGCGATCATCGCGTCGCACTCCGCCACCGACACGGCCATCGGCTTCTCGACCAAGACGTGCTTCCCGCCACCCAGCGCAGCGATCGCTTGCGGCGCATGCAATGCATTCGGGGTCCCGATCACCACGGCGTCGATGCCAGGGTCCGCCGCGACGGTCTCCCAATCGGTCGTGACCTCGGCGATCCCGTGCCGCTCGGCGAACGCGCGGGCCGTCTCCTCCCGATGATTGGCGACGACGGCCACCTCGTGACCGCACGCGACCACCCCGCGCGCGTGGAAGTCCTGGATCCAGCCGCAGCCGAAGAGCGCCACCCTCATGGCGCGGGACACTACCCCTTGACGCCGGTGACCGTGATGCCCTCGATGAAGACGCGTTGCAGCAGGAAGAAGAGGATCACGACCGGGATCATGAACTCGAGTGACGCCGCCATCGTCAGGTTCCACTGGACGTGGTGCAGCGCCTTGAACTCCGACAGGCCGATCGCGAGCGTCCAGCTCTTCGAGTCCTCCCCGACGTAGAGGAGCGGGGCGAAGAAGTCGTTCCACGCGTAGAGGAAGTTGAACAACGCGACCGCGCCGATCGCAGGCTTCGCAAGGGGCACGATCACCCGCGTCATGATCTGCCATTCGTTGGCACCGTCGACGCGCGCGGCGTCGGCAAGGTCGTCAGGGATCGACCGGAAGAACTGCCGCAACAAGAAGATCGAAAAGGCGTCACCGAAGAAGCTCGGGACGATCAACGGCTTGAGCGACGGCACCCAGTGGAACACCTTCACGAAGACCACGTACAGCGGCAGCGCGGTGACCTGGTAGGGCAACATCAGCGTCGCCAAGACGAGGACGAAGACCACCTGGCGGCCTCGCCACTTCATCCTCGACAACGCGTACGCGACCGGGATCGACGAGAGCACGACGCCGATCGTCGTCAGGAACGCGACTGTCATCGTGTTGAACGTGTACCGCAGGAACGGCACAGCGCTGAATACGGCCGCGTAGTTCCCCGGCACGAACGGTGACGGCCACAGCTGCTTCGTGTTCGCCTGCTGGTCGGTCATCAGCGACGTGAGGATGATGAAGATCAGGGGTACGAAGAAGAGCGCGGAGACGAAGATCAGGACCGCATGACTCCGGATCGTCTCGAGGAAGCGCCGCCGTCGCACCGCGGCGGGCACCTCCCGCTCCGGCACCGACAGAGCGTCAGTGGTCGTCGGCCGGGTTCGTTCCTTCAGGGCTATCGGAAGCCACCTCCCCCTTGGTAGAACACCCACCGGCTGGAGGTCTTCAGGATGATCAGCGTGCAGATCAGCGTGACGACCAGCAACAGCCACGCGAGCGCCGAGGCGTAGCCCATCTGGTACTTCAGCCACCCAACCTGATACAGCCGGGTCGTGAAGAACAGCAGCGACTGCAGGGGGGCTCCCAACCCGTTCACATCGCCGTTGCTCGCGGTGATGTTCGCGACGTACGCCTCAGTGAACGTCTGGAAACCCTCGATGATGCCGATCACGAGGGTAAAGAAGATCACCGGCGAGATCATCGGAAGCGTGACGTGCCGCCATCGCTGGAATCGTGAGGCGCCCTCGATATCGGCCGCCTCGTACAGGTGTCGCGGCACGTCGAGCAGCCCCGCGAGGAAGATCACCATCGCGTCGCCGATCCCCCACAACCCGATGATCAAGATCGCGGGCTTCGACCACGTCGGGCTTGAGAACCACAGCGGCGTGTTCTTCATGCCGAGCCCCGACAAGATCTGGTTGATCGGTCCGATCGAGGGGTTGAACAGGAACACGAACGCGAGCGCCGCCGCCACCGCCGGCGCAAGCGTCGGCAGGAAGAACATCGTTCGGTAGACGGTCACCCCGCGCCGGGGGCGAACTAGCAGCGACGCCGTCGCCACCGCGACGATGATCCGCAGCGGCACGCCCCACAGGATGATCCACACGGTGTTCCGCACCGCTATCCAGAAGAACGGGTCCTTCGTGAACATGAACGTGTAGTTCGCTGGCCCGATCCACCGAGGCGTGGACAGCAGGTCGTAGTGCGTGAACGAGTAGTAGAGGCTCGCAAGGACCGGATAGAGCGTGAAGACGAAGAACCCGATCAGCCACGGGGACAGGAACAGCAGCACCCACAGGATGTTCTTGCGCGCCCGCTTGCGCTGGGCGGCCGAGCGCGGACGAGGCTGAAGGGTCGGCCCCGCCCGCGCGACGGTGTCGCTCGTCGTCGTCGCGATCGCTCGTCCTCCTACGGCGCGTTCTGCGACTGCTGCAGGTCAGTCTCCGTCTGGTCGGTGGCCGTTTGCAAGCCGCCCTGCAGGTCCGTGGTCTTGCCCGTCTGCCACTCGTCCCCGAAGTTGTCCAGGTACGTGCCGAGCCCGTCGCCGATCGGCGTGGTGGGCCGGTACTCGGAGTACTGGTTCTTGAACGCCTTCAGGAACGTGTCGAACTGCGGAACGAAGTTCAGGTCTGGCGAATCCAGCGACGCGTTGGTCGTCGGCACGTTGTACTCGTTGTTCGCCATGTACACGAGCGTGTTCGTGTCGGTGGCCATGTACTTCATCAGCAGCCATGCCTCGGCCTCATGCTGCGACCCGCGCGGGATGCCGATCACGGTTCCGCCCGCGACGCCCGACCCATATGCCTGCGTGTTGTCCGGCGAGGTCGGCATGGGCGCGGTGTCGTAGTTGAGGCTCGGGGCGTCCTGCCCGATGAAGTTCGGTCCGGCGCGCCACTCGCCATCCATCGTGATCGCCACCCTGCCGATCTCGAAGTCATTCTCCGAGGAGAACTCGTCGGCCGATCCGGCGATGAACCGCTGCAGCTTGTCGACGCCGGTCTGGAAGTCGCCGCCGCCGTAGACGTCGGTGATGAACTTCTTCTGCCAGGTGAACATCTCGGCCCACTTCGGGTCCGAGGCGAACGCCGGGTTGCCCTGATCGTCCAGCCACTTCGCGCCGAACATATGGCCGAAGCTGAGCGACGTGTTGCCGCAGCAGTTGTAGCCGAGCCAGGGCACGAACCCAGCGACCTTGATCGAACCGTCCGAGTTGAACTGGGTGAGCTTCTGCGCGTCGGTCATCAGCTCGTCGGTGGTCTTCGGCGGGCCCGAGATCCCCGCCGCCTTGAACATGTCGAGGTTGTAGTACATCCCCGTCACGTCGGTCAGGAACGGCAACGAGCACTGGTTGCCGTTGTAGCTCGTGTACGTCAGCGCCGACGCCGGGAACGTCGAAGACATGTCGATCCCATCGGGCCCGTTGATGTACGGCGTCATGTCGATCCATGCACCGGTGCTGCACCACAGGCCGACGTTGTCGACGCCGAACGACAACACCGAGTCCGGCGGCTGCCCGGCGTTGATCGCCGCGGTGATCTTGTTGTCGGTGAGCCCTGTGCGACTGTCGACCGTGATCCACGGGTATTGCTGATGGAACCCGTCGAAGATCTTGTTGAAGACCTTCGTCTCAGACGGCGACGTCCACTCGCTCCACATCGACAGCGTCACCGGGGCGTGCGACGCGCTCGGATTGATCGTCTGCGGCGAGGAGCTGTTGCCCCCCGAGCTGCAGGCGATCGCGACCAGCGCGACCGCCACCAGGACCGGAGCCCACCGTTTCATCGTTGCCTCCTCCTCCGGGCTCGGCCCGGTGTCTCCCTCTTCGAGACGTACGTGACGGACGGTGCGGAAGGGTTCAAGCAGTTGCCGATCGATCGAAGAGCCGAGCGTGTGCCGCCTGTAACGCCATCGAGACCGAGCCGTAGAGGGTGGCCTCCTCACGGAGCTCAGACACCTCGATCGCCGGGCGGAACGGGGAAAGCACTCGGACGCGCTCACGGACGGGTTCGAGCAGCTCAGGGTTCGCGCCCATCCCGCCGCCCAAGATCACGAGCGCGGGATCGAGCACGGCGGCCACGGCGGCGATCGTCATCGCGATCCGGTCGGCCTCCTGCGCGACGACCTTCTTCGCAACGCGGTCGCCCTTCGAGGCGGCGGCGAAGACCCGTTCGCCCGTGAGCGGCCCGGTCATCCCGGCGCGCTTGGCGGCCTCGACCACCCCCCCGGCGCTCGCGGCGCGGTCGAGCGCCCCGCGCGTGCGGCTCTCGGGCGCGCGGACGTCGGTCCCCCACAGCGGCAGGTAGCCCACCTCACCAGCGGCGCCGCCCGCCCCTCGGTACAGCTCGCCGTGCACGACGATCCCGAGGCCGACACCGGTGCCGATGTGCAGGTAGACGAACTCGTCGACGTCGCGCCCGAGCCCGTGCGAACGCTCGCCGAGCGCCGCGAGGTTCACGTCGTTCTCGAAGATCGTCTTGGTGCCGAGCTCGCGATGCACCAACGCAACGAGCCCCTGGCGTCCCCATCCGGGCAGGCTGTGGGCGAGTTCGACCTCCTCGCGACCGGGGTGGACGACGCCGGGGCTTCCGACTGCAGCGACCGTGACCTGTCGCCACTTGATACCGGCGTCGGAAGCGAGGCCGTGTGCGATCTCACCGATCTGGGAGATCAAGGTCTCGGCGCTGCGGACCTTCGCGCGCTCGTCTCGGCGAGCCACGAAGGCGCCGGTCACGTCCGCGATCGCGGCGCGCACCCAGTTCCGGCCGACATCGATCCCGACGACCCAGCCGGCCCGCGGATTGAGCTGGTACAGGATCGCGGTCGGGCCCTTGCCCCCCTTGGACCGGCCCGCCTCACGCACGAGGCCTGCCTCCTGGAGTCCGGCGAGTGCCTGCGAGACGGTCGGCTTGGACAACGCGGTCTCGCGCGCGAGCTGCGCCCGGGAGATGGGACCGATCCGCCGCACGCATTCGAGCACCGTGCGCTCGTTGATCGCGCGCAACAGGCTCGGCGTGCCCGTGACGGTCGTCGTCTCGATCGACGTGGAGCCCCCGCGATAGCTCAAAGGA
>DASYOY010000150.1:0-4022 GCA_036007245.1 Actinomycetota bacterium | reverse complement strand
AGCCGAGGGCCGCCGTGGTTCGTGTGCGCTCGCGCGGACGTGCTCGCGAAGGTGACCAGCACGAGCAGGCTGACCGTCATGATGACGTTCCGCCGATGAACGAAGCGCATCTCGTTCCTTCCGCCACCAACTCATGGGCCGGGGCTCGCTCGGTGTGACTTCTTCGGCCCCCGGAAGGTTCCGGTTCGAAGGAACACCGCCTCCAGGACGGTTGTCGGCCGAGCCGTCGGCGCGCTTGACGCGGGCGTCAGCCCTGTTGGCCGAGCGTCTTGCTCGCGGTCGCGATGACGGACGCGCTCGTGCCGAACACGGCCGTGACCTCATCACCGGAGCTCGAGATGGCGGGTGCGGGTGTGCGTCCTGCGCTCCACTCCTGCAGCGCCGAGGCGAAGGTCGCCGCTCGGTCCTGCGCGTCCCACCGGGTGCGAAGGACGACGACGACATCGTGGCCGTCGGTGAACGCGCGGTAGCCGCCGCCCGACCAACCGGTTGCCGCATCGGACGGCACACCGTCGCGGAGGGCGAGCATGCCGCGGAGCCATTCCTCGCCGACTGTCATCGCGTCGAGGTCGCCCCACTGCGGCCCCAGCGACCCGGTGAGATCGGGGATCGACACGGGGACGGGCTTGTCGGCCGGATACGTCGCAGGATCGATGACCTGCTCGGTCGAAACTGGGAAGTGCTCGAATGCATGATCGACGGCCGTCGTCCCGCCGGAGCCGACGAGCGACGCGACGAAGGTCTCGCCCGTCGAGTACGGCCAGAGCTGCTGATCGAACACGAACTGCGGCACGCCCGCCGGTGGGTTGCCGCTGCTCGCGGCGTCTGCGATCGCCTTGAGCAGGTCGCTCAGGTCGATCGAGGGGTTCTGCGCGACCGCGACCGCAGCGAAGTACTGCGCGCTGCCCTCCACGAGGCCGAGCGCCGCCTGCGCTCGTTCGTCCTGGCAGTGGGCGGTGAGCGGATCGAGCCGCGTGAGGTCGAACGTCTGATCGTCGAGCGCGTGCGTGAGCTCGTGGGCGAGCGTGAACCGTTCCGAGAAATCGAGGCTGCCCGAGCCGAGGTATACGAGGTCGCCGGTCTCCGGGTCGTAGTAGCCGACGACTTGGCCTGTGGTGAATGCGCGGTAGGCGCGATACAGGTCGTCGCCGGGACCGATCACGCCGATCGTGCGCCACGCGACCGTTCGCCGGTCGTCCGCCAGGCGTGACGTCGTCTGCCGGAAGTTCTTCAGAAGGCGGCGATCCATCTGGCTGTTCGAGACCTCGGTCGCCGGCGGATAGTGCGTGTACATGTGGCCCCGCGCCCGCTCGACCGCTTGCGCGATCGACACCAGGTTCGGCGGGAGCGTGCCCGTGGCGGGCTTGCCGTGGGTGGCCCGCGGGGCGATGCAGAGCTTGGCGATGGCCGCCTGCAGGGTGGGCACGCCACCGGGCGTGACGTGCGGGATCGGAACCGCGTACCCGTTCGTCGACCCGGGCGCGCTCGGCGCGTTGTGGTGTGCGCCGGAGCCGCCGACCGTACAGGCGGCGAGGATGACCAGGGTGGCCATCCCCGCGAGGCGGCGGAGTCGGATAGTCACTCGGTGTCGCCTGGGGGTGCGGCCTCGGCCGGCTGTGCGGCGTCGGCCGGCTCTGCGGCATCCGCCGGCAGCGATGCGTCCGCCGCTTCCGCGGCGCCGGAGGGACGAGCCCGAACCGCCGCCACGATCCCGAACACGACCGCCGCAACCGAGCACAGGATCGATACGTACAGCGGTGTGAGGGACGCGAAGAACGACGCCGCGGCGACCCCGATGAACGACGCCGCGACGATCAACGTGATGAACGCCGTCACGTACCAACCGGTTCCGCGAACGCTCACAGACGCTCCTGTAGATAGTCAACCAGCTTGACCATCGGCACCCGGTCTTGGGTCATCGTGTCCCGCTCGCGCACCGTGACCGCCTGGTCGTCGAGCGAGTCGAAGTCGACGGTGACGCACAGCGGCGTCCCGATCTCGTCTTGACGGCGGTAGCGGCGGCCGATCGCGCCGGCGTCGTCATATTGCGTGATCCACCGCGCCCGGACGAGTTCGTGCACGCGCTTCGCTTCGGGCACAAGCCGCTCGTTGCGCGACAGCGGCAGCACGGCAACCTTCACCGGAGCCAAGGTGGGATGCAGACGCAGGACGGTGCGCTTCTCGGTCGTCCCCTTCGCCGTCGGCGCCTCGTCGACCGTGTAGGCGTCGATCAGGAACGCGAGCAGCGCGCGGTCGACCCCTCCGGCGGGCTCGATCACGAAGGGATGGAACCGTGTCTCCTTCTCTTGATCGAAGTAGGTGAGGTCTTGGCCGCTCGCCGCCTCGTGCGCCTTGAGGTCGTAGTCGGTGCGGTTCGCGATCCCCTCGAGTTCGCCCCAATCGGTCCACGGGTACGCGTACTCGATGTCAACGGTGCGCTTCGCGTAGTGGCTGAGCTCGTCGGCGTCGTGTTCACGCAGGCGAAGATGCTCGGGCTTGATCCCGAGGGCGAGGTACCACTGGTGCCGCGCCTCGATCCAGTAGTCGTGCCACTGTTCGTCGGTCCCGGGCTCGACGAAGAACTCCATCTCCATCTGCTCGAACTCGCGCATGCGGAAGATGAAGTTCCCCGGCGTGATCTCGTTGCGGAACGACTTCCCGATCTGGGCGATCCCGAAGGGGATCTTCTTGCGCGAGACCGTCTGGATCTGCGTGAAATCGACGAACGGCGCCTGCGCCGTCTCGGGGCGCAGGTAGACCTTGTTGTCGTCGTCGGGCACAGGTCCCATGTGCGTCGAGAACATGAGGTTGAACGCGCGTGGATCGGTGAACCCCTTGCCGCCGCAGTTGGGACACACCGGCGGCGTCGGCAGGTGGTCCTCGCGGAATCGCTGGTGGCAGGTGAGGCATTCGACCAGCGGGTCGTGGAAGACCTCGAGGTGTCCGCTCGCCTCCCAGACCTTCGGCGACATGATCACCGCAGCATCCAGACCGACGATATCGTCGCGCTGTTGCACCATCGAGCGCCACCAGGCCTGCTTGATGTTGTTCTTGAGCTCGACCCCGATCGGGCCGTAGTCCCACGACGAGCGGAGCCCGCCGTAGATCTCGGAGGATTGGAAGGCGATCCCACGGCGCTTCGCGAGGGACACGATCTCGTCCATCAGGTTAGCCACCTGGTGGGCTCCTTTCGGGTTCCCGGCCGCCGGATGCGGCCGCTGGCGTGCAACCAATCGTACGGGGCGATCCGAGGCCGGGAAGC
The DNA here is from genome assembly GCA_036007245.1 of Actinomycetota bacterium. Taxonomy (GTDB): domain Bacteria; phylum Actinomycetota; class UBA4738; order UBA4738; family HRBIN12; genus AC-51. The sequence continues at coordinate 760 of DASYOY010000150.1, read as the reverse complement.
GCACCACCAAGGATGAGACAACAATGTGACGTACTGCCGAGGCGGGGCTCGCTGAGCGGGCAGCTCCTGCGACCCAAAGCTCGTTATCCACAGAGGTAGTCCCCCATTTGGTACTAACGCTGCCCTCTATCGGGGCTGACGCGTAAAGACGATGTAAAGGGCCGCGACTGTCCGGGAGGCCAATCCGTGAACAACCCGTGAAAGGTCCCGGTTGGCCGATTGCGCATCAGGCAAGCCGGTGGACAAGATGTCTCTCCGTCCGGGGGGACCCGGGAGGCAGCGGACGGCTCATACGGCGTTCGGGAGGCGCCACTTTCTGCCCGCGCGAGGCAGGCGTGTCTAGGAGGCGCCGTCCGCAGGCGATCTTTAGGAGAGGCGCGTCCTTTTGGACGCATGGATCCGGGGAGGGAATCCGGATGGAGAAACGAAGTAAGTCTCATCTGTGGCGCCTTGGTGCAGCCGTGGGCGCCGCCGTATTGCTGATCGGGGTGCTTGCCGTCTATGCCTCGGCCGGCCCGATCGGTGTCGCGTCGGGATTCGAAGACGACGACGGCAACCTTGTCGTCAACTCGAACTCGACTTTCGACTGGAACGGCTTTAATCCTGTGACGTGGAACGGGACGGTGCCGTACCAGAGCGCAAGCAAGACCGCCAGCGGCTGGGACTTCACCGGGCTCACCGATGCGCAGGCGACGACCTCCGACACCGGGTTCGCCGGCGGGATCAAGCAGGACGTCAACTGTGCGACGCTCAAGAACGG
>DASYOY010000149.1:0-13773 GCA_036007245.1 Actinomycetota bacterium | reverse complement strand
TGCTGGTCGGTACCCGGCATCGCGACGAAGTCCGGCAGCTCGCTGATCGCGACGTTGATCTTGACCACGCCGCTGCGCGTTTTCCACCGCTCGATGTCCCACACGAAGTCGGCGGGCAGCTCGTGGCGCTCGACCAGGTCGAGGAATACGATCTTCGGGTGGATGGTGGTGACGACGACCGGCGCGCGGAGCTCGGTCCCGTCCTCGAGAGCCACGCCGACCGCCCTGCCGCCCCGCACGATGATCTGCTTCACGCGCGCCTCGGTGCGGATCTCCGCGCCAAAGGCTTCAGCTGCCGAACGGATCGAGTCGCTGACCGCGCCCATCCCGCCCTGCTGGAAGCCCCACGAGCCGAGATGCCCGTCGCCGACGTCGCCGATCGAGTGGTGGAGCATCACGTAGGCGGTGCCCGGCTCGTCGGGACCGGCCCACGTGCCGATCACGCCGTTCACGGTCAGCATCGCCTTGATCGCGTCGGACTCGAACCAGTCGTTCAGCAGATCGCTGACCGACATCGTGAAAAGGCGCGTGACGTCGCCGACGCCGCGCTCGCCCAGCTTGCGCATCTTCCACGCTTGCTGAAGCGTCGCGAGCAGGTCGCCGGGCTTCATCGAGCCGACGTGCGGCGGTACCTGCAGCAGCAGCGGGCCGAGCACGTCGGAGACGCCCGCGAGCCAGGCTTCCCACTTCGGCAAGGTGTCGGCGTCGCGCTTGGAGAACTGCGCGATCGAGTCGTAGCTCTTCTGGTGATCGTCTGCGTAGACCGTGATCGCGCGGCCGTCGGGGAACGCTTGGAAGTACGGGCCGAACGGCGAGACGTCGTACCCGAACTGCTTGAGCTTGAGTTCGCGGATGATCGTCGGCGGCATCAGCGACATCACATAGGAGTAGGTGGTGACGTTGATCTCGGGGTGGTCGGCGAACGGCGCGCTCGTGTCGGCGGCGCCGCCGGTCTTGTTCCGCGCCTCAAGGACGACGGTGCGCGCTCCCTCGCGCGCGAAGTAGGCGCCCGCCGTGAGCCCGTTGTGGCCACCGCCGATGATGATCGCGTCGTAGACGTTCGAAGCCATGCAGGATCGATCCTTCCCGTTTCGGGTCGGCCCGTATCATGAACCTTGACTGAATCGTGAGTCAAATCAGTTCCCGGCCCTTTGGCGGATTTGACTGTGCAGGTCAGACGGGTATGGTGCCTTGAACGACGGGTCAGAGATGACGCACCCAACGGCCCTCGGTTTAGATACCGTTCAAGGAGTCGCATGGCCACCAAGACCCGGAAACCGCAGCGTGATCGCCACCAAGAGATCCTGGAAGCGGCCTCGCGCGTCATCACCGACCGGGGCCTCGCCGAGACCCGGATCCAGGACATCGCCGAGGCCTGCGGGGTCTCCCCCGGCCTGATCCTCTACTACTTCGAGTCCAAGGACCGGCTCCTCGTCGAGGCGCTGACGTTCACGAGCGACCAGTTCTACCTGCGGACCGCGCGCGAGCTTCGGAAGATGCCGTCGGCGCGCGACCGGCTGATCCGCGTGATCGAGCTGTCGGTCCCGGGGCTCTTGCCCGAGTACGACCTGCTCGACGAATGGGCGCTGTGGCTCGAGATCTGGGTGCGGGCGCTCCGCGATCCCGACCTGGCGAAGGAGCGCGAGGTGCTCGACCGCCGCTGGGTGCAGACGATCGCCGAGATGATCCGCTACGGGCGTCAGACCGGCGAGTTCCCGACCGATGCGCGCGATGCCGACGACCTCGCGATGCAGTTCAGCGCGATGACCGACGGCCTCGCGATCCAGGTCCTGCTGAACGACACGGTGATGACGCCGCAGCGGATGTACGACATCTGTCTCGACGTGGCCGAGCGGCTCATCGGCTTCGACGGCGCCGTCTCGTGAACCGACGACGGTCGGTCTGACCCTGCGGCGCGGTTGCGCCAAGGATCGACCGAACGCGACCGAGAGAGAGGACCCCCGCATGCCTCGCCGTGCTCGCCTGCCGGCTGCACCGGGCTGGGCGGCCGTGCGCTGGGCGCATCTCCCGGCACAGATCAGAGGCGGAGACGAGCACCCTTCGGGTCGTAGAACGGCTCGCGGCTGATCGTGGCGCTCACCATCGTCCCGCGGACCTCAACCGAGACGGGAGGATCGGTGCTCATCACACCGTGGATCCAGGCGAGCCCGACCGCCGCGCCCAGATGGTGGCCGTAGCCGCCGCTCGTTACGTATCCGATCCGGTCCTTGCCCATCACGACGGGCTCGCCGTGCCAGAGCATCGCCGCCGGGTCATCCAGCCTCACGCTGACCAGCTCGCGATCGCGCGGCTGCTGCTTCAGCGCCGCGAGCGCAGCCTTCCCGACGAAGTCCTCCTTGTTGCCCCGGACCGCGAACCCTAGGCCGACCGCGTACGGATCGTCGCTCGCGCCCATGTCGTGGCCCCACGAGCGGAAGCCGCGCTCCAACCGGAGCGCGTCGAACGCGAACGCGCCTGCGAGCCGCATCTCGTGCGGCTCGCCCGCAGCAACAACCTTCTCGAAGACGTCGGCGGCGAATTCGGTCGGCACCAGCAGCTCCCACCCGAGCTCGCCGGCGAACGAGACGCGCAGCGCGAGCGCCTTCGCCCAGGCGACGTCGATCTCTTTCGCCGATAGGAAGGGGAACGCCGCGTTCGACAACTCCTGATCGGTCAACGCGCCGAGCACCGACCTGCTCTTCGGCCCCGCGATGTGCAGCGTGGCGTACGCGCTCGTGACGTCGGTAACCGTCGCGCCGGACGGCAGCCCGCTCCGCAGGAGCATCTCGGTCCGCCGTTGGTACAGCGTCGGCGCCAACACGAGGAATCGGTCCTCGGCCAGCCGCGTCACGGTCGGATCCATCTCGATGCCGCCCTGCTCGTTGCACAGGAGCGTGTACACGACCCGACCGACGGCCACATCCACATCCGACGTGCACAACCGCTGAAGGCCGGCGACCGCGTCCGGTCCCTGCACCAGGAACTTCGCGTACGTCGAGAGGTCGAACAGCGCGACGCCGGTTCGCGTGGCCCGCATCTCCTCGCCGACGGGGCCGAACCACGAGGGCCGCTCGAAGTCGTAGATCCACAGCGGCTCCTCGGTCGCGCCCGGCTGGAACCACGCCGCGCGTTCCCAGCCCGCGGCCTCGCCGATCGCGCCGCCCGCCTCGCGCAGCTGCGGCAGGAACGGCGTCCGCCGCACACCGCGCCCGAAGTCCGGCTGCAGCGCCGGCCAATGCATCGCGTACAGCCGGCCCAGCGTCTCGTGCGTCTTCTCGTGGAGCCAAGCCCGGTTGTTGGCCCATCGGCCGGTCCGCGCGACGTCGACCTCGGTCAGGTCCATCGTCGGATGGCCCTCGACGATCCACTCGGCGAGCGCCTTGCCCACTCCCGGGCCGTAGATGATCCCCTGCGAGTTCAGTCCGGCGGCCACGAACAGCCGCCGCACCTCCGGGAACTCACCCAGATGCAGATTCGCGTCGGGCGAGAAGCTCTCCGGCGCGCGCAGGTAATGCTGGAAGCCCACGGTGTGCAGGACCGGGAGCCGTTCGCGCGCCGCGGCGAGCACCGGCGCCAGGTGATCCCAGTCCTCGCCGAACTCCACGAACCCGCTCGTCGCGATGTCCTTCGGCGCCTTGGGCTTCCCTTTCGGCTCGAACGCGCCGACCACCAGGTGCCCCGCGTGATGCCGCACATAGAAGTACCCGTCCAGATCGCGCAGGAACGGGAAGCGCTCCTCGGCGCCGGGCACCTCGTCGGTCATCACCCAGACGTGTTCGGCCGGGTACAGCGCCACCGACGTGCCGGCGAGCCGCGCCAGCTCGGACGTCCACAGGCCGCCGGCCAGGACGACGGTCTCGGCGTCGATCGCGCCCGTGTCGGTCTCGACGCCGGTCACGGCGCCGCCCTGCATCCGGAACCCGGTCACGGTCACGCCGAAGGCGAACACCGCGCCGCGGTCGTGCGCGCCCTTCGCGAGCGACAACGCCGCCTCGCCGGGGTTCACCGTCGCGTCGGTCGGCGTGACGGTCGCCCCGACCAGGTCATCGACCTGCGCGAGCGGCCACCAGTCGAGGACCTGCTTGGGCTCGAGCACACGGCATTCCACGTCGAACTCGCGGTGCATGTCGGCGCCCGCGAGGAGCTCCTGCATGCGACCGGGCGTGCGTGCAACGGTCAGCGACCCCACGCGGCGGAACCCCGTATCCACGCCGGTCTCGGTGGGGAGTGCCGCGTACAGCGCCGCGTTGATCTTGGAGAGTTCGGTCAGCGCGTGCGTCCCGCGAACCTGGGAGACCAGACCCGCCGCGTGCCAGGTGGTGCCGGCCGTTAGGCGCACCCTCTCGAGGACGACGACGTCGGTCACGCCGAGCTTCGTGAGGTGGTACGCGATCGATGATCCGATGATCCCGCCGCCGACGATCACGACCTGCGCCCGTGCGGGCGGCTCCGTGACCGGCCCCAGGATCGAGCTGTCGAGGTGGCGGTTGGCCAGATGCTCGGGGACCGTCATGGTGCCCGAAGGATAGCGACCGAGCTGGCGGCCGTATCAGCCCGCGAGGGCGTCGCGGAACAGGCCGGTGAGGGCGTCGCCGTTCGCGCCGCCGGGGTCCTTGTCCGGGTTGTAACAGCCGATCGAGATGCCTGCGAGCGAGGGTGACGCGAGCAGGGGACGCAAGAGGTCGCCGAGCTCCGCAAGCTGCAGACCGCCCGGCATCAGGTAGTCCGTCGCCGGGAACGCGGCCTCGTCGAGCACGTCGACATCGAGGTGGACCCAACACGGTCCGGCGGCGTCCGCGGTCGCACGGCCCACGGCACCGGGGCCTAAGGCGCGGATCGTGTCGGCGTCCGTGAACGTGAGCCCGGCGATGTCGTCGGGATGCGGGTGGCCGTAGCCGAGCGCTTCCTCCAGGTCCCGCGGCCCGAGGAGCCAGACCCGATCGGGATCCGCGACCGAACCCGCCGCGTCGACCCACACGGACGGACCGCGGCCGAGCACGACGGCGATGGGCATATCAGCGGCCTCGCCGGTCGGTGAAGTCTCGCCGTCGTACAGGTCGAGATGCCCGTCGAGGTAAACCAGTCCGACGCCGGGGTCAACGCGACGGGCACCGGCAAGCGCGCCCGGGATCAGCGAGCAACAACCGCCCATCACGAACGGGATCCGGCCATCACGCCGAAGCCCCTCGACGGCGTCGCCGATCTCGCGCGTCATCGCCACGACGTCATCGATCGCGATCACGCCCGACGCCGGGTCCCGGACATCGCCTCTGATGCGGACGTCGAGATCGCCCGCGTCGGCGGCAGACCACGGATCGGCCTCGTGCGAGTGCCCACGGAAGGCGGCCGGCGCGTGCTCGGTCCCACCCGACCGGCCGACCGAATCGATCGGAACGCCGAGGAACGTGAACGGTCGCATCTTGCGCGGAGCCTACCGGCGTTGACTAGGCTGCCGCGATGCCCACCGTCGCAGGGTTCACGACGACCCCCGTCAAGTCGATGGCGCTGTCGCGGCCCCATCGGATCGAGCTCTCCGCGTTCGGCTGTGTCGGCGACCGGCGGTTCCTGTGCGCTCGCAGCGACGGCACCCGGCTGTCCGGTATCTCGAAGGCGGCCCTGATCCCGATCAAGCCGACCTACGACATCGACGCAGAACGGCTCACACTCACCTTCCCGGACGGCTCGGCCGTCGAAAGCGACACGACCGATGTCGGCGAGTCACTCTCGGTCGAGCTGTTCGACCGGACGATCCCCGTGCGCGTGCTCAGCGGACCGCTCACGGATGCGATCCGGGAGCACGCGCGCGACGATACGTTGATCTTCGCCCGTGTGGTCGAGCCCGGATACGCGGGCGGGAACCATCGTGTGTCGATCGTCTCGCTCGCGTCCGTTGCCGACGTCGGCCGCCACGCGGGTGACGAGCAACTCGATCCGCGCCGCTTCCGCATGCTCATCGAGATCGACGGTGTCGGCCCCTATGAAGAGGATGGCTGGCAGGGACGGCGTGTGCGCGTCGGCGACGCGATCGTCCGCGTCGGCGACCGGATGAACCGATGCGTGATGACGACGCTCGATCCTGATACCGGCGAGCAGAACGCGCCGGTGCTCGATGCCCTGGCCACATACCGCAAGGTCGGGAACGAGCTCCTGCTCGGCGTGTACGGCGACGTCGACCACCCGGGCTCGATCGCCGTCGGTGACGACGTCGTCGTGCTCGACTGACTCAGGCGCGCTGCTGCAGCTGACCGTCGGGGACGCTCAGCCGGTGATGAACGCGCGGATCTCCGCGGCGTGCTCCTCGTAGTGCTCGAACGTTTCACCGGTGAACTCGTCGACCGCTTCGTCGGTCAGCGTCGGCAGCGCCTCGAGCGCTTCCCGGCACTGCACGCGGTTCTGCTCCGACCGGACGATGATCTCGTCCCAGCTCATGCCCCGCCCGTCCTGGATCACGACGGCGTTGAACGCGTCCCAGTCCTGCGAGTCCTCGGTCTGCTCGCCGCGCGCGACCTTGCGCAAGACGTCGGCGACGTAGCCCACCCAGAACCCGCAGTGCCACACGAGGTCGTGCACCGACCATCCGGGCACCACGCCTTCGTCCGAACGCCGATCCTCGGGCACCGCGCCGAACGCATCCACGAACGCGGACCAGGCCGCGTCCTCCTTCTGCAAGAGCTCTTCTGTGGTCGTCATGGCGGGGAAGCTATCGCGTCCGGGCGCGTGACCGCACCGGTTCGTCGCGCATGGCAGGTGGACTAGGCTCCGGACGATGGACCTCCATCCACAGCTGGTCGTGATCGGGCGCGTCGGCGTCGCGGCCTTCCTTGGATACCTGCTCGGCCTCGACCGCGCGCTGCGGGGCAAGGATGCAGGCGACCGAACCTTCTCGCTGGTCGCGCTCGGCTCCGCGGCGTTCGTCGCGCTCGGCGTGGAGCTGTTCCCGGACTCGGCAGATCGTGTGATCCAGGGGGTCACGGCGGGCATCGGGTTCCTCGGCGCCGGCATCATCTTCCGGGCGTCGGGCGGCGTGAAGGGGCTGACCACCGCGGCGGCGCTCTGGACCGCCGCCGCGGTCGGCTGCCTGGTCGGCGCGGGGTACTACCTCTCGGGCGCGGCGATCGCCGGCATCATCCTGATCGTGCTCGAGCTGCATGCGGTCGGGCCCCTCAAGCGGCTCGGCACGCGCAACAAACGCCAACATCGGACGGAACCCGACGCTGAGCAGCCGAGCTAGACGTCGAGCGGGCTGAACGCGATGCCGGTCGCGTCAGCGACGCCCTGATTCGTCAGCTTCCCGTCCCAGGTGTTGACGCCGAGCGCGAGCGCCGGGTCGTCCTGGATCGCCCGCTCGGCCCCGTCGGACGCGAGCGCCAACAGGTACGGGAGCGTGACGTTGGTGAGTGCGTACGTCGAGGTGCGCGGCACCGCGCCGGGCATGTTGCCGACCGCGTAATGCACCACCGAGTCGACCACGTAGGTCGGCTCGGCGTGGGTCGTCACGTGCGAAGTCTCGAAGCACCCGCCCTGATCGATCGAGATGTCGACCATCACCGCGCCCGGTCGCATCTCCGTGACCATCTGGGCGGTAACGAGGTGCGGCGCCTTCGCGCCCGGCACGAGCACGGCGCCGATCACGAGGTCGGCATCGACGACGAGCCGCTCGACCGCGAGGCGCGACGACATCACCGTCTGGATGCGTCCGCGCCAGATCCGGTCGATCTCGCGGAGACGATCGACGTTCTTGTCGACAACCACGACCTCGGCCTGCATGCCCGCGGCGATCTCCGCCGCGTTCCACCCGGCCATCCCGCCGCCGAGCACGACGACGAGGGCGGGACGCACGCCGCTCGCGCCGCCCATCAACACGCCGCGACCGCCGGACGGTCGCTCGAGATACTTCGCGCCTTCCTGCGGCGCCATCCGGCCCGCGATCTCCGACATCGGCGCGAGCAACGGCAGCTTGCCATCGGGCGTCTGCACGGTCTCGTACGCGATCGCCCGCATGCCGCGATCGACGAGGAACGCCGTCAGCGTCGTGTCGGCTGCCAGGTGCAGATAGGTGAAGAGCACGTGATCGGCACGGAACCGCTCGAACTCCTCCGGCTGCGGCTCCTTGACCTTGACGATCAGCTCGGCGGCGGCGAACACGGCGCCGGCGTCGGGCAGGATCTTGGCGCCCGCCGCGACGAAGTCGTCGTCGGTGATCGCCGACCCAACGCCGGCGCCCGATTGGACGACGACGTCGTGGCCCGCATGCGTGAGCTCGCGAACGCCCTCCGGTGTCGCCGCGACCCGGTACTCGTGCGTCTTGACCTCTGTCGGGATCCCGACGATCACGTCACGCCTCCAGGTCGTCGAGGGCGGCGCGCACGCCGTCCGTCAGCTCCTGCACCTCATCGTCCGTGAGCACCAGCGGCGGCGAGATCTGCAGCGCGCCCCCGGCCAGCACGCGTCCCATGATGCCGCGTTCGCGGAGCGCCGGCACAACGCGGCCGAGCGCGGCGGGATCCGACGCCAAGCGGTCGGTCAGCTGCACCGCGGCGAGCACACCCACGCCACCGCGGACCTCGCGCACGAGCGGATGGGTCGCGAGGGTCTGCAGACCGGTGAGCAACACACCCTCGAGCTCGGCCGCGCGCCGGACGAGCCCTTCGCGTTCGATGATGTCGAGGTTGGCCACCGCCGCGGCCGAGACCGCGGCGTGCCCGCTGTAGGTGTAGCCGTGCCGGAACATCCCGGCGCCCTCACGCCAGAACGGCTCCCACACCGTCGGTCCCGCGATCACCGCGCCGAGCGGCAGGTAGCCGCTCGTGATGCCCTTCGCGCACGTGATGAGGTCCGGCTCGAGCCCGAAGCGTTCGCTCGCGAACCACGCCCCGCACCGCCCGAACCCGGTGATCACCTCATCCGCGATGAACAGCACCCCGAGGTCGCGACAGATCCCGCGCGCCTTCTCCAGGTAGCCCGGCGGCGGAGGGAAGACCCCACCGGCGCCCATCACGGGCTCACAGAAGAACCCCGCCACCCGGCCCTGTCCGAGCTGGTCGATCGTCTCGTAGAGCGCGTCCGCATCGTCCCACGGAACCTCGACGACCTCATGGAGCAGCGGGCCGTAGCCGTCGGCGTTCGCGCGGATCCCTGCGAGCGAGGTGCCCGCCGCATGCATGCCGTGGTAGGCATGCTCGCGTCGGATCAGCACCGTGCGCTCGGGTTGACCGGTGAGGGACCAGAAGCGCCGGACCATCTTGGTCGCCGTGTCGATCGAATCCGAGCCGCCACTCGTCAGGAAGACCTTCGCGTCCGGCATCGGCGCGATCGCCGAGACCCGATCGGTCAGCGTCGCCGTCGGTTCGTTCGTGAGGTCGCCGAACGTGTGGTACGCGGCGAGGCGCCGCATCTGTTCCGCCGCAGCGTCTGCGATCTCGGTTCGCCCGTGTCCCACGTTCGCGAACCAAAGGCCCGCGGTCGCGTCGAGGTAGCGCGCTCCGTTCGCGTCCCACACGTGGGAGCCCTCGCCACGGACGAGCGTCAGCTCACCGCCGGATGCGAGCGCAGCCATATCGGCGAACGGGTGCCAGAAGGTGGTCATGTCGGCAGATGCTCCCAGGTCGCCCTATCGCCACGCGGACCAGGATGGCGCCTATCCAGGTGCGGTCGTGGACGAAGCGGCCCATCAGCGTTGCGAGCCGATGGCGACCGTGGTGCGAGCGATGCCCTCCTCGAGGTGTCTCCATAGGGGAACTCGGTTCCACTATGTGGAACCGGTAAGGGGGTCGCCTCGACGAGCGGTCCGCCCGGCTCCGCCCAACCGCGAGAAGCTTCCGTTCGTAGTACATCCAGTACCCATCCGCCTGTACGGCGTAGACGAACTAGCCACAGAGGACTAACGTTCCCTCGCCGTTCCGGCCACCTTCATAGGAGGGGAAACATGGACCCGACACCCGATCCGGCCCTGATCCGCGGGCTCACCCAGCGGCGCATCTCCCGCCGAGACGCCCTCCGATATGCGGGAGTCGGGGTCGGCGCGGTCAGCCTCGCGGCGCTCCTCGATGCGTGTGGGGTCGGCGGCTCCAGCGCCGCAGGATCGACGAGTCCCGGCACGTTCGACTGGAGCGCGCAGACGCTCAACCACCAGCTGAACTTCGCCAACTGGCCGTACTACATCGACACGAGCCACGGCACGCATCCGACGCTCGACACGTTCACCAAGCAGACCGGCATCCAGGTCAACTACAAGCCGGTCATCAACGACAACCAGGCGTTCTACGCCAAGCTCAAGCCGCAGCTCCAGTCGGGTCAGTCCACCGGCTGGGACATCATCGTGATCACCAACGGCGCCCAGCTGTCGGAGTTGATCGGCAACAACTGGCTGATCCCGCTGGATCTCAGCCAGCTCCCCAACTTCACGAAATACGCGAGCGATTCGATCAAGAGCCCCTCGTACGACCCGGGGACCAAGTACTCGGTCGTGTGGCAGTCGGGCTTCACCGGGATCGCGTACAGCCCCAAGGCGACCCAGGCGCTCGGCCGCGAGCCGGACAGCCTGGCCGACCTCTGGGATCCCGCGCTCGCCGGCCACGTCGGCATGATGAGCGACAACACCGAGCTGGGCAGCATCGGCCTGCTCCATCTGGGCATCGAGCCCTCGACGTCCACGCCGTCTGACTGGACGAAGGCGGCGCAGGTGCTGCAGCAGCAGAAGGACGCCGGCATCCCGCGCGGCTACTTCGACCAGGGCTACATCAACCAGCTCGAGGACGGCAACACGTGGATCACGCAGGCGTGGTCGGGCGACGTCTTCCTCGCGAACCAAACTGGATACCCCGAGCTGAAGTTCATCGTGCCGAAGGAAGGCGTCATGTTCTGGCACGACAACATGCTCATCCCGGTCGGCGCCGAGAACCCGCTCGATGCGTTGACCTACATGAACTATGTGTACGAGCCGCAGGTCGCCGCGCTGATGGCGAACTACATCTGGTACGTGACGCCGGTGCCCGACGCGAAGCCCATCGTGGCGAGTCTCCCGGGCGGCAAGCCCGTCGCGGACAGTCCACTCGTCTTCCCAGATCAGGCGATGTACAACCAGACGCACACGTACTACGTGTACAAGGGGACGGACGACCTCGACCAATGGAACAACACGTTCGATCCGATCATCACGGGGTAGAGCGCGGCAAGCCCAGCCTCCGGAAGCGGCTCGCGCCGTACGGCCTGATCGGCCCCGGCGGGTTGTGGCTCGCGATCTTCTTCCTCATCCCGATGGTCGCGATGCTGCTGTTGTCGCTGGAGACCCCTGTTCCTTCGACCGGGTTCAAGGACCTCGGCTATCGGTTCACGTGGCACTTCGGCGAGTACACAACGGCGCTGTCGATGTTCCACACGCAGTTCATCCGGTCGCTGATCTACGCCGCGATCGTGACGATCGCGACCCTGCTCGTCGGATACCCGGTCGCGTACTGGATCGCCTTCAAGGGCGGCAAGCACAAGACCACGTTCCTCTTCCTCCTGTTGCTGCCGTTCTTCGTATCGTTCGTGATCCGGTCGCTGGCGTGGCAGTTCATCCTGTCCGATGAGGGCGTGGTCCTGGGGGCGCTGAAGTCCGCGCACCTGCTCCCCCAGAACTTCCACGTCCTGTCGACGCCGACGGCGGTCATCGCGGGCATCGCGTACAACTCGCTCCCGTTCATGGTGCTGCCGCTCTACGTGTCGCTGGAGAAGATCGACCGGCAGGTGATCGAAGCCGCGGGCGACCTGTACTCGACGCCGCGTGACGTGATCCGGAAGGTGGTCCTGCCGCTGTCGGTGCCGGGCATCTTCGCCGGGTTCCTGCTGACGTTCATCCCGGCCGTCGGCGACTACGTGAACAACGACATCCTCGGCGGCACGAACACCACGATGATCGGCAACGTGATCCAGCGGGCGTTCCTGAACGATCAGAACTACCCGCTCGCCTCGGCCCTGTCGTTCATCTTGATGCTCATCCTGCTGGTCGGCATCATCCTGTACGCGCGCGTGCTCGGGACCCGCCAGATCGAGGAATACCTGTGACCGCCTCCTCCACCACCGTCGAGCCCGTCATCCCCGCGGAGGTCGAGTATCGCCCCGTTGCCAAGAAGCCCAAGCGCAAGCTCTCCGACATCTTGCTGGCTACCTACACCGGGCTGGTCATCGCGTACCTGCTGATCCCGATCGCGGTGATGATCCTGTACAGCTTCAACTCCAACGCTGCGTCGGGAACGGCCGTGACGCCCAAGGTCTCCTTCCGGTGGCAGGGCTTCACGGTCGAGTGGTGGAAGCAGTGGAACGCGGTGCCAGACCTGACCTCGTCGCTGTGGAACTCGCTCTACATCGCGGTCATCAGCACGATCGTCGCCACGTTCTTGGGGACCCTGATCGCGCTGGCGCTGGTCCGGTATCACTTCCGCGGCTCGGGAACCACGGAGACCGTGATGTTCATGAACATCGCGGCGCCCGAGATCGTGCTCGGCGCGGCCCTGCTGTCGTTCTTCGTCCTCCTGCGCTTCCCGATGGGACTTCTCAGCATCTTCGTAGCCCATGTGATGTTCAACATCGCGTTCGTCGCGATAGTCGTGCGCGCCCGATTGTCGGGCTTCCATCGAGAGATCGAGGAGGCCGCGCAAGACCTCTATGCCAATGCGTGGGTGACCTTCTATAAGGTCACGCTGCCCTTGATCTGGCCGGGGATCTTGGCCGGCGGGCTGCTCGCGTTCGCGCTGTCGATCGACGACTTCGTGACGACGAACTTCGTGGCGGGGCAGACGGTGACCTTCCCGTTGTGGGTCTACGGCGCGGTGAAGGTCGGGATCCCGCCGCAGGTGTTCGTGATGGGGACGTCGATCTTCTTGGCCGGCTTGGTGATCGCGATCATCAACGTGATCGCCGCGCGCCGGCGCAACGAGGTTCGACAGGCGACCGAGGACAGCTCGGCGTAGCTCGGCGCTACCGCCTCGCCGCCGACCCAGTTGTGCCAGGTCCACATAGTGGAACTCAGTTCCACTATGTGGAACTCACGAGAAGGGGTGGCCCGGCAGCGCCGGCTCAGCCGACGAGCGCTTGCGCCCCTCGCTTGACCAGCTGATCGGCGACGATCTCGCGTTGGATCTCGCTCGTGCCTTCCCAGATGCGGTCGACGCGGACCTCACGCCAGAACCGCTCGGCGACGTTCTCGCGCATGTAGCCGCGCCCACCGAAGATCTGGACCGCGCGGTCGGCGACGCGACCGGCCATCTCGCTCGTGTACAGCTTTGCCATCGAGCACTGCGCGTGCTGGATCTTCACGTCGGCGCCTGCGTCGATGTTCTCGGCCAAGCGGTACGTCATCAGTCGTGCGGCCCACAGCTCGGTCAGCGAGTCGGCGAGCATATGGGAGATCGCCTGGTTCTCGATGATCGGCTGACCGAACTGTACGCGCTCCTTGGCGAAGGCTGTGGCCTCCTCGATGAGGCGTTCGGCCGCGCCACAGCACCGTGCCGCGATCATCAGCCGCTCGTAGCGGAACCACGCGTAGGTGAAGCTCATCCCGTCGCCCTCGGCGCCGATCAGCTGCGCGACCGGCACCCGCACATCGTCGAACGCGACGATCGCGTGCGTGTCGGGGTAGGTGTGCGTGTAGCGGGGCTCGCGCACCAGCCGGACGCCGGGCGTGTCCTTGTCGACGACGAACATCGCGTGCTCGCCCGCATGATCCCCGCCGACGATCTTCGCCTGGAAGAAGATGTGGTCGGCCCGGTTGAACGAGGTCACGTGCATCTTCTC
>DASYOY010000148.1:0-4390 GCA_036007245.1 Actinomycetota bacterium | reverse complement strand
GCGACCCATCCAGGGCGGGTCTACACGAGGCCGGCGCTGCTTCGCGAGGTGTGGGGCTACGACTTCTACGGCGGCACGCGGACGGTAGACGTGCATGTCAGACGGCTGCGAGCCAAGCTCGGCCCCGAGCACGAGGACGTGATCGAGACCGTGCGGTCGGTGGGCTACCGAGCTCGCGCCGAGGACTGAGCCCTTCGGCCTACCACCCGGGCTCCCGCCCCATGACCTAGCACGTCGCGGCCAGCAGGAAATGACTCCAAGGAACTCTGTGCGCGCGAGCGCGCGGGGGCCGATGTCTTGGCCATGAACGCCTGGCTCACGACAGCGAAGCTCGTCCCCACGTTGGGACTCATCCCCCTCGGCGCCGCCGTCGCAGCCACGTTCATGCAGCGCGAGCCGGCGAAGGTCCGCGTCCGGTCGACCGGAGAGGACGGCCGGAAGCGGAGCCGCTCGCGCGACTGGTAGCACAGATCTCACCCATCCCCCCCTGGCGCACAAGGGGCCGGCGCTTCGGCGCCGGCCCCTCGCCTCTTTCTGGGGTCGCTCAAACCGAACCGCCACGCGTTCGCCATACCCGACGCCTAGGCTCCTCATTCGATGGCGGCGCGCGGGGGCATCCGATACCGGTGGTGGATGCCCGTCGTGGCGCTCGCCCTGGCGGCGTGCACGTCGAACATGTCGCCGCAGTCCGAGTCGCCGAGCGCATCGGGCGTGCCGCCAACCTCGGCGATCCCGAGCGGACCGGCCCCGTCCGGACAGGCCGCAACGTCGGTGAAGTTCGTGCGAGCCCCGCACCAGCTGCCCGCGCCTGTAGAGCGCGAGGTCGCCGTGACCGACGGGAAGCAGATCTTGATCGCGGGCGGGCTCGACTCGACCGGCGCCTCGACCAACGGCGTCTTCTCGTTCTCCCCCGCGACCGGGCACATCGCGCGGATCGGCACGATGCCGCAGGTCTTCCACGACGCGGCTGGGGAACTGCTCGGCGGCAAGCTCATCGTGTTCGGCGGAGGCTCGTCGACATCCGTCGACACGGTGCAGGCGTTCGACCCTTCGACGCGGAAGGCGTCGGTTATCGGCCATCTCCCGATGGCGTTGTCCGACCTCACCGCGGCGATGATCGGCAAGACCGTCTATCTCGTTGGCGGCTATAACGGAACGACCGCGCAACCGACTGTTTGGTCCACAACCAACGGCACGACGTTCAAGAAGGTCGCGACGTTGCCCGCCGGCGTTCGGTACGCGGCGGTCGCGGCGGCCGGCAACGAGCTGATCGTCGCGGGCGGGATGCTGCAGAACGGCAGCGAGACCGACCGCATCTCGTCGGTCGACCCGTCTACCGGGTCGGTCAAGACGATCGGAACGCTGCCGGTGGCAACCGCGCACGCGATGGCGTTCACCGACAACGGCACGGTCTACGTCGCCGGCGGGCGGGACACCGTCGGCAACGCGCTCACGACGGTGACGGCGATCGACCCGTCGACCGGCCAGACGACGAAGGCGCCGGCGCTTCCTATCGGCCTGTCCGACGCCGCCATCACGCAAGCGTCGGATGGAACGGCGACCCTGCTCGGCGGCGCCGCGATCTCGACGACCCCAACCGTGCTCCAGACGAAGCCGATCACGTTGCAGTCGGTCACACCGGCCGACAAGCACCCACTCCAGCTGTCGACGCCCTTTGCGGCACACCTGCCGGCGTCGGCAGCTGCGCGCCCGTTCGCCGGCCGCCTGCTGGTCGCCGACCGCGGCAACAACCGGTTGCTGGTGCTCGACCCGACGGGGCACGTGGTGTGGCAGTACCCCTCGCCGTCAATGCCGGCGCCGACACTCCCCTTCTACTTCCCGGACGACGCGTTCTGGGTGCACGGCGGCAACGCCATCCTCGTCAACGAGGAGGAGAACGACGTCCTCACCGAGATCGCGTATCCGAGCGGTAAGACGCTCTGGACCTACGGGCATCCGCGCGTCGGCGGGTCCGCGCCGGGCTACGTGCACCAGCCCGACGACCTGTATCCCTACCCCGGCGGCGGGCTCGTGGTCGCGGACGCCAAGAACTGCCGGATCCTGTTCTTCAACGCGGCCGGCTCACCGAGCGGCCAGATCGGGAAGACCGGCGACTGCACGCCGGGCCTGCCCAACACCGTCGGATACCCCAACGGCGGCACGCCTCTCCCGAACGGCAACCTGCTCATCTCGGAGATCAACGGAGCGCACGTCAGCGAGATGAGCGCGAAGCGCAAGGTTTTGTGGTCGACGCCGGTTCCCGGGCTCCACGTTCCGTCCGATCCGCAGCCGATGGCAGACGGCTCCTTCTTGGTCGTCGACTACTCGCACCCCGGTGCGGTGATCCGGTTCACGTCCGATGGGAAGGCGCTCTGGACATACCGCCCGACCAGCGGTTCCGGTGAGCTCGACCACCCGAGCCTGGGCGCACCGCTCCCCAACGGCCTCATCGCGGTCAACGACGATTACAACCACCGGGTCGTCCTCATCGATCCGACGACCAACACCATCGTCTTCCAATACGGGCACACCGGCGTCGCCGGAACCGGTCCGGGTTACCTCAACACCCCAGACGGACTCGACCTGCTGCTGCCGGGCGGGATCACTCCGCTCCATGTCGACTTCGCTTCGAACAAGGTGCACCAAGGCCGCCCGTAACGAAGAGTTAACGCCGGGGTAATAGAACCCGCGCATCGCTCCCCTACCCTCGGTGGGTCGTCGTTGTCGGAGGGGAAGGAGCAGCACGGTGGGGAGCCCGAAGTCGCCCAAGGACGTCATCGCCATGGCCAAGGAGGCCGGGGCACAGATCGTGGATCTGCGCTTCACCGACCTGCCGGGCCAGGTGCAGCACCTGTCACTGCCCATCCACGAGATGACCGAGGAGAAGTTCGCCGAGGGGCAGCCCTTCGACGGCTCCTCGATCCGCGGGTTCCAGGAGATCCAGGAGTCGGACATGCTCCTGGACCTCGACCCGAGCACCGCCTACATGGACCCGTTCACCAAGCACCCCACGCTGAACATCACGTGCTTCGTGAAGGACCCGATCACCGGTGAGGACTACTCGCGCGATCCCCGCAACATCGCGAAGAAGGCCGAGCTCTACCTGGAGCAGACCGGGATCGCCGACACCGCGTACTTCGGGCCCGAGGCGGAGTTCTACATCTTCGACTCGATCCGCTACGACCAGAGCCAGTTCGAGGGCTTCTATCACATCGACTCCGTCGCAGGCGCTTGGAAGTCCGGCAGCGAAGAAGAGGGCGGGAACCTCGGGTACAAGCCGCGCTACAAGGGCGGGTACTTCGCGCTGCCGCCGATGGACAAGTACCAGGACCTGCGGACCGACATGGTGCTGAACCTCGAGAAGGTGGGTCTCACGATCGAGGTGCACCACCACGAGGTCGGCACCGCGGGCCAGGCCGAGATCGACATGCGGTTCGACACGCTGCTGACCACGGCGGACAACGTCATGAAGTACAAGTACGTGGTCAAGAACACGGCGTATCAGAACGGCAAGACGGTCACGTTCATGCCGAAGCCGCTGTTCCAGGACAACGGCTCGGGGATGCACACCCACCAGAGCCTCTGGGCCGGTGGCGAGCCCCTGTTCTGGGACGAGGTCAACTACGGCGGCATCAGCGACCTCGCGCGCTGGTACATCGGCGGGCTGATCCAGCACGCGCCGGCGCTCCTCGCGTTCACGAACCCGACGACGAACTCGTACCGCCGGCTGGTTCCGGGCTACGAGGCGCCGATCATGCTCGTGTACTCGCAGCGGAACCGAAGCGCGTGTGTGCGGATCCCGGTCGGCGGGCGGAGCCCGAAGGCCAAGCGGATCGAGTTCCGGACGCCCGACCCGTCGTGCAACCCGTATCTCGCGTTCAGCGCGATGCTGATGGCGGGTCTCGACGGGATCAAGAACAAGGTCGAGCCGCCGGAGCCGATCGACAAGGACCTGTACGACCTGCCGCCCGAGGACAAGGCGAACGTGAAGCAGGTCCCCGGCGACCTGGAGGAAGTGCTGAACGCGCTGGAGGCCGACCACCAGTGGCTGCTCGAGGGCGGGGTCTTCACGCAGGACGTGATCGACACCTGGATCGAGTACAAGCGACTGGAGGAGCGCGACGCGGTCCGGCTGCGGCCGCACCCGTACGAGTTCAGCCTGTACTTCGACATCTAGAGCCCCGCGCGCGGTCTGGAAGGGCGTCCCGGTTCGCCGGGGCGCCCTTCGCGCGTCTGCTGAGGGGTGATCGCCCGACGGCGCGTTGGGGCCGATGGCCGAGGGCCGGCCGACCTCTGTTGCATCGCCGTGGTCGTCGCCTACGGTGGGTCGCACGAGGAACCGGCTGCCGAGGCCCCGTCCTCGGCAGCCGGCTCCCGCCAACTGAGGGGG
>DASYOY010000147.1:0-12890 GCA_036007245.1 Actinomycetota bacterium | reverse complement strand
CCGTCAGGCGCCGAGCCGCGCAACCCATGCTTCGGCCGTCGCCTTGAGCTCCGTGCCATCGAAGGATCGTTCATGCCCTGCATGAACGATCCGCGCCTCGAGATCGGCGAGCCGCCGAAGTGAGGCCGACATCGACACGGCGTCTTCCCAATCAAGCGCGGCGTCGACGTAGACCGCGTCGCCGCTGAACAGCGTGCCGTCATGCTCGTCGAACAGGCACGCCGAGCCCGCCGTGTGCCCCGGCGTGTGCAGCACCATGAACGTTCGCGTGCCGAGGTCGATCGTGTCGCCTTCGGCCAGGAGCGTCGTCGGCTCCGCGCCGGGCGTCACCCACGCCGCCACGTCGAAGCCCGGAGCCGGGATCGCGCGGAGCGCCACGTCGGGAATCGGGACGTCGTAGTACGCGTACATCTCCGTGGTGCCTTCGGGGAAGTTCTCGCGTAGGAGACGCATCGCGAAGGGAGCGCGCGTCATGTCCGCATCCGCGGCGTGTACGCGCCGGTCACCGAACTCGTGTAGCCCGCCGACGTGATCGAAATGCCCGTGCGTCGCGAAGGCGATCACCGGCTTGCCCGCGGTCAGCGGTTCGACATGCGGGAGCAGCGGGCCGACGCCGTTGGCCGTATCGACGATCAGATCGACGTCGGCGCCGGGCACGTGCCAGACGTTGGACGTCAACATCTCGTCGACGTACGGCTCCCACAGGCGCGAGATCCCAGCGCCGGCGTTCTCGGCGGCGAACCACGGATGTCCGACGGGAAGATCTGCGCTCAGGTGGTGTCCGCTGTCGTGTCCGGGTCCGCCGTCATCGGGACGTCCGAGGCCGCCGGCACCTCATCGGCGGCTTCGCTCTGCGCGCTGTCACGCATCACGAGCAGTCCGGCCGCGATCCCGAGGACGCCACCGAGCGCCGAGACGAACAAGCCCATCGACGCGCTGGCGGTCGGCGCGATGTTGTCGGTACGCAGCAGCCCCCACACGCACGAAAGCGTCAGGACGACCGCGAACAGCGTCGCCAGTGCGCCGGTGACCCGGCGGATCTGCGGGTCAGAGATCAGCACGTAGGCGGCGCCCATCGCGAACAGCCCGATCGCCATGCCGAGCGCGAGCTGGCCCGAGATGTCCGCCGTGCCGTTGAACGTGTAGAAGTCCGACTCCCACCAATGGGAATAGATCCCGAGGATACCGATGACGCCTGCGACCGCCGCGCCGATCCCGGCGTAGCTGATCTTGCCGTCGCCCATGACCGAGCCCCTTCCAGTTCCGAACGAGGCCACGATGGTCCCCTGCCCGGGACCCCGATGCAACGACCGCAGGGCCTAGCCCGCGCTAGATCGTGACGCCCCCATCCCGACCGATGGCCCAGAACGGGTTGTGCGCAACTTCCCACGGGTGGCCGTCGGGATCGATGAACACCCCTGAGTAGCCGCCCCAGAAGGTGGCCGCGCCCGCCCGGCCGACCGTGGCGCCGGCCCCGCGAGCCTCCTCGAGGACCGCGTCGACCTCCTCGGGGGACCCGACGTTGTAGGCCAAGGTGACGCCGCCCCAGCCGCCGGGGTCTTCCACAACGGAGTCCTCCGCCAACGACGCGCGGCTCCAGAGTGCGACCACCATCCCGCCGCATTGGAAGAAAACGACGCCGTCGGCCGGCACGGACGGGCTTGTCCAGCCAAGCGACTCATAGAAGGTGCGCGCACGGTCGAGATCGGCGACGCCGAGGGTGATGACACTCACACGTTGATCCACGGAGCGCTCCTCGCGATGCGTGGCGGTCGCCTGAGACGTGAAGACCGGTGGAGGTGAGGGGACTTGAACCCCTGACCCCTGCGTTGCGAACGCAGTGCTCTACCGGACTGAGCTACACCCCCGGGATCGGCCAGCGTAGCAGAGGGGTTCGGGGCGACCGTCAGGAGCCGGCGGCGGCGAACACGGCGACGTGCTGATCGGGTTCGATCGTCGGCCGTGGCTCGACGATCCGTTGCGGCGCAGTGACGACACGCGGCGGCGCTGCGGCGGCGCGTGCCTTGATCACGAGCAGCGCCCACACGTACAACAAAAGAAGACCGCCGAGCGTGGCGCTGACGTACCACGCGACACGAAGCGGCGGGACGACACCGATGAGCAGCGTGAGACCGATGGCCTCCAGCAGGAAGACGAAGATGCGTCGCCGACGCGCACGCGCTCGCGCCTGTCGCCGCTCACGCGGCCCGAGGAAGCGGACACCTTTGCGGGGGGTGACGATCCAACGGCCGGTCGTGCCGTGTACCTCTGCGTTCGCCAAGAGCTCCATCCTGCGTTCGAAGTCTTCGACGCTCCGGTTGTCGGACCGCCTCCGTCCGATCGGTATGAGGAACGCCGCCCATATGATGACTAAGACCCCGAGCAGCAACCACTGCATGGGCCAGCCTCCTGTCCGCCGATCCCCGGATGCGACACAATATCTAGGCTGGACCGGGACCGTAGCACCACATGTGGTGCCCGAGAAGCACATCGATGTGATTTTCCCCAGCATGTGGAAGTCCTGTGGAAAGGGTCTCCCAACGCCGGTTACGGCCAGATCACTAAGGGTCGGCGACGAACGCGCCGCTCTTGCCGCCGGACTTCGCCAGAAGGCGGATGCCCTCGATCCGCGCGCGGCGGTCGAAGGCCTTCGCGGTGTCGTACAGCGAGAGCGCCGCTGCCGCGACGCCGGTGAGCGCCTCCATCTCGACGCCGGTGCGATCGATCGCGCGGACCGTGACGACGACGTGGATCCGGCCGTCGTCTTCCGGTTCGACCGTGACGTCGACGCCGGTCACGCGGATCGGGTGACAGTGCGGCAACAGGTCGGGCGTGCGTTTCACGCCGCCGATCGCTGCGATCTTCGCTGTCTCGATCGGCGAGCCCTTCTTCGTGCCGGCTACGAGCTCGGCTGCCGCATCGGCCGTCGTGAGCAGCCAGCCCTCCGCGGTCGCCTCGCGCGCAGTCTCGGGTTTCGCGCCGACCTCGACGATCCGCGTGACGCCGTCCGCGCCTGCCTGCGAATCGGCCACTAGTCCTCCGTCGCGCGGAACAGCAGGACCGACACGCGCTCGCCCGCCGACGCGGTCCCGATCCCCGGCGGCAGCACCGCGAGCCCGTTGGCACGCGCGACCGTCGAGATGAGGTTCGAGCCGCGACCACCGGTCGGGGTGGCGCGCCAGCCGTCGCTGTCGCGGACCAGCTCGACGCGCGCGAACACCGTCTTGTCACGCGGCCCGCTGACGTCATGTGTCAGCACCGCGGCGACCTCAGGTCTCCCGAGATGGCCGCGGCCCATCATCTTCAACATCGCCGGCCGGACGAACATCTCGAAGCTCACGAACACGCTCACGGGGTTGCCCGGCAGCCCGAAGAACGGCTTCCCTTCGATGAACCCGAAGCCCTGCGGCATCCCCGGCTGCATCGCGACCTTGGAGAACGCGACATCGCCGTGCTTGAAGAACGCGGCCTTCACGACGTCGCGCTCGCCGACGCTCACACCACCGGACGACACGAACGCGTCGGCCTGGATCTCGTAGCTGAACACGGCTTCCTTCAGCGCCTCGGGGTCGTCGTGCACGATGCCGGCGAGCACGGGCATCGCGCCGACCTCGCGGAGCGCGCCGAACAAGGTGTAGGCGTTCGCGTCGCGCACCTGTCCGAAGGTCGGGGTCTCGGTCGGCGGCACGAGCTCGTCGCCCGTCGAGAAGACGATCACGCGGGGCCGTGGATGCACGAGCGGATGCGGGACGCCGGCGTTCGCGAGCAGTCCGATCTCCGGCGCGCCGAGACGCTTACCGGCGGGCACGAGGACGGTGCCGGCGGGGACATCTTCGCCCTGCGGCCGCACATGCCGGCCGGCGGGAACCGCCTCGAGCAGTCGGACGAGATCTTCATCCTCGTTGGGCACCGCGTTCTCGATCGGAACGACGGCGTCGGCGCCGCTCGGGATCGGGGCGCCGGTCGCGATCGCCACCGCCTCGCCCATCCCGACCGTCGCCTCCGGACGGTGGCCGATCATCGCGCGGCCGACCACCTTGAGCTCCGCCGGCGATCCCGGCGAGGCGTTCGCGACGTCGGCGGCCCGCACCGCGTACCCGTCCATCCCGCTGGACGCGAACTCGGGAAGATCGACCGTCGACCTGATGTCGGTGGCGGCGACGCAGCCGTAGGCATCGGTGAGCGGCAGCTCGATCGGGGGCAGCGGATGGATCTGGGACAGAACGGTCTCGCGAGCCCGCTCGAGCGGGACGAGCCCCTCGGCCGAGTCGTGATCGTGCACGGCACGCGCCATGCGAGCAGTGTATCCGCAGGTCGCGTCAGGACCTGCTGAACCAGCGCTGGATGTTGTCGTCGCGGAACCCGACCGACCGGTACAGCGCGATCCCCGGATCGTTGTCCATCCGCGTGAACACGACCGCGCGGCGCATGCCGTCGTCGCGGAGCCGCCGGAGGCCCTCACGCATCACCGCCGTGGCGTATCCCCGCCGATGGAAGTCCGGGTGTGCAGCGACGGGCTCGAAGCTCCCGACGCGACTGACGGGATCGGGCCACGCGATGGTGCACGCTGCGGCGCGATCGGGGCGCGCCCAGGCAACGAGATCCCACCCCAGCGGGTACGCGGGGGACCTGGTGAACGCGTCGTACTCCTGCACGTATCGCTCGAACGACACGCGCTCGCTGCGGAAGGCGGCCCGCGTCACCGACGCGCGCCCCGTGAGGTCGTCGCCGATGGCGACCGGTCGCACCCGGTCGTCGTGCAGGCCAAGGTCGAGGTCGGCCAGGTCGATCGAGAAGCCGATCATGTATTCGTCCATCGGCTGGTACCCGGCGGCGCGCAGCCGCGCGTCGCCGGCCGCGTCGTCTCCCCGGATCGAGCGCGCGAGGTCGCGTCGCGCCTCGAGCGCCGCGTCGAGCTCGCGCCACACCCTGTCGGGGTCGGATGCCGCGGGATCGACCCACTCGTTGACGTCTTCGCGATCCATGTATTGCCAGCCGACGATGGCGCCATCGTCCTCGACGATCGAGATCCGCGCCGCGAGCTCGTCGGGCGTCTGCAACGGCCACCCGACCCACCACGCCAGATCGCCGGGATGGAAGAAGGCGCGATCCGGCGTGTCGCGCAACGCGCGCGCGAGAAGCTCCTGCATCGGTGCGAGGTCTTCCCAACCCCGCCAGGGGCGACGGCGGAACACCGGTTAGCCCTCCGCGAGCAGCTCGGTGAGCCGGGCCCGCAGCGACGGACCGAGGTCGCCGCGCTGGAGCGCGAAGGCGACCTGCGCCTCCAACGCATCGAGCGGGTTGCCGGCGTCGTACCGGCCGCGGTCGAAGGGATAGGCGAAGACGGGTTCGGTTCGGGCGAGCGCGCCGATCGCGTCGGTCAACTGGATCTCGCCGCCGGCGCCCGGCGTCGTCGTCGCCAGGGCATCGACGATCCCCGGCGTGAACACGTACCGCCCGATCACCGCGAGATCCGACGGCGCCTCGTCCGGGTCGGGCTTCTCGACGATCGATGCGACGCGGACGAGCTCGCCATCGGTGTCGCCGGGCGTGATGCAGCCGTACATCGCGATCTCGCGCGGGCCCACGTGCATCGCCGCGACCACCGATCCGCCGGTTCGCGCCGACGCGGCGAGCATCGACCTCAGCAACGGCAGCGTGGGGTCGATCAGGTCGTCGCCGAGCAGCACCGCGAACGGCGCGTCGCCGACGAGCGGGGCCGCGACCGACACCGCGTGGCCCAGCCCCAGCGCCTCCTCCTGAACGACGAACCGAACCTCGGAGCGAGTCGCCCGCCGAACCGCCGCGAGCGCATCGACCTTGCCGCGCGCCTCGAGCTCCTTCTCGAGGGCTGCGTCGCGAGCGAAGTGGGCACGGAGTGCCTCTTGGCCTGGACCGAGCACGACGATCACGTCCTCGAGCCCGGCTGCCAGCGCCTCTTCGACCACCAACTGGATCGTCGGCGTATCGACGATCGGCAGCAGACCTTTCGGTTGTGCCTTCGTCGCAGGCAAGAAGCGGGTGCCGAGGCCCGCCGCCGGGATCACCGCGGTGCGGATGGTCATGGCGGCCGAGTCTATCGGTGGGGGGTGATTACACTTGCCCGGCCATGCCCACCTACGAGTATCGATGCCGCAACTGCGGGCACACGTTCGACATCGTGCAGAAGATGAGCGACGACCCGCTGACGCACTGCCCAGAGTGCGGCGGGGAGCTTCGCAAGGTGTTCGCGCCGCCCGCGATCTCGTTCAAGGGCTCCGGGTTCTACGCGACGGACCACGGCAAGAAGTCCAAGCCCGCCGACGAGTCGAAGAAGGACTCCGAGAAGAAGACGGCCTCGACGGACGCCGGCACCACCAAGAAGGAGACGCCGAGCGATACATCCGCGTCGTCGTCCACCACAACGAAGAAGGAGGGGTCTTCGTGAGCAGCGCCGAGATCGGGGTGTTCGGGGGGTCCGGCTTCTACGCCTTCCTCGACGACCCCGAGGAGGTGACCGTCGACACGCCTTACGGCGCGCCGAGCGCAGCGATCACGATCGGCACGATCGGCGGGCGGCGGGTCGCGTTCCTGCCGCGGCACGGGAAGGATCACGAGTTCCCGCCGCACCTCGTGCCGTACCGCGCGAACGTCTGGGCGATGAAGGAACTCGGCGTGACGCGGTTGTTCGGGCCGAGCGCGGCGGGGTCGCTGCGCGGCGACATCGCGCCCAAGACCTTCGTCGTCTCCGACCAGGCCATCGACTTCACGAAGTCGCGCGCGTACACGTTCTTCGACGGGCCGGTGACGACGCACGTGTCCTTCGCCGACCCGTACTGCCCGGAGCTTCGCGCCTCGCTCGTCGCGTCGGCCGGCGAGCTCGGCATCGAGCATCGAGACGGCGGCACGATGGTGGTGATCGAAGGGCCGCGGTTCTCGACCCGTGCCGAGTCGCGCATGTTCACGCAGATCGGCGGCGACGTGATCGGGATGACGCAGTTCCCCGAGGTGACGTTGGCGCGGGAGGCGGAGCTCTGCTTCGCGAACGTCGCGCTCGTCACGGACTACGACGTCGGCGTCGACGGGATCGCGCCCGTGTCCCACCACGAGGTGCTTAAGGTGTTCGGCGAGAACATCGAGGCGCTCCGCGACCTCTTGTTCGCGGCGATCCCGGGCGTGCCGGCGGAACGGGGATGCACCTGCGGACAGGCGCTCGCGGGGAGCAGCTGATGGCGCGCCAGCTGGTGCGGATCGAGCTCTCGTTCGTGACCGAGGACGACACGGAGCAGCTCGGGGACCGGATCCAGGAGGCGGTCGCGTCGATCGTCGGACGCCGGGAGCTCGAGGAGTTCCGGTTGAAGACGATGCCGCTCGAGAAGCGGAAGGATCACCTCCGACCCGTCGACTGATGTGACGTCGCGCACAGCCGGGCGAGCGTGCGCTGCGTAGCGTCCCCGCATGCGCTTGCCGGGGTTCGGACGCAGGCTGCCGATGTCGTCCAAGGTGCTGTTCGGCCTTGCCGGCATGCTCGCGCTCGTGTCGTTCCTGGCGGTACGGGGCGAGGTCGCACGCGCGGAACAAGCACAGGGGGCCGCCGGGCCGGCCGTCGACGCTGTGGTTGCGGCGCACGACCTCGCGGCGGGCGCCGTCATCGGGCCGGCCGACGTGCGGATCCAGCAGCTGCCCGCCGTGTATCTGCCGCCCGACGCGGTGACGACGACCGCGGCGGCGATCGGCAAGGTCTCCGGCGGGCCGGTGCTGGCAGGCGAGGTGCTGGTCGATGCCCGGCTCGGCACGAGCCACTTCGCGGTCGCCGTCGAGCCGGGCAACGTGGCGGTGACCGTCGGATTCGCGTCGGTGCCGGACGGGGTCACCTCGGCCGACCGGGTCGACGCGTACGCGACGTTCACGGGGGCACGTCCTTACACGACGCTCGTCGGCGAGGACCTTCGGATCATCGCGATCGGCGACGCAGAGGTCTCTGCGGGTGAAAACGGCGACGTGCCGGTCACGCTTGACATCGATCCCGAGACCGCGCGCCAGCTGCTGCAGGCGGCCGCGGCGGGGACGCTCGGCTTGGCCGCACGTGCGCCGGACGCACCATCGCCGACTCCGAGCGCATCGTTGGGGTGGATCACACCACCGGGATAGACTCCCGCGCAATGACCATCCTTCAGGCGATCATCCTCGGCCTCGTCCAGGGCATCACGGAGTTCGCACCGATCTCGAGCAGCGGCCACCTGATCCTCGTCCCCTGGATGTTCGGGTGGCAGATCGTCGACGACCCGGCGCTGAACAAGACGTTCGACGTGGCCTTGCACATGGGCACGTTCGTGGGCGCGGTCATCTACTTCCGTCGCGACCTCTGGGTCTACATCAAGGCGTTCTTCGCATCGATCGGTGCGCGGGCGATCCGCACACCGGACGAGCGCCTGGCCTGGGCGCTCGTGATCGGCACGATCCCGGGCGTTATCGCAGGCGTCGCGCTCGAGTCGGTGATCGAAGACAAGCTGGGGCAACCATGGCTGATCGCGGTGATGCTGGCAGTGTTCGGCGTCGTTCTCTATGTCGTCGACAAGCTGGCGCGACAGGACCGCGACCTCGACTCGGTCGGGATGCGTACCGGCCTATTCGTCGGCATCGCGCAGGCGCTCGCGTTGCAGCCGGGCGTGTCCCGGTCCGGCGTGACGATCACGGCGAGCCGCCTGATCGGCCTCAACCGCGAGGCGGCGGCGCGCTTCTCGTTCCTGCTCGCGCTCCCGATCATCGCGGGCGCCGGCGGCGCGAAGGGGCTCGACCTCATGCAGAACGGGTTCCAGGGCTACGGCGCGCAGTTCCTGGCGGGGTTCCTTGCCGCGGCGGTGAGCGGGTTCCTCGTGATCTGGTTCCTGCTCCGGTACCTCCGCACCCACGACTTCCTGATCTTCATGCTGTACCGGCTCGCGGTCGCGGGGCTCGTGTTCCTCCTCATCGCAACCGGGACGCGCTCGGCCACGATCTGAACCGGTCGAAACCTCACGGCGCCCGCGCCGTAATGCCTGAGGGACCCGGAAACACTGGAGGCGTATGGGATCGGCACAGGGCGACCCGCCCGACGTGCGATGGCCCGTCGGCGCCGCGATCGGCGTCCTGTCCGGCGCGGTCGCCATCGGCACGGCGACGCTTGCCGCCGGGCTGATCGGCACGGGGACGGCGCCGGTGCTTGCCGTGGGCGCAGCGGCCGTCGACGCCTCGCCCGAGTGGCTGAAGCGGTTCGCGATCGACACGTTCGGCACCGACGACAAGACCGCCCTGCTGCTCGGCATCGGTATCGTGCTCACGATCGCGGCGGTCGTGCTCGGCATCGTGTCGCTGCGTCGTCCCCGCGCGGGCATCATCGGACTCATCGTGCTCGGCACGATCGGCGCGCTCGCCGCGGTCACGCGCCCGGCGAACGGGCTCCTCGCGGCCGTCCCGTCATCCGCCGGGACGGCGGCCGGCCTGTGGGCATATGTGTGGTTACGCGGCCGGGCGGGGCTGCCCCCGATCGTCGAGCGGACCGAGGCCGACGCCGAGCCGGCGGTGCCCGCGGGGCTCGACCGACGCCGGTTCCTGTTCGGCGGCGTCGTCGTCGCGGGGCTCGCCCTGGCGCCGGGGTTCGTCGGCGAATATCTCGTCCGGCGGTCCGAAGCCTCCGCGTCACGCTCCGCGGTCCGTCTGCCGTCGGTCGGCGACACGGGCAAGCCAACACCCGCCGGCGCCGACCTCGATGTGCCCGGCGAGATCCCGTTCATCACGCCGAACGACGGGTTCTACCGCGTGGACACCGCGCTGTTCGTGCCGGCGGTGCAGACCGATGGCTGGACGCTGACGATCCACGGGATGGTCGACACACCGATGACCCTGGACTTCGATCAGCTGATCGCTCGGCCGTTGATCGAGCGCGACGTGACGCTGTGTTGCGTGTCGAACGAGGTCGGCGGCCACTACATCGGCAACGCACGGTGGACGGGCACGCTGCTCGCGCCGCTGCTGCAGGAAGCCGGCATCCGAGCCGGCGTGACGCAGTTGGTCTCGCGTTCGACCGACGGGTTCACGACCGGGACGCCGGCGTCGGTGGCGCTCGACGGGCGCGACGCGATGCTCGTGGTCGCGATGAACGGTGAGCCGCTGCCGCTGCAACACGGGTTCCCCGTCCGGATGGTGATCCCCGGGCTGTACGGCTACGAGTCGGCGTGCAAGTGGATCACCGACATCGAGGCCACGACGTATGAGGCCTACTCGGCGTACTGGGTCGAGCGCGGGTGGGCCGAGCAGGTCCTGATCAAGACCGAGTCACGGATCGACGTGCCGAAGCGTGGCGCGAGCATGCCGGCCGGACCGGTGACGGTGTCGGGCATCGCCTGGGCACAGCACCGCGGGATCTCGGCGGTCGACATCCAGATCGATAACGGGCCGTGGGGCCCGGCGAAGCTCGGCGCGCAAGACACGATCGACACATGGCGACAGTGGCGATACGACTGGCAGGCGCCGGCCGGCCCGCACACGATCACGGTCCGCGCGACCGACGGCGATGGACATGTCCAGACCTCGGCCGTCGCACCGCCGTTCCCGAGCGGCGCGACCGGCCTGCATCAGATCGATATGACCGTCACGTAGCATCGGGATCGGGCACCTTGCCGAGGGTGAGCACGACCCACGGCTCGAACCCCTCGCGCCGATAGAGCCGCATCGCCGGCTCGTTGGTCGCGAGCACGCCGATCACCATCTCCTCGGCGCCCCGGCGCCGGACCTCCCGGTAGACCTCGTGCAGCAGCGCCGTCCCGAGACCGCCGCCCCGCCGATCGGGCGAAACCACGAGCGACTGCAGCTCCGCGAAGCGGACGCCGGTCGTGTTCGAGTCGTCGCGATCGTGGAACGTCACGAGCGCGTAGCCGACCGCCAGGCCCTCGTCGTCGGCGATCAGCAGGAAGGTGTCGGGCTCGCCGAGCCACGCGCGGTACCGCTCGCGCCGCACCGCCCACCACTCGTCGGTGTCCCGGAGCGGCACGCCAGGTATGTCGGGATCGACCGTGCGATGGTGCTCGTGCAGCGAGCGGGTGAGCGGCTCAATCTGCGGGAGCGCCTCGACGCCGGCGAGCGCGATCCGCGCCTCGCTCATCTAGACGCCGGCGAGGGTCATCTCGCCGATCAGGATCGACGGCGTGCCCACGCTGGAGAAGAACCGAAGGTCGCTGCCGACCGCGCGGACGCCCTGCAGCATCTCCGGGAGCGTCGAGGCGATCGTCATCTCGCGGAGCGGCTCGCCGAGCGATCCGTCGGCGTCGATCCGCCGCCCGGTCGCGCCGACGCTGAACTCGCCGCTGATCGGGTTCGCGCCGGAGTGCACACCGCTCACGTCCATGATCAACACGCCGCCACCCGCATCGGCGCGGAGCCCGTCGAACGATCGCTCTCCCGCCTCGACGAAGAAGTTCGATGTGCCCACGCCCGGCGCGCTCTTGTATCCGCCGCGCTTGGCGTTGCCGGTCGAGCGCTGGCCCCCGCCCGCGCGGCGCGCCGTATAGGTGGAGTGCAGGAACCCGTTGAGCACGCCCCCGGTGAACAGCTCGGTCCGGCCGCTCGGCACCCCCTCGCCGTCGAACGGACACGCGCCCGGTCCGTCGGCGCGTCGGCCGTCGTCGATCAGCGTGAACGCCGGCGCGCCCACCTCCTGGCCGACCATGTCCGCGAACAAGGAGCGACCCTTCAAGACGTTGTCCGCATTCAATGCGCCCGCGAGAACGCCGAGGAAGCTCGACGCGGCGAACGGATCGAGGATCACCGGCACCTTCGCGGTCTCCGGCTTGGCGGCGCCGAGCATCTGCACCGCTCGATCGACCGCCTCGTCAGCGATCGGCTCCCACGCGAGCTGGTCGAGCCCTCGTGCGATCGTGAAGGAGAACCCGACCTGGGTCTCGTCGCCCTCGACCGCAAGGGTCACCGCGACCACCCACGCGTCGGTCCGCTCGTAGGACTGGTCGACGCCGGCGGTCGACGCGATCGCGACACGCGAGACCTCGTCCCCGACCTGCGCGAGATCGACCTTCGTGACGCGTGGGTCGCGTGACACCGTGTATCGCTCGAGGTCGAGCGCCATCCGCACCTTGTCGTCGGCCGAGATCGACGCGCTCTCCGCGCGGTAGAGCTCGGGCATCGGCTCGACGGCCGCGGCGCCGGGCAACACGTTGGACGCATCGGGCTCGGCCAGCGCGGCGTTGGCTCGGGCGGTCGCGACGGCGGCGCGCACCTCGTCCTCGGTCGGATCCGCGGCCCACGCGTACCCGAGCCGCTCATCGCGGATCACGCGAACGCCGACGCCGCGCGACTCCGCGAACGTCATCCCCTCGACCTCGCCGCGGAGGGCGCTGACCTCGGTCCGGCGTTCCTCTTCCGCGTACGCCTCGACCTGCTCGCCGTCGGTCGCCGCGCCCAGCGCCGCTTGGACGAGGTCGCGGAGCTCAGACACCCGTGCCGCCCACGGTGATCTTGCCGATGCGAAGCGTCGGCGAGCCGCTGCCGACCGGCGCGCCCTGCCCGTCCTTGCCGCAGACGCCCTCCCAGGTCTCGAAGTCCGAGCCCACGGCGTCGACCGAGCTCATCACATCGATCGCGCGGCCGATCAGGTTGGCGCCGCGCACCGGGGTCGTGACCTCGCCGTGTTCGATCAGATAGCCCTCCGACACGCCGAACACGAAGTCGCCGCTCGCCGGGTTGGTTTGCCCGCCGCCGAGACCGGTCACGTAGATGCCGGCGGCCGTGTCGCGGACGATCGCCTCGGGGTTGGTCTCCCCCGGCAGGATGTTCGTGTTCGTCATCCGCACGATCGGCGGATGCGCGTACGACTCGCGCCGCGCGTTGCCGGTCGTCGCGGTGCCCATCCGCGCCGCGCG
>DASYOY010000146.1:0-7746 GCA_036007245.1 Actinomycetota bacterium | reverse complement strand
GGGATCGAGGAGCCCCGCCGCGTGAGGCAGGGACGCGGTGAGCTCCTCGAGTTCCCGGTTGACCGCGATCCGGAGCGCCTGGAACGAGCGGCGCGCGGGGTGGGGGCCCCCCGGACGCCGTCCCACGGCGCTCACGATGACTCCCGCGAGCTCGTCGGTGGTCTGGATGGGACGGCGGCGCACGATCGCCGCGGCGATCCGCCGCGATCGCCGCTCGTCCCCGTAGCGGTACAGGATGTCCGCGAGCTCGCCCTCCGGCAGCTCGTTCACGAGGTCGCGCGCGCTCGGCTCGTCGTCGGCGGCCCCCGCCATCCGCATGTCCAGCGGGCCGTCGCTCCGGAAGGAGAACCCGCGCTCCCCTTCGTCCAGCTGCATCGACGACACCCCGAGGTCGAAGAGCACGCCGCCGACCGTGCGGCCGACGACGTCTTCATCCACCTCGGAGAACCGGGCCCGCATGAGTCGGATCCGGTCGCCGTAGCCCGCGAGCGAGGTCTCCGCGCGGGCGAGCGCCTCAGGATCGCGATCGACGCCCACCACGTCTCGCACGCCCGCGTCCAGGAGCGCGGCCGCGTGACCGCCGGCGCCGACGGTCATGTCGACGACCACGTCCGCGGCCCCCAGCAGCTCCACCACCTCCGCGACCATGACCGGACGATGAGCCTCGTCGCTCACCCGAGATGCCCGACGAACAGCCCGAACGCGATCGACGCGGCGAGCGTCAACGCGGTCATCCCGATCAAGGACAAGCTCTGCCGCACCTCCGTCGCCAGCCTGCCCGTCGATGTCGTCACCCGATCCGCCATGCGCGTCACCCCTCTTGGTGTGGCAACCGCCGCTCCGCGCGCGGCTGCAAGGTCCCTGCCTGGTAGGCGCCCGTGTACGTCGCCTCGTAGCGCTCGTACGTCGCGCGATCCCAGATCTCCATCCGGTCGCGCACGCCGAGCACGACCACGTCCTTGTCGATGCCGACGGCTTCGCGCAGCCGGCCGGGAAGCGTCAGCCGCCCCTGGCCGTCCAGCTTGAGCTCGTCGGATGAGCCGAAGAACAAGCGCGCGTAGGCGCGCCCCTCGGCGTCGGAAAGGGGCGACGCTGAGACCTCCTCGGCGCGGCGGTCCCATTCGACCCTGGGGAAGGCGAAGAGACAGCCGTCCTGGCCGATCGTCAGCCAGACACCGTCGGCCAAGGCCTCGCGGAACCTCGCCGGCAGCGACAACCGCCCCTTCGGGTCGAGCTGGTAGCTATGCGCGCCGAGCAGTTCGGCCACGCGTCCTCCCCTTTCCTCCACTTGGGTCCCCGTTTATGCCACTGCTGCTCCACCACGTCAACACGCGTTGCCCCCGAACTGATGTTCGAAGGTGAGGGATCAGCAGCGGATCGGAGATGGAAGGAAGAGAAGGAGTGCCGTATCAGGCGAGGTACTCGGCCCAGTCGGGCTCGACGGCGCCGAGGGTGAGCCGGAAGCCGTCGGAGGGCGCGAACGGCGTCCGGGCGAGCGTGAAGCCGGCCTCGCCGGGGGTGCGGTCCATCTTCTTGGCGTTGCAGCGGCGGCAGGCGGCCACGACGTTCTCCCAGACATGGAGCCCACCACGGGACCGAGGCAGCACGTGATCGAGGTTCTCCGCACCGGCGCCGCAGTACTGACAGGTGTAGGCGTCGCGCGCGAACACGCCGCGACGCGTCAACGGCGCCTGATGGCGATACGGGACATGCACGAATCGCCGCAACCGGACCACCGAGGGCGCGTCCATATAGATGTGCTCGCTGCGGAAGATCGCGCCGTTACTTACCACGACGTCGGCCTTCTCCTTGAGCACGAGTACCACGGCTCTACGCGCCGACAACACCGCGAGCGGCACATCGGTGGCGTTGAGCACGAGCGCCCTACCCATGACGGGAGTCTACGGCTCGCGGATGGAATCACAAGCGTGTAACCTTGTGCCCGGGTCGGTCCGACGGGATGCCTGGAGTTGCGATCAGGGGCCGCGCGAGGCGTCGAGCCGTCGGACCGACCCTCTTCCATCCGCTCGAGACGGAACCTTCGTATGTCCGTAAGCGTCCGACGGGAGTTGCGCGTCTCTGTAGTACGGGCAACCGATCTGTGCGCCAGGGGTACGATGTGACGCAACCAAGCCAAGGGCCGACCCAAGGAACGGAGGTTGCCTTCGTGGAGCTGCGCGAAGAGGCGCGCGACCCGCAAGCCTTCGCCGAGCGCTTCGAGGCGCTCGAGCACAATATCGAGCGTGTCGTGCGGGGCAAGCACGACCAGATCCGGTTGGCACTCGTTGCCCTGGTCGCCGAGGGACACCTGCTGATCGAGGACGTCCCCGGCGTGGGCAAGACGATGCTCGCCAAGGCGATGGCGCGCTCGATCGACTGCTCGTTCCGACGCATCCAGTTCACGCCGGACATGCTCCCCACCGACATCACCGGCGTGAACGTGTTCAACCAGGAGCGCGGCGACTTCGAGTTCCGGCCCGGTGCCGTCTTCGCGAACGTGGTGCTCGGCGACGAGATCAACCGCGCGTCCCCAAAGACCCAGTCGGCGCTCCTCGAGTGCATGGAGGAGCGGCAGGTCACGATCGACGCCGAGACGCGGAGCCTCGGGACGCCCTTCATCGTGATCGCGACGCAGAACCCCATCGAACACGAAGGGACCTACCCGCTGCCCGAGGCGCAGCTCGACCGCTTCATGATGCGCCTGTCCGTCGGCTATCCCGATATCGACGTCGAGGCGGAGATCCTCGCGACACACAGCTCCGGGCAGCCGCTCGACGAGCTCGAGCCCGTCTGCGACGCGATGGCGGTCGCGGAGCTGATCGAGCTCGCGCGCGAGGTGCACGTCGCGCCCGCGATCCGCACCTACATCGTCGCGCTGGTCGAGGCGTCGCGGCAGCACCCAGACATCTACCTCGGCGCGAGTCCCCGTGCGTCGATCATGCTGTTGCGCGCCGCTCGTGCGTACGCGGCGTCGGCGCGGCGCGACTACGTGATCCCAGACGATGTGAAGGCGCTCGTCGGCCCGGTCCTCGCCCACCGTTTGATCGTGACGGCCGACGCGGCGATGGGCGGCCGTGACACGTTCACGGTGATCGCCGATCTCGCGGCGACGGTCGAGGTGCCGGTCGCCGAGCGAGACTGATGCTCACACCTCGCGGCGTCGCGGTCGCCCTATCGGGCGTCGGGATGTGGGTCGCCGCACGGATCCTCGGCTCCCCTGGCCTGGAAACCGTCGCAGTGGGCCTGATCTTGCTGCCGTTCATCGCCACGTTGTTCGTCCGATGGGGCACGAGAACGATCCATGTGCAGCGCCACCTCTCCGAGCCGCGCGTCTCTCCCGGCACGAGGGTCACCGTCCGGCTCGACGTGACGCACGAAGGTGCCGCCAAGCCGTCGTTCCTGCTCCTGGAGGACCGGCTTCCGCCGTCGCTCGGACGTCCCGCACGCGTCGTGGTCGCCGGCTCGGCGCGCGCGCTCCAGCACGTCTCGTACACGATCGTCCCCCACGCCCGTGGTCGCTACATGATCGGGCCGATGGCGGTCGACCGCACCGATGCCTTCGGGCTCACACGGCGGCGGGTCCTGCTCGACGGTCGCGACGAACTGCTCGTCACACCGGAGGTCGAGGATCTCCGCGCGCCGGCCGAGGCGACGAGCGTCACCAACATCGGCAGCGCGCGTGCCCGACAGCTGTTGCGCACCGGCGAGGAGTACTACACGATGCGCGGCTACGAGGAGGGCGACGATCTCCGCCGGATCCACTGGCCCTCAGTCGCGCGCACCGGCGCGCTGATGATCCGCCAGGACGAGGCCTCGCGTCGCGCCGCCGGTCTGATCTACTTCGATAACCGGGAATCGATGCTCGGGCCCGAGCGCGGCGAGGCGTTCGAACGCGCGGTCTCGTGCGCCGCGAGCATCGGCGCGCTGTTCACGCGCAACGGCTTCGCGTTGCGCCTGGCGATGGACGAGACACCGATCACGACCGTGGACGAAGACGCGTTCCTCGACCTGCTCGCCGGCGTCCGGCCGGCACGGGGACGGTCGCTCGGTCGCGTGATGACGGGCCTGCGGCTCGCGGGCGCGCAGGACACCTCGCTCGTGTTCGTCGGCGCCCCGCCGCCGCCGCAGGACCTCTCGCCCCTCGTGCGTGCCGGCGGGTCGTTCGGACCCAAGCTCGCCGTCCTCGTCCACCCGCTCGATCCCGAGACCGAGCCCGAGGCGCGCCGATCTCAGCTGATGTCCCGCGCCACACAGGCACACCTCACCCTGGTCCGCTCGGGGTGGGATTGCCTGGTCCTGTCCCCCTCGATGCGATTGCGAGAGCGATGGCACACCCCGAAGGCACAACGCCCCGCCTCCAGCGCCTGAGCGCACTCGTCGCGATCTCGCTCGTCGCCATCGCGGTGGGGTTCGCGTTCGGCCGGATCCTCGTCGGCCACGGCGCGAGCTACCGCATGATCGCGGTCGGGCTGGCGTCGGGCGTCCTCGCGTGGGCGACCGAGCGCCGGGGCATGCTCATCGCGACGCTCATCAGCGCCGTCGCGCTACTGTTCGCCGTGACGTGGCTGTCCGTTCCCCACGCCACGTGGTTCGGCCTTCCGACGGTCGAGAGCGTCCGGTCGCTGGGAACGCTCGCCACGCAGGTCGGCGCGCAAGCACGCGAATACGTCTCCCCCGCGCCCGCGACGCCTGCCCTGATCATGGCCGGGGTCATCGCGGTCTGGGCCGCCGTGTTCTCGTGCTACGCGCTGGCGTTCCGCGCGCAGAGCCCACTCCTCGCGCTCGTGCCGCCCCTCGCGCTCGTCGTGTTCGCCGACAGCGTGCTCGACCACGAGATGAAGCCGATCTACGGCGTGCTCTTCCTGGTCGCGGCCCTCGCTGTGCTCTTCGCGGACTCGCTTCGCCGGATCCGGGCGTGGGGGCCCGTGTGGTCGCCCGTCGCCGGCCGGGACCGGCTGATGCCGGTCGCGGGCAGCAACGCGCGCCGGGTGGGCGCGACCGCCCTCGTCGTCGCCGCCCTTGCTCCCTTGTTCGTTCCGGGCTTCGGGAGCACATCGGTGCTGGATATCTCGCGCTTCGGCAGCGACCACCGGATCCATGTGAGCCCGCTCGTGTCGATGGGCGCGATCCTTCGGAACACCAGGGACAACAACCCGGCGTTCTTCGAGGTGCAGGTCCCGCCGGGCCACTCGTCCTACTGGCAGATGGTGGCGCTCGATCAGTTCGACGGCAACACCTGGCAGGAGACCGCCGACCCCGGTGTGCAGGTCGAGAACGACGCGATCCAGCCCCCCACGATCGCGGGCGACACCGTGACCCAGACGTTCACGATGGAGAACGACCTCGGCTATAGCTGGCTCGTCGCGGGCGGGATCCCGACACAGATCTCGATGAACGACACCGTGACGTGGCACCCCGCTTCGTCGTCGCTGACGATGGATGGGTGGCCCAACAAGGGCGAGAGCTACACCGTGACCTCGACCTACGTCGATCCCACGAAACATCAGCTCAGGGCCAATGGGCTCGCCCCGGTCGACAAGGACATCTACACGAATCTGCCGTCGGACCCGGGCACGACCGTGCCGTCGATCGTCCGTGATACGGCGGAGGCGTGGACGAAGAACGCGGACAACCCATACGACCAGGTGATGGCGATCATGCGCCACCTGCGGGACACGACCGAGTTCACCTACGACCCGAACGTGACGCTCGGGGACAGCTCCCAGGCACTGGCCGACTTCCTGCTCAACAAGCACGGGTTCTGTCAGCAGTTCGCGAGCCTGATGGCCGTGATGCTCCGTTCGATCGGGATCCCGGCGCGGATCGGTCTCGGGTTCACCCAGGGACAGCCGGTGGCGGACACGACCGGCGACTACATCGTGCACGGGCACGACTTCCACGCCTGGGTCGAGGTTCCGTTCAACGGCTTCGGATGGTTGAACTTCGACCCCACACCCAACTTCTCCGACCCGTCGAGCACCAACTACACCACGTTGTCCACGAAGAGCCCGACCTGCGTCAACGTCAATGGGCACCACACCTGCGGGATCAACCCCGGCAACGGCGGCGGGAAGGGTCAGGGGTCCGGAGATCTCCCGCAGCGGAAGTACCAGCAGAAGGGGATCACCAACGCCATCCAGGGAGCCGCGTCGACCCCGACCGGCACGGTCGCCACGGCGATCGACGGCGTCACGTGGTCGAAACTGTTCGCGATCGCGGGCGGCGTCGCGGCCCTTCTCGCGATCGGGATCCCGCTGCTGCACTGGTTGCGGCGGCGGCGGCGGCTCCTCACCGCACACGACCCGCGCACCCTCGTGCTCGCGACGTACGACGTGTTCACCGACCGCGCGCGCGAGCTCGGGGTCGCACGGTCGCCGGGAGAAACGCCCGACGAGTTCCGCCGGAAGCTCGCCGCCACCGACACCTTGGACGGCGCGAACGAGCCGCTCGCACGGATGACTTCAGACGTGGTGCGGGCCGCCTACGCTGCCGACGATCCCGACGCCGGAGTCGCCGCGTCGGTCCGGCACGACGCCGATGCGGTGCTCCACGCGCTCCGCGCGGCGACACCGCTGCGCCAGCGCCTGCTCGGTCGCTACCGCAGGGATTAGTCAGGAACCGGTCGACGCGACCGCTGCGGCCTCGCGCAGCGCTCGCACGAACTT
Organism: Actinomycetota bacterium; assembly: GCA_036007245.1. Lineage (GTDB taxonomy): Bacteria > Actinomycetota > UBA4738 > UBA4738 > HRBIN12 > AC-51. The sequence continues at coordinate 1,081 of DASYOY010000146.1, read as the reverse complement.
GTCCCGGTCTTCCTGGAAGGTCCGAACGTTCGAGTCGACGCCCGTCGCGATGTCGTCGATCGCGACGAAGAAGGCCATCTGCCCTTCCTTCAAGGCGTCCATCACCTCGCCGTCATGCCGACAGATCTTGAAGATGCTCTGACCATCGGTCACGAGCTGCACCTCGGACAGGTGCCGATCCAGACCCGCGCGCTTGTTCAGGAACGCCCACGATCGCCGAACGCGTTGCAGCGACATACCACCGTCGAGCAACGACTTCACGACGCGGAGCGCGACGAGATCACGGAACGAGTACAGACGCGGGACACCGGGCCTGCCGCCGGTGCTCTGCACCGAAGGCGATACCAGTCCGATCTGGTCCCAATAACGCAGCTGCCGGGGGGAGCACGCCGTGAACTTGCTTGCTTGATGAGCGGTGAACCCCTCCATGCGGACGCCCGTCCTCCGTTCCGTTCGACCCAAACCACGCGCTGCGGGCGCCGCCTTGCTCGGAGAGGAAGAGCATCATCCGTTCGCTGCGGTCACGCGCCCCCGGGGAAGGGGAGTGCTCGTTGTACACCCCGCGTTCACGAAGTGGCAAGCGCAGAGCTCGCAGGGTGTGTGTGCGTCACGCTTCACGCGCGCACGTCAGACGTCACGGTCGCCGGAACCGCGCGACGATGCGGCCGAGCAGGCCGGACACGGTGAAGCCCTCGTCCTGCATCAGGCGGAGCTGGTCGCGGCCGAGCTGGCCGACGTAGCGATACAGGAGCACGGCCGACAGGACCGTGACGACGAACCCGATCGCGGCGACGACCACCGACCAGATGAACAACATGATCATCACGAGGCCGACGCAGAACGCGATCGACGCCAGACGGATCCGCCGCGCCAGATGCGTGTAGAGATCGGTACGCCCTACCTGTTCCACGAACGCGGGATCGTCTTCGGCCAGGCGCCGTTCGATCTCTTCGAGGATGCGCTGTTCGTGATCGCTAAGTGGCATCGATCCCTCCGGCCGCCGGGGACACGACCTTCATCGTCGATTATAGGAAGGAGCTGCAGTTGGGGGGACGGGTTCTTGGGAACGATCGGGTTTGGG
>DASYOY010000145.1:0-35076 GCA_036007245.1 Actinomycetota bacterium | reverse complement strand
CCGGCTCCGGCGCGGTCAGCGTCTCTTCGATGGTTGCCATCGTGATCACCTCGTCTTCTGGATGAGGAAGCGGAAGACGCCGTCGGTCTCCGACCGCTCGATCAACGCGTGGCCGGTGGTGGTGCACCAGGCGGCGAAGTCGGGCACCGAGCCGGGATCGGTGGCGTAGACCTCGATCAGCTCGCCGACCGACAGGTCACGGATCGCTTGCGCGGTCTTCGCGATCGGCAGCGGGCAGGATAGTCCCTTCAGGTCGAGGGTTCGTGTGATCGTCGTGCTCATGACGAAACCTCCTTCGGTGTGGTGAACGGCGCCCGCTCGGGGAGCCGGCCCTGCGGCACGGTTTCCCAGTAGAGGCGGTTGAACAGCCACTTCGCGACATGCCACGCGCGGTTGGGCTGTGGGGGGACCGGCGGGTGCTCGTAGTCGAAGCGCAGCGAGGTCGCCTTGCCGTCGCCCGTCTCCAGGAAGCACATCACCCGGCCCCCGTAGTTCGTGGTCGGGGCGGTGCCCGTGACGAGCGAGGCGATGCGGCTGGCGATCACCGGCGCCTCGAAGTGGGCGGTCGACCCCGACTTCGAGATCGGCAGGTCGGTGGCGTCGCCGAGGGCGAAGATGTTGTCGTACCCGCCGACCTCCAACGTGGTGCGGTCCGTGGGCAACCACCCGGACACGTCGCCGAGGTTGGACGCCTTGATGACCTCGGCGCCCTCGTGCGGCGGGACGAGGACCAGGAGGTCGTACTCCTGCTTCTCACCCTCGAGCGACTCGACGATGTGTGCCGCCGGATCGACGGACTCGACGTTGAAGAACGTCGTGAGGCCGATCCCGCGCTGCTCCATGATGGGCTGGATCAGCTTGGACGCGCTCTCGATCGTGAACGCACGGTTGAGCGGCGACAGGAGCTCGACCTCGCTGCGGTCGCGGAGACCACGCCGGCGGAGATAGCCGTCGATCATCATCGTGAACTCGACCGGCGCGGGCGGGCACTTGTACGGGATGCCCGCGATCCCGACCTTGATGCTGCCGCCGGAGAATCCCCGGAGCGCTTGCGCCAGCCGCTCCGCGCCGCCCAGCGAGTAGAACTCGAACGATCCTTCGGCGAGACCGGGGATCAGGTCGGGGACCAACCGAGCGCCGGTCGCGATCACGAGGTAGTCCCACGAGAGCGACCCGCCGTTGCGGAGCTGCACCGTGCCGGCGTCCGGATGGATCCGGATCGCCTCCTCGACCGCCAGGTCGACGCGGCTTCGCAGGAGCGATCGCTCTTCGCGGGTGAGCCAGTGGCCCTTGGCCTCGCCGAGCGCGACGTAGAGGTAGCCGGGTTGGTAGTCGTGCATCCCGGTCGGGTCGACGACCGTGGTGTGGGCGTTGCGCCCGAGCGCCTTGTCCAACAGGTTGGCGGTCAGCGTGCCGCCGACGCCGCCACCGAGGACGACGATCTCTGCAGGCATCGCCCCTCACCTCACCTTGCGGATCACGAACCGCGCGAACCCGTCTTCCGGGACGACCTCGAGCAGCTCGTGTTGCGCCTTGGCGACCCACGCGGGGATATCTGTCTTAGAGCCTTCGTCGGTCGAGAGCACCTCGTAGACGTCGCCGACCTGACCGGTCCTGATCGCGCCGATAAGCGCCATCAGCGGTCCCGGACATGCCATGCCTCGCGCGTCGATCGATCGTGTGATCTCCGTCGTTGCCATGTCGAACGCCTCCTCAGATGAACGTGGCGCCGTCGCCGGCTTCCATGAAGAACCGCGCGACGCCCCACACGCCGTCAACCGCCGGATGCAGGTCCTCGGGCGTGATGCCGAGCAGCTCCATCGACTCGGCGCACGCGTTGATCGTGACCTCGCCGATGTCCTTGGCCTGTTCGAACAGCTCGATCCAGTGGCTGGTCGCCTGCTGGTCGATCACCGCTCGCGCGCCGTCGTCGCCCGCCTCGGGCGCGACGCCGTGGTCCTTGTGGACGCGGTCGTCCCGGAACGCGTCGAGCGCCCAGTACTGCAGGAAGATGCTGACCGGCCGGCCCATCGCCGCCGCACCGACGGCCATCACCGCGGCCGCATGCAGCTTGTCGTCCGTGCCGGAGAACAAGATCAGCGAGAACGTGTCGTCGGGCATCTCGGACCTCCGTTCGCTCAGGCCGCGTGACGCCGCAGCCGGTCGATCTCCCGCTGGATCTGCCCCTCGTCCTCGTAGCTCCGGTAGAACACGTCCCACGCGTTCATGACGAGGCCGATCCCCCAACCCAAGATCAGGAAGCCGGGCCAGAAGAATCCGCCGTCGCCGAGCCACGCCCAGATCGTGATCACGGCCGCGTTGACGAGGACGAAGACCAACAAGTGGCCGTAGAAGTCACGGCGCTTCTTCAGCTGCCGGACCGCCCGTTGGCGGAGCAGCGCCTCTTCGGTGTATTCGTCGGTGACCATCGAGGGCCTCCCTTCGGTTCCACACCTCTAGTGGAGTCCTCGAAGGACCTCGCGCGATGAGCCGCTGGTCCCGCGTTCGGGGGGTCCTATGGCAGGCCGGTGTTAGCGTGCGGCGGATGCCGGCGGACCTGTCCCTGACCCGCGCGCAGATCCTCGCGTTCCGGCGGCGCACCGGCGCGCTCGACCAGCGGCTCCCGCGCGGGCGGCGGTCGTTGCGGCGCGCGGCGTGGGCGGGCCTGCAGGACAGCATGCCTCGGGCGGCATCGCTGTCGATCCACGCCCGCGTTGCCGGGGCGACGTCCGCCACCTGGGAGGATCCCTCGCTCGTCCAACTGTGGGGACCGCGGTACAGCGCGTACGTCGTAGCCGCGCAGGATCTCGCGTACTTCTCGCTCGGCCGCTTGCCCGATGACGCCAAGGGCCGGAAGCGCGCGAACGATACGGCCGACCGGGTCGAGTCGCTCCTCGGGCGTACCAAGAGGATGGGCTACGGGGAGGTCGGCGCGGCGCTCGGCGTGAACGCGAATTCGCTCCGCTACGGAACGACGACCGGCAGGCTCGTGATCCGGTGGGAAGGCGCGCGTCAGCCCACGCTGTGGTGCGTCCCCCCGCCGAAGATCACGTCTGAAGAGGCTCGGCTCGAACTCGCCCGCCGGTATCTCCATGTGTTCGGTCCGACGACGCCAGCCTCGTTCGCGCGATGGGCCGGCATCACGCCGCGCGGCGGCGCGGATGCGTTCGATCGGTTGGCCGGGTCACTCACGAAGGTGCGCACGCCGATCGGGGCCGGCTGGATCCTCGCCGCCGACGAGCCGGAGATGCGCGCCACGCCGGGATCAGATGCCCCGGCGCGGCTGCTTCCGAGCGGCGACGCGTATTACCTCTTGCAGGGCGATGAGCGGACGCTGTTGGTCCCCGACGCGAAGCGGCGTGCGGAGCTCTGGACGACACGCGTGTGGCCGGGTGCCGTGTTGGTCGACGGCCACGTCGTCGGCACCTGGCGTCGTGCGAACGAGAAGGTGTCGATCCAGACCTGGCGAAGGCTCAAACCGGTCGAGCGCGACGCTGTGGTCGAGGAGGCCGAGTCGCTCCCGCTTTCCGGTCTGCCGGGACCAATCCGCATCACGTGGGAGTCGTAGCCTGGCACAGACGGACCAGGAGGGAGCGCAGCCGATGCGAAAGCTGATCGTGAACGAGTTCGTGACGCTCGATGGCGTCGTGCAGGCGCCGGGTGGACCGGGAGAAGATGACAGCGACGGCTTCGCGTTCGGCGGATGGTCGTTCCACTTCTGGGACGACCTGATGGGACAGAAGATGGGCGAGACGATGGCCGTCCCATTCGACCTCGTCCTGGGCCGGCGCACCTATGACATCTTCGCAGCCTACTGGCCGACCGCGCCCGACGAGGCCGGCGGCAAGCCGCTGAACGACGCTACGAAGTACGTCGCCTCGCGCGGACGCCCGTCGCTCACATGGGACCGTTCCGTCCAGATCGAGGGAGACGTCGCCGATGGCGTTCGCGCGTTGAAGGAGACCGACGGACCGGAGCTGCAGGTGCACGGCAGCGGCAACCTGATCCAAACCCTGATGGCCGACGACCTGATCGACGAGTACCGGCTGTGGGTGTTCCCGGTGGTGCTCGGATCCGGCAAGCGCCTCTTCGCCGATGGCACGATCCCGGCCGCGCTTCGGCTCACCCAAAGCACGATCTCGACGACGGGCGTCGTGATCGGCACGTACGAGCCGGCCGGCGAGGTCACGACCGGCTCGTTCGCCGCCGAGTGAGCGTGGACTAGGGCGTCGGCCACCCGGGCACGCCTGCGTTGAACCAGTAGACGCCTGGGCCCGGTCCGGACGGCAGCCCGAAGTTCTCGCTGATCGAGAAGTTCACGCCGAAGATCGATGTTCGGTAGCCGCGGGCGGTGCCGAACACGAGGCTCGAAGGGAAGTCCAGGGGACCACCGCTCGCAACCACACTCATCGTGCCGGAGGACGTCACCTTTCCGACCGCGTTCGCGAGGTTCATGCAGATGAACGCGTCGCCGAACGCGTCCATCTGCACGCCGTCGGGGTTGTCACCCGCGGGGAGCGAGGCGAGCACCGACACGGTGCCGGGTTGTCCACCGATCTTCGGGATCTGCAGGACCGTACGTTGCTCCGTGTTGGTCACCGTGACCACCCCGCGCTGGATCGCGATCCCGTTCACGCCGAGCGGGACGCCGAGGTTCAGGCTCCCGTTGCCGCTGAGCGCCGGGTCCTGGGACCAGATCGAGGCAGTGCCGCCCCACGGGATGCGCCAGATCACGCCCCGAGCCGAATCGGTGACGTACAGGTTCATCTGCTTGTCGAACGCCAAGCCGTTCGCGATCCCCATCCCGGACGTGCCGGGCAGCCGCGTGGCGTCGCCCGTCCCGCGGTCGAACCGCCACACGCCGTTCGCGGCGAGGTTCGCCGACTGGACCGCGCCGTAGACGTTGCCGAAGGTGTCGACCGCGAGGCCGAGAAGCCCGAAGTCGCTGCCTGGTGTGATCCCGCTCACGTGCGCGAAGGGTTGCGGCTGCGTCGAGCCCGGCGGGATCTTCCAAACGTCGCCGAGCGGCGACACGCTGACGTAGAGCGTGCCGTCGCGGCCGATCGCGATCCCCTCGGGGTTCTGTCCCTGCGATTCATCGAACGCGACGACGACGTGCACGGTTGCCTGCGCGGCGGCAGCGCCGGCCGTGACGAAGACGACCGCTGCGGCCACGATGAGCGTGACGACGCTCCGGCCTGTGCGTGAACGCGGCACGAGCATAAGGCCCTCCCTTCGGCCGAAGAACGGGGGTGAACCGACCCTCCGACCCTACGGAGGGTCGCGCGTTTGAACAAGAGGCGCGTCCGTGGGGCAGACTTGCGCCCGTGGATCCGCTCGAGGCGTTCACCGCGTTCGAAGGCCGCCTGCTCCGGCGGGTGAGCACGCGTGTGGCGCCCTTCGAATGGGGGACCGCGTTCCTCGACGACAACCTGCCCCAGCGGTACTACTCGAACTTCCTGCGGACGGAGACGGACCTCATCGATGTTTCCGCCGAGGACCTGATCGCGGCGGCCGACCAGATCCTCGGCGACGACCGATACGAGCACCGGCTGGTCATCGTGCGCGACGAAGCGGCCGCCGAGCGGCTCGCCCCCGGGTTCGCTGCCGCTGGCTTCACGCGCGAGCCCGAGGTCGTGCAGCTGCTCCGCCGCGAGCCAGACCGACCGGGCGCGCTCGACGTCGACATCGTGTCGTTCGCCGAGGCGCGCGAGCTGATCTTGCAGACGCACCTCGAGGACGAGCAACTCCCGGATGCGATTGCAGCGCCGTTCACCGACGCCCGCGCGAAGTACGAGACGGCGATCGGGGCGCAGTTCTTCGTCGCGCAGGTCGACGGTGAACAGGCCGGCCTCTGCGAGCTGTACATCGACGGTGAGGACGCACAGGTCGAGGACGTCGGGACGATCCTCCGGTTCCGGAACCGCGGGGTTGCGCGCTCGGTTGTGCTCGCTGCCTGCGAGGCCGCGCGGGCCGCGGGCGCGATCCGGATCTGGATCCTGGCCGATGACGAGGACTGGCCGAAGCAGCTGTACGAACGGCTCGGGTTCGACCGGCTGGCGACCGACGTCGGGTTCCTCCGGTCGCCGGCAACGACGTCGTGAGTTAGAGCTCGAAGATCCGGCCCTCGTGGCCCAGCTCGACCTCGACCGACGTCGACAGGCGTTCGGCCTCGGCCAAGATCGCTTCGAGGTCGTCGTCGCTGTGCAGCGGATCGTGGTGGAACAGCACCAACCGCTGCGCGCTGGCCCGCTCGGCGAACATCACCGCGTCGGGCGTGCTCGAGTGGCCCCACCCGATGCGCTCGTTGTACTCGGGAACCGTGTACTGCCCGTCGTGGATCAGCAGATCGACGTCGTGCGCGACCCCCAGGCCGGAGATCCACCGCTTGTCGATCGTGGTCAGGTCGGTGCCGAGGCCCGGCTCGTGATCGGGCAGGTAGGCGAGCGAGCCGTCGCCGTTCTCGATCCGGTAGCCGACCGCAGGTCCCGGGTGCTTCACGAGCGCGGCCGACACGGTGACCGACCCGATCGTCCATGGCTCGTCCGGCACCTCGAGGAACTCCGGCCGTGAGGGGACGTTGCGCATGTGCACCGGGAAGTAGGGCGGTGAGAAGAACGGGGCGAGGCGCTGCTCGAGCCCCTTGGTCGGCGCGGGAGGTCCCCAGATCCGGAAGTCGACCTCGGGGTCCCAGAAGGGACCGAAGAACCGGAGGCCTTCGATGTGGTCGGTGTGCAGATGCGTGATCAACACGTCGACGCGCTTGGGGCGCCGGCCGTCGAGCGACATGCCGAACGGCCGGATGCCGGTGCCGGCGTCGAGGATGAGCAGGGAGTCGTCGTCGGTGTCGACGGCGATGCAGGACGTCTGGCCGCCGTAACGAACCGTCTCGGGGCCAGGGGAGGCGAGCGTGCCGCGGCAACCCCAGATCGTCGCGCGCATCGCGGTTAGGACTCCGGTGGCCGTTCCCAGAACACGGCGATCGCACCGAGGATCTGGTCGGGGCGCGCACACAACGGGAACGCAGTGACCTCGATGGTGCGCTCGATGCCGTCGCCGCCCTGGATGCACAGCGGCAGGTGCGCCGGCCGCCCTTCGCGGAATGCGATCCCGAGCGGCAGCTGTTCGAGCGGGACCGGCGTCCCGTCGAGGTCGCGCGGGTCCCACTCCGTCGCCCACCCGCCGGCGGGGAGCTCCCCGGTCTCGGCATAGCTCGCCCCGAGCACCGGCTCGGCCGCTTCGTTGAAGTAGGCGAGTGTGCCGTCGGCGTCGACCACGAAGGCCGCGGTCGCCAGACGCGAGGTCAAGTCTCGCGCCAGGATGAGGATGAGCTCGCGCTGCTGGTCGTCGACTGCCACGGGGCGACCGTATGCGGTCTCGCGAGAACGCGCCACCCGGCCCGGGTATCGAACGTCTCTCGGGTGGAACCCGGCCCAAGGAGCGTCCGAGGAGCGATCGAACCGCCGCACCGGTCTGATCGCCATCGTTGCTGCGTTCGTGCTGCTCATCGGCGTCCTGACGGCGCGCTCGACGCTTGGGCCACCGGGATGACCTCGATCGGCCGGCACCAGGCGGCGTTCGCCGCCGCCATCCCGGGCTGACGCAGCAGCTCGTCGCGGCCAACGCCCGGCACGACCACGTGTTCGATCGAGGACCGGACGCTCACGACCATGAGCGCCCACCACAGCGCACGGACGTACGCGTGCGCGGACTCCACGCCGTCCCAGTCGTAAACGCCGCGGTAGACGCCGTCCTCGTCGGCCGCGAACCAGAGCTTCGAGACGAAGCCCGGGAACCCGGCGAACAGCACCGTGTTGAGCTCGCTCACCAGACAGAACAGCGTGTGGATCCATGGTCGGCGCACGCCGCGGAGCCGGAAGCGGACTACCAATGTGCATGGTTGGGTCGGCGTGCGATCCACCGTTGTTTCGCGATAGACGAGCGAGGTCGTGCCGTTGGCCCATCGGACCTCGCGGCCGACGTTGTGCGTCGGCTCGTGAAGCCGCTCGTGGAGGATGAGATCGGCCGTGCGGACGGCGCAGTTCGCGAGGGCGGCCATCCCGGCTGAGAACCCAAGGTGTTCGTCGAGCAACGACGGATCGTGCGTTCGTACCATCTCGTGTCACCTCCCGTGAAGGCGCACATCTTCTCCATCCAGTGTGGTTGGCGCCTGTCGTGGTGCGTGCGGCCGAACGACCCTGTGCGTCCGGGACCTCCTGCGGATCGGCGATCACTCGCGATGGATCGATCGCGGCGGTACCGTTCCGGCGCGGGACCGGCCTCACGAACGATGGAGGATCGAACGTGACGCGACGCCGTACCGCAACGTTGATCGTGGGTGGGGCGATCCTTGCCGTGGTCCTCGCCGCGTGCGCCGGCGGCAGCAACCTGCCGAGCCCATCGCGAACGCTCGGTGCGCCGTCGCAGACCACAGGACCCTCGCTCGCGCCAACCTCGCCTCCGTCGCTGGGTCCGACCCCGAGTGCGACGCGGACGTTGCCGACGCGGACGTCATCGAGCCAGACGACGTCGAGCACAACCGAAACGTCGACGAAGACGCAGACGTCGACCCAGACGTCCACGGAGACATCGACCCAGACCTCCACGCAGACGTCGACCGCGACCAAGACCAGGACGCATACGACGACGGTGACGTCGACACCGACCACCACCACACCGCCTGCCGCCGTGAGCTCGGCCGCGCCCGCGGAAAGCTCGGGGACGCCCCTGTGGCCGTGGATCTTGGTGCTCCTGATCGCCGCCGTGGTGATCGCCCTCGTGCTGCGGGCGCGGTCCTCACGTGCGGCCGCCGCCGAGGCACATCGGAACGCGATGGCCGCCTACTCCGAGGGCATGGCGCTCCACGACCAGGCTGCGGTCCTGCCGATGAGCGCCGCCGTCGATGTGCCACGGCTGCTGGGCAACGTGTCGGCGAGTGTCGATCGCACGGCGGCCAAGTTCGACGCGCTGGCCGCCGAGCCCGCGTTGCATGACGCCGCGGCGGAGCTCGGGGATGTTCGGCTCGCGCTCGGCAACCTCCGCGGCGCGCTGGGCGCGCAGGTGGCCGCCGGCAGCGTCGATCCTGACCTGCTGCGGGAGCGACTTGCTGCGCTCGACGCGAGCTTGCAGCGCTTCCGCACGCGGATCGAGCCGCCGCCCGCCGGCTAGGTCAATCCTGCGATCGGCGGCTGAGCGGCAGGCCGAACCAGAACCACGCGAGCACGGCACCGATCCCCACGCCGCCGAGGAACGCCACCGCGGTGCCGAACACGTAGTCGCTGATCAGTCCGACGGAAAGCGACATCGCGATGGCGACGAGCGCGAGTCCCCATACGAGGAGCCGATTCCCGAGCAGCACCATCTTCTCCTTGTCGCCCTGCCGGAACCGGAGGCGGTGGAACGAGGATGGCGCGATCAGGAACGCGGCGGCGAGTGCGGATGCCATGAGGGCCGCGAAGTAGATCCATCGCTCGACCGACGTCAGGCTCGTGAACCCCTGGCTGAACGGGACGATGAGCATGAATGCGAACAGCACCTGCACGCCGGGCAGCGCGACGCGCAATTCGTTCAACAGCTCGATCAGCTCGCGATCCAGGCGTTTCTGCTCGTCTTCGCTTCGCGTCGCGGGCACGACGGATCCCCCCTCGGTCGGAGGAACGGTGATGCCCGCTCGGGGCCGTGACCAAACGTCTAGGCGGGCTTCTGCCAGACGGAGACGTGCATCGTGCTGTCGGCGGTGAACGGCTCGCGTCGCCAGCCGGCCCACCGGTTCCGCAGCGTCATCCCGGCGATCTTCGCCATCAGGTCGAACTCCGCCGGCCACGCGTAGCGGAAGGGCATCGACACGCGCCGATACTTGCCGCCGTCGTTCTCGATGTGATGCGAGATCAATCCTTGGTTCACGACGTCGTACTCGTCGACGCCCCAGTAGTCGTCGCTCGCGTGGAAGACCTGGTGTCGCTTGCCGGGCGGGAGCGTCCGCACTCCCGGCACGCCGGTTTCGATCAAGAAACACCCACCCGGGGAGAGGTGCGCCGCCGCGTTCCGGAAACACGCCACCTGGGCGTCTTGGGTCGTGAGGTTCTCGATCGTGTTGTAGACGAGGTACACGAGCGAGAACGGACCCTCGATCGTGGTCGACGTCATGTCGCCGATCTCAACGGTGATGTTTTCGCCGCCAGGCTTGGCGCGGAGCCGCTTGACCATGGCGTTCGAGAGCTCGATCCCGGCCACGTCGACGCCGCGCTCCGCGAGCGGCATCGCGATCCGCCCGGTGCCGATGGCGAACTCGAGTGCACGGCCGCCGCCGGCGAGCTCGGCGAGCAACTCGGTGGCGGCGTCGATCTCGCCGCGCTCGAACTGGCCGGACTCGGTCTCGTCGTAGCGCGCGGCGACGTCTTCGCCGAAGTAGCCGTCCTCATCCACGCCCGGAACCTACACCGCACGTCGATCAGGTCTCGATATGTGCCGAACGCGGTCCAGCCGTCGCCGCCGACGCCGTGCAGGATCCCGCCGGCCTCGAGCGGTCCGCCGGGGTCGCCGACGAGCGCCTTGCTGGTCCACAGCGATCGCACGTCGCCGCCCCGCGCTCACAGCGCGATGCCTCCTTGCGCAAGAGCCGGCACGTGAACTCCACGAGACGGGCCTTGCGGTTCGCAACAGAGTGGCGGTACGTTCGCGGCGAGGGGCTCCACGGTGCCGGGGGAAGGGAGGGATCGTGGGGAACAACGTCGAGACCGTCATGCGGTTAGAGAATGCCTGGATGGTGCACGACTACAGCACCGTCCGCGAGATCTTGTCGCCGGATTTCGCCGATCGGAATCACGGCGTCGGCGCGGAGATGATGCCGAAAGGCGGCGTCGACGGGATCATCGAGGGCCACGAGGTGGGCCGCAGCTCGTACTCGGATCGGAAGCAGGAGATCCTCGACTGCTTCGGGGAGGGCGATCGGGTGGTGGTCCGGTCGCGGATGACCGGCACGAACGACGGTGGTCTTCCGTGGTTCGGCGTGCCCGCCAACGGCAACAAGGTCGACATCGAATACATCACGATCTACCGCCTGGAGAACGACAAGGTCGTCGAGTCTTGGGCACAGATGGAGATCGCCAAGCTGATGCAACAGCTCGGCGTCGGAGGTCAGGTATGAGCCCGTCCCGTGAAGAGATGATGCGTGAGACAGAAGCGTTCTACACAGCGATGAACAACCACGACGTGAAGGATGTGACGGAGCGCGTCACCGAGGACATCGTCGACCACCAGCTCCCGCCGGGGATGCCCAACGGCAAGGACGGCGTAGCGGCGTTCTTCACGATGATGTTCGACGCGGCGCCCGACATGAAGTTCCAGATCCTCGACACGATCATCTCCGACGACAAGATCGCGATCCGTTCGCGCGTGACCGGCACACAGACCGGGCCGTTCATGCAGATGCAGGCGACCGGCAAGCCGTTCGACATCGAGGGCATCGACATCGTCACGGTGGACGACGACCTCAAGGTCACCGAGCATTGGGGCATCCTCGACCTCGCCAAGATGATGCAGCAGGTCGGGGCCGTCCCGCCGCCGCCGATGTAACTGCTCGGTTCGCCGGCGAGCCCTTCGAAGGGAACCGATGAAGCTCCTGCTGACGTCCGCCGGCGTGAAGAACGCGAGCATCCGGAACGCGCTGGTCGATCTGCTCCGGAAACCGATCGAGGAGGCCAGCGCGCTCTGCGTCCCCACGGCGGTGTATCCGATGTCCAACGGCGCCGAGATGGCGTACCGGATCATCACGGGGTCGGCGTCAACGCCGATGACCGAGCTGGGGTGGAAGTCCGTGGCCGTGCTCGAGCTGACCGCGCTGCCGAGCATCGATGAGGAGGCATGGGTTCCGCTGGTCGACGAGGTCGACGCGCTCTTGGTGGCCGGTGGCGATCCGCTCTACCTCGCGCACTGGATGCAGCGATCCGGGTTGGCGGATCGTCTGCCGTCACTCCGCGACACGGTCTACATGGGTGTGAGTGCCGGAAGCATGATCTTGGCGCCGAGCGTTGGCGAGGACTTCGTCGGATGGCGGCCGCCGGGCGGCGGCGATGAAACGCTGGGGCTGGTCGGGTTCTCGATCTTCCCCCACCTCGACCACCCGAACCTGCCGGAGAACACCATGGCCGACGCGGAACGATGGGCGAAGGGCATGTCGCAGCCGTGCTACGCGATCGACGACGACACGGCCATCCGCGTGGTTGGTGACGACCTCGAGGTCATCACCGAGGGGCACTGGAAGCTCTTCAACCAGGACTGAGCGGTTCGCCGACATCGGCGGCGCATGGCACTGCGAGGCTGCACATCCGACGGCGGTCCGCACCGCGTATCGTCGGCCCTGATGAACAGGGAGCGCGGGTGATGGACGCGATCGTGCCTCGGTGGGAATGGCGCACGTTCGGCAAGGGCGTCGACGCGATCGAAGCCTCCTCACCCGGCGTCTTCACCGGTGAGGCACACGTGTCGAAGGAGCGGTACTTCCTTGGTCCGGCCGGCGGGAACGTCAAGGTCCGTGACGACCTGATGGACGTCAAGGTTCTTCGTGAGACGAACGCGGACGGTCTCGAACGATGGGAGCCGGTGTTGAAGACCGGGTTCCCTCTTGCGCAGGACGACCTTCGTGTTGTGATCGAGGCGCTCGGCATGCCGATGCCGACGCTGGAACGCGACTCCTACTCGTTGGAAGAGATGCGAGCGATGCTCGACGGTTCGGTGCGGGAGATCGAGATCACGAAGCGACGCGTTCGCGGATCGATCGGCGGATGTATGGCTGAGATCGCCGAGGTCGATGCCCTGGGCGCGACCGCGAGAACGTTCGCGATCGAGTCCGAAGATCCCGATGCCGTCGTAACCGCACTGCACGAAGGTGGGCTCTCCGACGTTCCGAACGTGAGCTATCCACGCGAGCTCGCGTCCATCCACGGAACCGCGAGACCCCGGTACGCGGTGATCGACGTTGGCACGAACTCGGTGAAGTTCCGTGTGGCGGAGCGTGACGGCGCGAAGTGGCACGCGGTTGTCGACCGCGCCGAGGTCACGCGCCTCGGCGAAGGCCTCCAGGAAGGAGGCGGGATCTCGCAAGCCGCCACCGCTCGCACTGCCGAGGCCATCGCTGGGATGGCGGATGAGGCGCAGCGCGACGGCGCGGTGCAGATCGCGGCGGTGGGCACCGCGGGCCTTCGGGCTGCGACGAACAACGACGAGGTCTTGGCGACGATCAGGAAGCGGTCGGGTGTCACGGTGGAGGTCATCTCCGGCGATGAGGAAGGAAGGCTCGCGTACGTGGCGGTTCGCGCAGCCCTGCCTTCAGCCGACGGCTCGCTCGTCGTGTTCGACACGGGCGGTGGGAGCTCTCAGTTCACGTTCGGCGAAGGTGACCGAGTGGTGGATCGCTTCAGCGTGCCGGTCGGCGCGGTGCGGTACACGGAGGCGTTCGGACTGGATGGAGCGGTTTCGGCCGACACCGTTGCCGACGCTCGCGCGGCGATCGCCGGCGATCTGGAGCGGATCGCGGGGCGTCAGACGCCGGATGCTCTCGTCGGGCTGGGCGGGGGCATCACCAACATGACGGCCGTGATGCTGGAGCTCGACCCCTACGACCCCGAGCGCGTGCAGGGTGCGACACTGACCGCCGAAGAGGTGGATCGGCAGATCGAGCGGTACCGGGGGACCGACGCCGACGGCCGAAGGGGGATCGCCGGCCTGCAGCCCAAGCGCGCAGAAGTCATCCTCGCCGGCGCCTGCGTCGTGCGCACGGTGATGGACCTTCTCGGCGTTCCCGAACTCACCGCGAGCGACCGTGGGATCCGCCACGGCGTCTTCCTCGACCGCTTCGGCGGGTGAACGACTAGCGGTAGACGCCGTTGTGGCCGAGGCTGAACCGGCCCGGCTCGGGGAAGTACGTCAGTCCGTGCGGGTCGGGACCGACCTCGATGTGATGGATCACCTTCCCCGTTCTGGTGTCGATCACCGACACCGTCGTCCCGAACCGGTTCGTCACCCAGAGCTGTGAGCCGTCGGGTGACACCTGCGCCATGTCCGGCGATCCGCCGACGTCCCATGTGGCGGTCAGCTTGAGCGTCTTGAGATCGATCAAGGAGATCTTGCCGGCCAACCGATCGGTGACGTACATGTGCGTCGTGTCGCGGCTGAGCGCCATCCCGTGGGCGCCGCTGGCGGTCGGGATGAACCCGACCTGCTTCATCGTGGTCGGGTCGATGATCGAGACACCGCCGAGCCCCTGGTTGGCGACGAGGAAGTGCTGCCCGTCGGGCGTGAGCTTCACGTCGATCGGCATCCCGCCGACGTTCAGCACGCGCAGGACCTTCATGTCCTTCCAGTCGACCTTGATGATGTTGCCGTCGTACTCGCAGCTGATCAGCAGGTAGTCGGTCCCGGGCGGGCCGAAGTCCGCATGATCCGAGCCGTTGCACGGCATCTTCACCGACTTGATGGGCTTCCAGGTGTGCGGGTTCATGAAGACGAGCGTGTTGTCGTACTCGGCCACGTCGATCGCGCGCTTGCCGTCCGGCGTGAAGTACAGGTTGTACGGCCGCTCGATGCCGTGGATCAACCGGACGAGCTTGCCGGTGCGCGGATCGATCTGGGCCAGCGCGTTCGACGCGTCGACGTCGGCGTACAGCCACCGCAGGTCGTAGCTCGGCGTCACGTGCTCGGGGTAGGTGTGGTACCCGAACGTGATCCGGCGGACCACCTTGAAGGTCGAGGGGTCGATCACCTCGACGGTGCCGGGGATGCCGTTTGGCACGTACACGTATTCGGGGTCGTTGCGCACCTGCGGCGCGAGCGTCTTCGACGTGATCGCCCTGTAGATGTTCGTCGAGCCGGCATGCTTCTTGGTGGGTGGCACGCTTGCCGTCGGCGCCGGGGACATCGGCATCGTCATGGTGGGCGAGGCGATCGAGGGCGGTGCGGTTGTCGGCGCCGGCGACGATTCGGCAACCGCCCGGTCGGTGCGGCGCCAGGCCACGATCGCCAGCGCGGCAACGACGACGGCCAACGCGATCAATGCTGCACGCGCTCGCGATCGCTCCACCGGTCGGTCTCCTCAGGGACAAAGGTGTCTCACCGTACTCCGGGGAACCGCATACCCATAGGGCAGCGACACGAACGTCTTACGGATCTCTAACCCGACCGCTCGGACGCGGGTGCGCGAGCAGCCGCCTGGGTGTCCTCTTCATGATACGTCGCGAGCATCGCGACCTCGGCGTCGTGCTTCGGGAAGAAGAACACCACCAGCGCGGCGCCGATCAAGACCGCGACGATCCCTGCCGTGTACGCCCACTGGTCGCCTTGGAGGAACGACGCCTTGGCCGCGGCCGTGATCTGGCTCGCGTACTGCGGATACTGCGCCGCGATCGCGGTGGCGCCGTCGAAGGACTTCGTCAGCTGACTCTGGACGCTGGCGGAGATCTGCTGCGACTGGCCCGACGACGCGATCGCGGCCGATGCGGCGGACGCGTACCCGGCCGCGAGCAGCGCGCCGAAGATCGACTGCATGATCGCGCCGCCCAGGTCGCGCTGCAGGTCGGCGGTCCCGGAGGCCATCCCGACGCGCGTCACCGGGACCGATCCGGTGAGCGAATGCGACGCCGGCGTGCCGGCGAAGCCCACCCCGATCCCAACGAACGCGTACCCGAGCCCGACCTGCCAATACGAGCTGCCTTCTTTCCAGAGGAGCAGCATCGTGAGGAAGCCGAGCAGCACGAACACATAGCCGGTGAGCATCGTCGCCCGGGCTCCCTGCTTCTCCACGAGCCTCGCGGAGCGCGGCGCGACGAGGACCATGCAGAACGCGGCGGGCAAGATCGCGAGGCCGGCGTCGAGCGTGTCGTAGCCCAGGACGTTCTGGAGGAACTGCTGGCCGATGAACATCGCGCCCATCAGCGACCCGAAGATGATGATGCCGGCACACGCCGCGACCCAGAACGGTGGCCGTGCGGCGATGTGCAGGTCGTACAAGGGGTTCGCCGCACGACGCTGCCGGATGATGAACGCGACCCCGGCGGCCACGACGACGAGGAACAGGATCGCGACGAGCGTCCCCTCGTTCGGGACGACCGAGAAGTTGATCCCCAGGATGAGCGCGCCGATCATCAGCACGGAGAAGACGCCGCCCAGGTTGTCGACGGGCTCGGTGCCCTCGTTGACATGGGCCGGGATCAAGCGGATCGCCATGACGAGCGCGATGATCGCGAGCGGCAGGGTGATCAAGAAGACGGACCCCCACCAGAACTTCTCGAGGCAGAGCCCGGAGAGCATCGGCCCGAGCGCGGCGATTGCGGCCCCGATGCCGGACCACAGCGCGATCGACTTCGTCCGCGCCGGCCCGGACCAGAGTGCGGTGATCAACGCCAGCGTCGTCGGGTACGCCATGCCGGCGGACAGGCCGCCGCCGATCCGCGCGATGAACAGCACCTGCTCGGTCGGCGCCCACGCCGCGAGCAACGAGAACGGGATCGCGAGTGCCGTGCCGAGGACCAGCATCATCTTGCGGCCGTAGCGGTCGCCGAGGGCACCGAAGTACAGGACGGATGCCGCGAGGCCGAGCGAGTAGCCGACCGCGATGAGGTTGAGGCTGGTCTGGGACGCGTCGAAGGCCGCGCCGATCGAGGGGAGCGCGACGTTGGCGACGGCGAGGTTCAGGTTGGCGACACCGGCGACCAGGATCAGCGCGAACAGCGCGGCGCCCGCGTTCGCGGGCTCGGTCGATGCCTGTGCTGGCGGTGCGTCGGCCATCCAGGTCCCCCCAACCCCGGCGCCCGGGGTGCATGCCGCCATCGTTACGGCGCAGAGCGGATCTGGCAACCCGGGGCGGGGCGGCGATCAGCCGATCGTGCGGCCGTAGATGTCGGTCGTGAGGTTCTTGTCTCTGCCCGCCAGGTTCGAGGCGTCGGATTCGAAGACCACGAGGTGGCTGTCGGCGGAGATCATCGCGTTGCCGCTGTAGCCGTTGGCCTCCGCGCCGGTGCCCGACACGCTCACGCGGAACGTCTTCCCGGTCTGCGTGTCGTGGACGAAGATGTCCGTCACGCCGTTCGTGTCGTTCGGGACGATGTTCCAGGCATCGGATTGGAACACCACGTAGCGACCGTCGCCCGACAGCGTGACGCGCCCGAGGCCGCCGTTGGTCTGCGCGCCCTTGGACGTCACGCTCACCCGCTGCGTGATGCCGGTCGTCATGTCGCGCAGGAACACGTCGTATGCGCCGTTCGTATCGCCGCGGACCAGGTTCGCCCCATCCGAGATGAACGCGACCTTCGTGCCGTCAGCGCTGATCGCGGGGTTGGCCCCGCAGCCGAACCCGACCTTGCCGGAGTAGGCGCGGCTCACGAGCGACATCGTGCCGGTCTTCATGTCGAGCTCGTAGACATTGCTCTCGTCCAAGCACTCGATGTTCTTCGCGATCCCGCAGCCCCAGGACCCGAAGGCGAGGTACCGGCCGGTCGCCGACAGGACCGGTAGGAAGCTGTCCGAGGCGCCGCCGCCGGTGAGCATCGGGTCCCCAAGCGTGATGTGCCCGGTAGCAAGGTGCGACACGAAGATGTCGCAGCACAGGCCCGTCGCGTCGACCGGCTGCGACACGAGGTTGTGCGCGAGCGAGCTGAAGGCCACGACGCCGCCGTTCGCCGAGATCGAGGGCTCGAGGCTGTCGCTGCTCGCGCCGATGCCATTCGGCTTCTGGCTCACCCGGATCGTCTGGCCCGTCGACATCGTGTGCACGAAGACGTCCGTGTGTCCCTCGGTGTCGTTCGGCACGAGGTTGGTCGCGTCGGAGCGGAACGCGATCACGTTGCCGTCGGCCGAGATCGATGGGGTGAAGCTCGACCCGTTGGCCTGCGTGCCGTCGGACGCGACACTCACGAGCCGCGTGGTCCCGGTCTGCAGGTCGCGGACGAAGATGTCAGAGTTGTCGTTGGTGTCGTTCGGCACGAGGTTGTCGGCCCACGACGAGAACGCGACGTAGGGGCCGTCGGCCGAGACCGACGGCCAGTTGCTGTTGCTGTCCGTGTCGCCGCCTCCCGCGGCGACACTCACCCGCAGCGTCGTTCCCTGCGCCGCCCATGCGGCCGGCGCCGCGATCGCGCTCACGACACAGATCGCGAGTACGACCGCGACGCGGCCGATGCGTCCCCCCGGTTCCCCTCCCGGCATACCGGTTTCCTACCACCGGATGTGGTCATCCGAGAAGGGGGCCGTTGGTCTCGGACGTCGAACGTTCATCTTCGACGAGCGTCGCGGCCGGCCGTCGCGCCGCGTCGGTGCGGTCGCCGCGGGTGGGACGGCCCTCGACGCGTCGGCGCAGGCCGCGCAGCATGCTCCGCGCCATCACGAAGTCGCTCGGTACGACGAGGCCTTCCATGAGCGGCCGCGCCCACCAGGGTCCGTAGGTCGCGCGGACCGCGACGCGCAGACGGGTGCAGCCGTCGCCGTCGGGCGTGAGTGAGAACGCCCACGTCCAGTCGATCCACATCCGTCCGCGGAGCGGCTCGGGTACGTGCGTCGTCGACCGGAGCACCAGCGTGTGCGGCGGGTCGATCTCGGCGACCACGTAGTACGCGGTGCCGGGTTCACCGTCGGGCACGACATCGCCGACCGTGAGTGTCTGCAGGTCGTCGATCACGGTGTCAGCGCTCGGGTTCTCGATGTGCCAGAGGTAGCGGTCGACCCACGGGTACGTGTACCAACCCGCCCGGTGGTAGCCCATCTGAACGAGCCAGGGCCACACGTCCTGCGGGGGCGCGCCGATCGTGATCGCGTGCATCGTTCGTGTCTTCGGGTCGATCACGAGTTCGTCGCCCGGCATCGGCGTCACGAGTTCCTCGGCAGTGGCGCCCCAGCGACTCCCGGCGTGGTGCAGCGCCGCGAAGCCGGCGACCGCGCCACCGGCGGCGATCCATCCCTTCATCGGGATCACCTCCCTCGGTCCTATCTGGAGCATCGCCCGACACGCACGCCGAGACCTCGGACGGTGGTCCCGCCCGATCCGGGACCGATGGCCCGGTTCGCGCACGGGCGTCCGCGATGGGATAGGGGAGGAGGTGACGACGATGCGTACGCGGCGACCCGCAACCGTGTGGCTCGAGGTGGCGCTGCTCGCGTTCCTCGCGCTGGGCGGGTTCGTCGGCGGCGTCGCGTTCGTCACCGATCCGACCGGCGCATCGATCGGCGCACAACTCGCATGGTTGGACAGAACGCCGGTATCGGACTTCCTGCTGCCGGGGCTGTTCCTCCTCGGGGTGTACGCGATCGGGAGCCTGGTCCTGATCACCGGGCTCATCTGGCGGCCGGCACCGGGCGTCCTCGGACGGCTCGACGCCGCGCTCCATCACCACTGGGCGTGGCTCGGCACGATCGCGATGGGCGCGACGCTCGTCGTATGGATCGTCTACGAGCTCACGATCTTCTCCGAGCGGATGGTGCTGCAGCCGATCCTGCTCGGCGTTGGCGCGGCGATGGTCGCGATCTGCGCCGCGCCGTCGATCCGCCGGTACACCGCCATCGCGCCGCATCACGGAGGTGATCCACGATGACCACGACCCTCGCGCGTTCGATGACGCCGGTCCGCACCGAGACGACACCGCGAACAGCGACCGTGCTCACGCTCGTCGTGATCGTCGCGGCGACGATCGCATCGATCGGGGGCCTCGCGGTGCACGGCCTTTACACCGACGACACGGCCTGGGCGACGGCGGCGTTGCGGGGTGGCGACCTCGCCACGTTGCTGCTCGTCGTCCCTGGACTCATCGCGGCCGTGGTGCTCGCACGACGCGGATCCACGCGCGCCCGCCTGATCTGGGGCGGCCTGCTCGGCTACGGCATCTACAACTTCGCGTTCTTCGTGTTCGGCGCCGCATTCAACGACCTGTTCCTCGCGCACGTCGTCGCGTTCTCGGCCTCGGTGTTCGCGCTGGTCGCCTGGGCGACCGAGCTGGATGCACCGGCGATCGCCGCGCGGTTCGATGCGCGGACGCCCAGGCGCGCGGTGGCGAGCTTCCTCCTCGCGATCGCATCGGTCTTCGCGATCTTGTGGACGACCTTCTCGCTGACGTTCGCCGCGACCGGCCATCTCGCCCTGGGCGCGGCGACCCTCCCCGGGATGCACATGGTCTTCGCCCTCGACCTGTCGCTGATGGTCCCGAGCATGGCCGTGGGCGGCCTGTGGCTGTGGCGCCGCAAACCCTGGGGGTACGTCCTGGCCACGGCGCTCTGCGTCTTCGGGGCCGCCTATCAGGCCAACCTGGCGGCCGCGGGCGTCTTCCAGTCCAACGCCGGGGTCGAGGGCGCCAAGGTCGTCGATCCGATGGGGGTGGGGGTCCTGCTCGCCTTCGTGGTGGCGGGCTTCGCTATGCTGCGGAGGCTGCGGTGACCCGGCAGGACCGCTTGCCGGGCAATCACCTACGAACGGCGGACTCCCCGGACGGCCCCGTCTGTGGTTCCATGTGGGTTGCGGGGCCGTAGGCCGCGCGCGAGGCCCGGGAGGCCGGTCGAACCGGCGAGACCCCCGTATCTCGATCCGGCTGTAGCTTCGAAGGCGTGATCACGTTGGAAGGTCCCGGGACGCACGATGCGTGAGCTCGATCTGCCGGGCAAGCTGTTCATCGTCGAGGGCATCGACGGTTCAGGGAAGAGCACCCAGCTCGACCTGCTCCACAAATGGCTGATCAGCGAGGGCTACCTCGTGGTCGTGACCGAGTGGAACTCGGCCAACATCGTCAAGCAGACCACCCGGCGAGGCAAGAAGCGACGGCTCCTGACTCCGATGTCGTTCAGCCTGATCCACTCGGCGGACTTCGCGAGTCGGACCTACCAGCAGATCTTGCCGGCGCTCCGCGGCGGTGCCGTGGTGCTTGCGGACCGCTACGTGTACACGGCGTTCGCGCGCGACGCGGTGCGCGGGGTTGATCGCGAGTGGCTTCGCGAGCTCTACTCCTTCGCCGTGCAGCCCTCGCTCGCGTTCTACTTCGATGTGCCGCTCGCCGAGGCGATCACGCGGATCCGCGGCGGCCGAGCGCAGCTCAAGTACTACGAGGCGGGGCTCGATCTGGGGCTCTCGTCCGATCCGCAGGAGTCGTTCGCGCGTTTCCAGGGCCTGATCCGCCAGGAGTACGAGCAGCTCGTCGAGGAGTTCGGCCTCATCCGCATGGACGCGACCCAGACGTTGATCCGCCAGCAGCGGCTCATGCGTGAGATCGTCCGGCCTCACCTGAACGACATCATCAAGGTGTCGACCGGCGAGGTTCGCGAGGCGCTCGCCTCCGAGGACTTGCTCGGCCGGTATCTCCAGCCGACCTCCAGGGCGACGCTATGACCGAGATGAGCTTCTTCGGGCACCGCCCGCCGGGCATCGAGAACGACGCCTTGCCCGGCCGTCTCATCGTGATCGAGGCCACGGACGCCGCCGGCCGCTCCACTCACGTCGGCCTCCTCAAGGAGTGGCTCGAGGACGAGGGATACGCGGTGATGGACACCGGCTTGCGTCGATCTGACCTCGCAGGGCCGGGCATCCAAGCCGCCAAGGAGGGCCACATCCTCGACCCCATCACCCTGAACCTGTTCTACGCCACCGACCTCTGGGACCGCCTCGAGCGACGGATCCTCCCGGGCCTGCGCGCGGGGATGGTCGTGATCGCCGACCGGTATGTGTTCTCGCTGCTCGCGCGCGCCGCGGTCCGCGGCGTGTCGCAGCGGTGGCTCGAGGACGTGTACGGATTCGCGCTCGTCCCGGATCGCGTGATCTACCTCGATATCGATGTCGAGCACCTGGTGCCTCGCGTGGTCGCGACCTCCGGGTTCGACTACTGGGAGTCGGGCCAGGACTTCCTTCGCGGCCACGACATGTTCCAGAACTTCGTCACGTACCAGCGCCTGCTGCTCGCGGAGTTCCGCCGGCTCGCCGATCGGTACGGGTTCGCGGTGGTCGACGCGCGTGGGTCGGCTGCCGACATCTTCCGGGCGCTGAAAGAAGAGGTCGGTCAGGTCGTGCGCGGCATGCCGCTGGACAACCCGGTGGTCGAAGAAGTGCTCGCGACGCCGGATCTCTCGATCGGCGCGTTCGGGTCGGAGAGCTTCGGCGACGTCGAGATCGCGATCGAGCACGGCGACGCCGGCAACGGCGACGCCGGCGAGGATCAGCCGAGCGAGCGAAGCGCCTTCGGCGGCAGCAGCCAGCGCAGGTAGGCGCGGCCGGGCGCGACCGCGTCCTCGAAGGTGAGCGCGAGCACCGCGCCCTTCTTGAACTCGATCGGGAGGGCGATCGTCCCGAGCACCGACAGCGACGCGAGCTCCGACAGGTTGGGCTCATGCCCGACGGCGGCGATGGCGTCAGCGCCGCGGAGCGCTTCGATCGCGGCGAGCGATTCCTCGGCGGTGTGCTCCGCCCGGAGCGCGTCGCTTTGCACCGGCGGCGGCCACCCGGCCTCCTTCGTCAAGATCTGCGCGGTTCCCCAGGCACGCGCGTACGGGCTCGCGAGCACCACGTCGACCTCGGGGACAAGGGTCGCGAGGCCGCGCGCCTCCTGCTCGAACCGTTCGATCCCCTTGGCCGACAGCGGCCGGTCGCCATCGTCGGGCCACTGCATGGGATCGCGGTCTTCCGCGATCGCGTGACGCACCAGGTACAGGTCCATCGCCGCGCCAGCATAGGGTGTGTCCTCTCGGTCGCGCTGGGCGGGAAGGAACCCGGGCGCGTCGTCGTTGGGAGGCGGCATGGAGGGGATGGGCGTGGGAGCGGAGTCGCCGTGCGGATAGCGGTCCTCATCGTCGGCATCGCGCTCGTGCTGGTGATCCTGTGGGAGGCGTTCGAGACCCTCGTCTTGCCTCGGCGGGTCTCGCGACGGCTCCGGTTCACCCGCGGCTACTACCGGGTGCTCTGGGGCACATGGACCCGGGTCGGACCCCGCCGATCGAGTCCGCGGCGCGAGGTGTACCTGAGCATCTTCGCGCCGCTGTCGCTGCTGATGCTCCTCGGGTTCTGGGTGATCGGGGTGGTGTTGGGGTTCGCCCTGATCCAGTGGGGGCTGAACACGCCGCTCGCGCCGGTAGGGTCGGCGCCGTTCGGCACGCAGCTGTATCTGAGCGCGACGTCGTTCGTGACGCTCGGGCTGGGCGACTATGCGCCGACGTCGGGCGCTGGGCACGCGATCGTGGCGATCGAGGCGGCGGCCGGGTTCGCGTTCCTCGCGCTGACGATCTCCTACCTGCCGGTGATGTATCAGTCGTTCTCGCGGCGCGAGGTCCGGATCTCGATGCTCGACCAGTGGGCGGGGTCGCCGCCGAGCGCGGTGGAGCTCTTGCGTCGCGCGGCGGCCGAAGGTGAGCTCGCCTCTGTCTCGCAGCTGCTCGAAACGTGGGAGCGCTGGTCGGCGGAGCTGCTCGAGAGCCACCTGTCGTATCCGGTCCTCGCGTACTTCCGCTCCCAGCACGAGCACGAGTCGTGGCTCTCGGCGCTGACGTCGATCCTCGATCTCTCCTCGCTGGTGCTCGCCGGGGTCGAGGGCGTCTCGGCCTGGCAGGCCCGGCGGACGTTCGCGATCTCGCGTCACGCGGTGGTCGACCTCGCGCAGGTGCTGCACATGCCGCCGCACGCGATCCACGCGAACCGGCTCGACGACCAGGCCGCGGCTCGTGCGCGCCGGATCCTCGAGGACGCCGGCATCACCGTGCATCCGGATCTCGAGGCACGTCTGACGCCGCTGCGGGCCAAGTACGAGCCGTACGTTCACGTGCTGGCCGGCCGGGTAGAGATGGAGCTGCCCGACTTCCTCCGGCCCGCCGACGCGGTGGACGATTGGGAGCGCACGGCCTGGAACGAGCCGGAGTAGCGTGAGCCGGGGCCCAGGGGAGGGGTAGATGCTGGAGATCCGCCGCGACGCAGACATCCACCGGGAGGAAGGCGGCTGGTTCGACGCGCGCTGGCACTTCTCGTTCGACCGCTACCGCGACGACGCGCAGATGGGGATCGGCCCGCTCCGGGTCTTCAACGATGACCGCCTGGTGGCCGGCGCCGACTGGCCGATGCACCCGCACGCCGACGTCGAGGGCCTGACCTACGTCGTGGAGGGCACGTTCGAGCACGCCGATTCGCTCGGCAACGGCGGACAGCTCCAACCCGGCGGCGTGCAGCGGATGACGCTCGGCCGGGGCGCCCAGCACTCCGAGCGGAACGGCTCCGACACCGAGCCGATGCGGTTCCTGCAGTTCTGGATCCTGCCGGACGAGGCCAGCCTGGAGCCCGGCATCGAGCAGCACCAGTTCACGAAGGAGGACCGCAACGGGCAGCTGCTGCGGGTGATCGGCGGCGATCCACCCGCGCTGTCCGTGCACCAGGACGCGTCCGTCTACGTCGCATCGCTGCTGACCGGCGACGAGGTGCTGCACGATGTCGAAGATGGCCGAGGGGCCTACCTCTATCTGATCGCCGGCGGGTTGCGGATCGCCGATGGCGAGGACCTGTCGACCGGCGACGCGGTCAAGGTGCACGGGCCGGAGTCGCTCGCGATGCGCGCGACCGCCGACAGCGAGCTGATCTTGGTTGAGGTGCCCGCGACCTACACGCCCGTCGGCGTGTGGGCCGGGCCCGGATGAATCAACGGATGAACGAGGGAGAGGACAGATGACGCATCGTCTGACGTTCCGCCCGGCCCTGACCCTCAAGGGCCGGAAGTTCTTCGGGCCGCTACGCGGCTGGGCCGGCAAGCCGGTTCACCCGCCGCTGACCGACATCCCGATCGCCGCGTACGTGATCGCCGCGGCCTTCGACGTGATCTCGGCGATCTGGAAGACGGCGAGCTGGTCGCAGGAGATGTTCCATGCGGCGGGCTGGGTGATGATCGCCGGCGCGGTGGTGTCGCTCGGCGCCGCGCTCACCGGCTACTGGGACTGGCTGAAGTCGAGCCCGAAGGGAACGCAGATCCGCCGCACCATCAACGCGCATGCCTGGACGATGCTCACCGTGACGGCGCTCGTGCTGATCAACATCGTGATCCGGATCGGCGCCTGGGACGACCTGAGCACGCCGGTCGGCCTCGCGATCTTCAGCGTCGTGATCGCGGGCTTGGTGGCGCTCGGCGCGACGATCGGCGGGTCACTGGTCTTCGACTACGGCTTCGACGTGCGCACCGCGGGGGACCACCCGGTCTATCACCCGTCGGAGATCGACCTGCTGCCCGGGCAGAAGCCGCCGCCGAAGGATTAACCGGCGTCGTCGACGATCGCGACGGCCGTCACGTACGCGACGTGCGTGGCGATGCTCGTCGCGAGCACGTCCGGCGGCCACTCCCACGGCGGCGGTGTGTCGCCCATGATCGGGAACAGCGAGAAGGTCGCGCTCATCAACGTCGCGCCGAACACGACGCTGGCCCACGGCTCGGACAGCCGCTTGCGCAAGATCCCGTGCCACAGGCCGAAGGCCGAGCCGTAGCCCCAGAGCAGCGCCTGGCGGAGCTCCGCCTGCGTCGCTTCGTCGACGTCGCCCATCCCGAGGACCTTCGCGACGATCTGACCCGGAACCAGGCTGTCGTCGAAGTCGAGCGGGCGGTCGACGTCGGGTCGCAGCTTGTGACCGAGGCGGTAGGCGGCGACCATCGCGGCCGTGCCGGCGAAGCCCGCGAGCACGCTTCGGACGGGCCAGGGAAGCGATCCGCGTCTGCTCATGTCCGCTGCCTCCGTGAGGACGTGGCTGCTATGCGAGCGTCCATCATGCCATCCGGCCGACGAACGGGTTCCACCGGACGCGCCGTGCGTCGGGCAGACTGACATCGAGCGATGGATCGACCGACGACCTCCACGGAGCCACCCCCGAGCGGGACGCCCGAGCCGCACGAACGTCCGGGGCTCCGCTCGCTCCGCGACCTTGACGTGCGGGTGTTCTCGTCGGCGAGCGACGCGCCGCGTGCCCGACGCCCGACCGACGTCGTGCTGGTCGCCCTCGCGCTGCTGACGATCGGCGGGATGACGCTGGTCGCGCCCGGGCCCGGCGCGCTCGACACCGCGACCCAGCGGTTCGTGCAGGCGCTCCCCGGGTTGTTCGGCTGGTTCTGGGAGACCGCCTACGACGTGCTGTTCCTCTGGGCGATCGTGCTGATCGCGATCCCGATCGTGGCCCGCAAACGCACGCGGATGCTCGTCGGCGAGCTCCTCGCGGTCGCGATCACGTTCATCGTCGGCAGCGCGGTCGCGGGTCTCGTCGGGGTGTCGGGCTCCGAGAGCGTCCGGGCGATCGCGTCGTCGGACCCGCCCGCCCGGTATCCGGCCATGCGGGTCGCGATTGCCGCCGCCGTCGTGGTCGCCGCGTCTCCGCACGTCTCGCGGCCGCTGCGGCGGATCGGCCGCATCGTGCTCATCCTCGGCGCGGCGGCGAGCGTCGCGGTCGGCGTGGCACTCCCTTCGGGAGTGCTGGCCGGGTTCGCCGTCGGCATCGGCGTGGCGACGTTGGTGCACCTGTTGCTCGGGTCGCCGGGCGGGCGCCTGTCGCTCGATCAGGCACGGCTCGCGCTCGCGCATCTCGGCGTGACGGCGGTCGATCTGCGCTACGCGCCGCTCAGCCCCAGCGGGGTCGCGATCGTCTTGGGCCGGACCGACGACGGCCGGTCGATCCGGGTGAAGATCTACGGCCGCGACGCCTGGGACGGGCAGCTGATCACATCGGTGTGGTCGTCGGTGTGGAACCGGGGCGAGACGCCGAGGGTCGGCGGCCGCCTCGAACAGGTGGAGCACGAGGCGTTCGTCACGCTCCTTGCCGAACGCTCTGGGATCGCGGTCCAGCCGGTGCTCACGGCCGGTCTCGCGGAGGGACGCGACGCGATCGTGGTGCTCGACACCGGCGAAGGCCGGCCGATGTCGGCGCTCGGCGCGGCGGATGTCGACGACGCGACGCTCGCACGGATCTGGGAGCTCGACGCGGCTCTGTTCGAGGCGAGGATCGCCCACGGCCAGCTGGATGCCGACGCGGTCGTCGTCCGCCCGGATGGCACGCCCGCCGTCGGCGATCTCGGCGGCGCAACGGTGTCGGCGGCTCGGATCGCGCTGCAGGCCGATCGCGCGCAGCTGCTCGTCGCGACCGCGCTGACGGTGGGGGCGGCGCGCGCGGTCCGCGCGGCGCATGCCGCGCTCGGGAACGACGAGATCGCCGCGGTCCTGCCGTACCTGCAGCCGGCGGCGTTGAGTTCGGCGACCAGACGCGCGCTCTCGGACGCCGACTGGAAGCTCGACGACCTCCGCACCCAGGCGGCGCAGACCGCCGGTGTCGAGGTCCCGAAGCTCGAGCAGCTCCGGCGCGTGACCCTCGGCTCGATCGTGATGGTCGTCGTGATCGGCCTCGTCGCGTGGGCCGTGATCTCCGCGATCGCGAACGTCGGCCTCGACAACCTCGTCCAGGAATTCAAGGCGGCCGATCTCGCCTGGCTGGCCGCCGCGATCGCCGTGGTTCCGCTGGTCGGCGTCCCGCAGGCCTTCGGCACGATCGGCTCGTGCATCCGCCCGATCCGGTTCGGCCCCGTCCTCGCGCTCCAATGGGCGATCGCGTTCATCGCGCTCGCGGTTCCAAGCTCGGCGGCCCGGATCGCGCTCGAGATCCGCTTCTTCGGCAAGCTCGGGATGTCCTCGGCGAGCGCGGTGGCGGTCGGCGCGATCGACAGCGTTTCCGGGTTCATCGTCGAGGTCTCGCTGATCGCGTTGATCCTGCTGAGCGGCCTGGCGAGCCTGCACCTGCACGGCGTCGACGGCGAGACCATCACGTTCACCGGGAAGTGGCTCTTGATCGGCGCCATCGCCCTCGCGGTGCTCGTCACCATCGTGATCGCGATCCCCAGGCTCCGCGGGATCGTGGCCGGCAAGGCCGCCGAGGTGAAGCAGGACATCGGCGACAGCCTCGGGGTGTTCCGGTCGCCCACCAAGGTCGTGATGATCTTCGGCGGGAACCTCCTCGCGGTCCTCCTGTATTCGGTGGTCCTCGGCCTCTGCGTCCACGCGTTCGGCCACAGCCTGTCGTTCGCCGACCTGGTGCTCACCTACACCGTGGTCACGATCTTCGCCGGGTTCATGCCGGTACCCGGCGGGATGGGCGTGGCCGAGGCCGGCTACACCGCCGTCCTCGTGGCCCTCGGCTTGCCGCACACCGCGGCGCTGTCGGTCGCGATGACGTTCCGCCTGGCCACCTACTACCTCCCGCCGATCTGGGGCGGGTTCGCGATGGGGTGGCTCCGGCGTCGCGAGTACATCTGACCGGCGGCACCGAAACCGCGCGGACGGGCTAGGGTCGTTCCCAACGACACGAACCGAGGGGGGACCGTGGTTCACAAGAAGGTGTCCAAGGACGATCCGGACGCCGACGGCGCGCTCGCGCCGGCGTACACCCAGCGGCTGGACCTGGAGCCGATCCCGAAGTTCCGGATGCCCGATGAAGGCGCGCCGGCCGACGCCGCGTATCGGCTGATCCACGACGAGCTGCTGCTCGACGGCAGCTCGCGGCTGAACCTCGCGACGTTCGTCACGACGTGGATGGAGCCCCAGGCCGACCGGCTGATGGCCGAGGCGTTCGACAAGAACATGATCGACAAGGATGAGTACCCGCAGACGGCCGAGATCGAGCGGCGCTGCGTGAACATGGTCGCGCACCTGTTCCACGCGCCGGATGACCCCGACGCGGATTCGATCGGCGCGTCGACCATCGGGTCGAGCGAGGCCGTGATGCTCGCCGGGCTCGCGATGAAGTGGACCTGGCGCGCCAAGCGTGAGGCTCAGAAGAAGGACACCACCACGCCCAACCTCATCCTGGGCTCCAACGTCCAGGTGGTCTGGGAGAAGTTCTGCCGGTATTGGGATGTCGAGCCGCGGTACATCCCGGTGAAGCACGATCGGTACGTGATCGAGCCCGACGAGGTCATCGCGCGCATCGACGAGAACACGATCGGCGTGGTCGCGATCCTCGGCACGACGTTCACCGGTGAGTTCGAGCCGATCGAAGCGATCCACGACGCGGTGGTCGCCAACAACGAGACGACGGGGTTCGACGTGCCCGTCCACATCGACGCCGCGAGCGGCGGGTTCGTGGCGCCGTTCCTGCATCCGGACCTGAAGTGGGACTTCCGCCTTCCCAACGTCGTGTCGATCAACGTGTCGGGCCACAAGTACGGCCTTGTGTATCCAGGGGTCGGGTTCGTGATCTGGCGCTCGGCTGCGGATCTGCCCGAGGACCTCGTGTTCCACGTGAACTACCTGGGCGGCGACATGCCGACGTTCACGCTGAACTTCTCGCGGCCGGGCAACCAGATCGTCGGGCAGTACTACAACTTCCTGCGCCTTGGGATGTCCGGCTACCGCAAGATCATGGAGGCGCTCCGCGACCTCGCGGTGCACACCTCGGGCCGGATCGGCAAGTTGGGTCCGTTCGAACTGGTGAGCGATGGCACCGCGATCCCGGTGTTCGCGATGGCGCTTCGTGACGATGTTCCGTACACGGTGTTCGACGTGTCCGACCGGCTCCGCGCGAAGGGGTGGCAGGTGCCCGCGTACACGATGCCGGACGACGCGACCGACGTCGCGGTGCTCCGCGTCGTGATCCGGGAGGGGTTCAGCTACGACCTCGCCGACGCCTTGCTGGCGGACCTCGAAGAGACGGTCGGCCACCTACAGGAGGCCCCGCCACCTGCGGGAACGGCTGCTGCCGGTTTCAGTCACACGTGAGATAGGCTCGGAACGACAGGAGGGGGGAAGTCGATGGCAGAGCGTCAAGGCAGTGCCTGGGCGGCCGGCTGGATCTCGTTCGCAGGCTTCATGATGATCCTGCTCGGGTCCTTCCACGCGGTGTCCGGTCTGGTCGGGATCTTCAACGACACCTTCTTCGTGAAGGGCTCGAAGTATCTCTTCCAGTTCGACCGGTCCACGTGGGGCTGGATCAACCTGATCATCGGGATCGTCGTCGTGCTCGCCGGGTTCGGGGTGTTCTCCGGGGCCATCTGGGCCCGCACGGTCGGCGTGATCATGGCGATCGTCAGCGGCGTCGCCGCGTTCGCGTGGTTGCCGTGGTACCCGGTGTGGGCGATCGCGATCATCGTTTGCGCCATCGCCGTGATCTGGGCGTTGACGGCGCACGGCCGCGAGGTCGAGAAACTCCAGGAATAGCCGCGCGTCCTTCGACGTCGTGAGCTGGCGCGCGATCGGGCCGGGGATCGAACAGGAACGCACGGCAACCTTACGAGGCTGAGATGTCCATCGTGCACGCAGCCGACGCCCTCGTCGCGGTGAACCCCGTACCGTGGGCGCGCGTCCAGATGGCGTTCACGCTCGGCGCGCACATCATCCTGGTTCCGCTCGGGGTGTCGTGGGCGTTCATGACGCTGATCGCCAACTACCGCGGTCTCAAGAAGAACGAGCCCGAGTCGCTGATCCTCGCGCAACGATGGTCGAAGTACATGGCGGTCACGTTCGCCGTGGGCGCGGTCAGCGGCACCGTCCTCACCTTCGAGTTCGGGCTGCTGTGGCCGCGGTTCATGGGCCAATGGGGCGAAGCCTTCGGCGTCCCGTTCGCGTTCGAGGGCATCTTCTTCTTCCTCGAAGCGATCTTCATCTCGATCTACATCTATGGGTGGCGGCGGCTGAAGCCGTGGGCGCACTTCTGGACAGGCGTGCCGGTCGCCGTGACCGGGATCCTCGGCGCCGCTTCGGTCGTCGCGGCGAACGCGTGGATGAACGAGCCGTCGGGTTTCACGCTGGACTCCACCGGCCAGGTCACCGCCGTCGACCCGTGGGGCGTCATCTTCAACAAGGCGATGCCGCTGCAGGCGCTCCACATGATCGTCGCGGCGTACGTGGTCGGCGGGTTCCTGATCGCGTCGGTGTACGCGATGGGGATGCTCAGAGGACGGACGGACCGCTACCACCGGATCGGGTTCCTGATCCCGTTCACGGTCGCGATCATCGCCGCGCCGATCCAGATGTTGGTCGGTGACGCGCTCGCGCGGTGGGTCTACAACAACCAGCCGGTCAAGTTCGCGGCGATCGAGCTGATACCCAACACGGAGAGCGACGCTCCCGAGACGCTGCTCGGCCACCTGAACTCGGATGGCCAGGTGACCGGGGGACTCCCGATCCCCGGACTCGCCTCATGGTTGTCCGACCCCAGCACCGGCAAGAACACCGTCGTGCAGGGTCTGAACACCGTGCCCGTGCAGAACCAGCCGACGATCATCGAGGTCAACATGGTGCACCTCGGCTGGGACATCATGGTCGGGCTCGGCACGTTCATGGCGTTGCTATCGGTGTGGTACGCGCTGTCATGGCTGATCAAGCGCGACATCCCGAGGACCAGATGGTTCCTGCGGATCGCGGCGATCACCGGCGCGCTCGCCGTCATCACGATGGAAGCCGGCTGGGTCGTCACCGAGGTCGGACGCCAGCCCTGGATCGTCTACAACCTGATGTACGTGGAGAACGCCGCGACCGGGAACACCGGTGTGTGGGTGACGTTCCTCGGGGTGGTCGCGCTGTACATCGGGGTCGCGATCACGCTGATCCTGGTGCTGCGGCTGATGAGCAAGCGCTATCGCGGCGAGGGCGGTGACGACGACGACGTGCCGTACGGTCCCCGGTCGTCGCGGCATCTCGATGAGAGCTCGGTCGGATGAGCACGGCTGCCGCGGTCGTGCTGTTCGTCGGGATCATGGCCTACGCCGTGTTCGGCGGAGCGGACTTCGGGGCGGGGTTCTGGGACCTGATCGCCGGTGGTGCGGAGCGCGGCGCGCGGCCCCGCGCCGTGATCGAGCACGCGATCGGCCCGGTGTGGGAGGCCAACCATGTCTGGCTGATCTTCACGTGGGTCGTCCTGTGGACGTGCTTCCCGGAGGCGTACGCGTCGATCACGCTCACGGTGTTCGTGCCGCTCACGATCGCCGCGTTCGGCATCGTGCTTCGCGGGTCGGGGTTCGCGTTCCGCAAGACGGTCACCAAGACGAGCTCGAAGCGGAACTTCGGCGCGGCGTTCGCGTCGTCGTCGGTGATCGTGCCGTACTGCATGGGCGCGGTGGTCGGCGCGATCGCCTCTGGCAGGATCCCGGCCGGTGGGGTGGCCGGTGACCCATGGAGCTCCTGGGTGAACCCCACGTCGATCCTCGGCGGGGTCATGGCCGTGGTCATGGTGGCCTATCTCGCATCGGTCTACCTGACGTGGGACGGGCATCGACTGGGCGATGACGAGATGGCCGAGTACTTCCGCAAGCGGGCGATCATCGCCGCGGTGGTGGCAGGGGTCTTCGCGTTCGCGGGGATCTTCGTGCTGCATCACGACGCGCCCTTCCTGTATTCCGGACTCACCTCGCGGGGGCTGCCGGCGGTGATCGTGTCGGCGCTCTGCGGCTTGGGTTCGCTGGTGCTGTTGATGCGGCACGCCGCGCGCTGGGCACGCGTGCTGGCCGCCGGCGCCGTCGCGACGATCGTGCTCGGGTGGGGGATGGCGCAGTGGGACTACGTGCTGCCGCAGTCCTTGACCGTGGCACAGGCGGCGGCTCCGTCGGGAACGATCACCGCCGTGCTGATCGCCACGGCGATCGCGGTGATCGTGCTGGGGCCGAGCTTCGCGCTGCTGTACACGCTGGATCAGCGGAGCCTGTTGCCCGGCGAAGGCGTACACGATCAGGCGTCGACGTCCTCGTCCTCGTAGAGCGCGCTGCGCGGATCGAAGAACCCGCCCGCCGGACGCGCGTGCGCATGCCAGTGGTCGGGGATCCGGCGGCGCTCACCGTCCACGTAGTAGCCGTCGTCGCCGTAACGCTCGGCGGCCACGCGCTCGAGGTGCGCGAGCAGCGCCGCCTCGAGGCCGGCATCGGGCAGGCCGTGGGTGCGCCACACGACCATCGGCGTCATGCAGACGACGCAGTCTCCGACCCAGCAGTCGACGTCCTCGTAGTGGCGGTCCGTGAGCGGTTCCGCCGCGCAGAGCGTGCAGCCGTCGCTCATGAACAGAGCTCGGGTTGGTAGGTCGCTGTATCGCCGACCGACACGTTGTGATCTTCGAACCAGTTCGCGTTGGCTTCGATCGCCATCGTGTAGGGCGCGTCCGCCGCGTAGGTGGTGCACGGGTCGGCGGTGCACGGCGTCATCTCACTGATCGTGATGACCTTGCCCTCTTGGTCGATGAAGGCGATCGACAAGGGGATCAGCGTGTCTTTCATCCAGAACGTGGTGTCGGTGGGGGACGTCCACGTGAACGCCATCCCATGGTTCTCGGGCAGGTCCGTCACCCCCATGAGGCCGCGTTGGCGTGAGGCGTCGTCGGCCGCGACCTGGACACGCAGCTGCGCGGCCTTCGAGAACGAGACGGTGGCCTGATCCTGCGGGCACGAGGCGGGGGTGCCGGGGTTCCCACTCGCGCAGGCGACCGCGAGCAGCAAGACGAGGAACTTCAGGGTCCGCACGACACCCATCGTGCCATGCAGGTAGGCGCTCGCATCGACTCTCCGCACCCAGACGCGTCTGTTCGTCGGATCCGGCAAGACCCCCAACGACGCGGCCGCGTTCCGGGCTCGACAACGGCGACACCGGAACGTATCTCTGGCGGATCAACACGGTCGTCGAGACGGTCGCGCTCTCACCGGACGGCACCAAGCTGTTCATCAGTGTCGGGCGTCGGGCAGCGCAACCTGGCGCGCTTCACGATCTGACCGACGACTGGGCCGAGGCGACGCCGGAACTCCTCCGGCGCTGTCCCGCATTTCGTCGATACGCCGTCACCGCGATGACGACAGTTACTGCGATGACGTAGGGTCGCTGCCTCTCTGAGAACCCGATGCCGAACGCCCTCAGACCCTTCGCGAAGCCGCCCGTGGTCGTGAGCGTCTGCTTGTGTCTGCTGCTGCCGCTCATCGCGCTCGCGACCTCGCGTGCCCGGGCCGACGTCTCCGCGGGGTCCAGCACGAGCATCAACACGCCGGTCGTCCTGATCGTGATGGAGAACGCCGGTGACCCGACGATCTTCGGGAACCCGAACGCGCCGTTCATCAACGCCTCCGGTCCGTTCGCCTGCGACGGCTCTGCCCCGGGTCTCGCTTGTGGGACCGTGTTCTCGGAGTTCTCGAACCCCGAGCCGCAAGGCAAGGGCGCGAACGGCTATGTCTACCCGAGCCTTCCCGCCTACATCGAGATGACGTCGGGAGATCTCTCGACGTTCACGCCGGGGAACTGCGGCGGCACGCTCACCGCAGGGGTCGATAGCTGCTTCCGCGATCCGCTCGGCTACGTCGCCCCGAGCATGAACCCGCAAGACAACGTGTTCGCCCAGCTCCGTCGGAGCGGCGTCCCGAACCCCTGGGGGGCCTATGCGGAAGGGATGCCAGCCCCGTGCCGGCTGCGGACGTACACCGTGGCGTCGACGGGTGGCCAGTACGTGCCGCGCCACTTCCCGGTCGTGTACTACGCGAACCTCGCGCAGGAGTGCTCCCAGCGCGCGCTGCCTTACGTGGCGGGGAGCGCGCCGGCGCCGACCGCGCTGCCGCAGCTCTCGTTCATCGCGCCCGACACGTGCTCGGACATGCACGACGACAGCGGGTGCGTGGTGCCCACCACCCCGACCGACTGTTCGTCGAAGACGGGAGGGTCGCTCAACGTCTGCATCGGCGACGACTGGCTCGCGAACAACGTCCCGGCGCTCGCGGCGCATGCCCTCGTCATGGTGACGTGGGACGAGGACGCGATGGAGCGGGGGAACGACAACGCGATCCCGCTGTTCTTCACGGGGGTGGGTGCGGCTCCGGTCACTGATCCGACGCCGTACACGCTCGACGGCCTGCTCCACGGTCTGCAGGACTACTGGGGGCTCCCGTGCTT
The DNA here is from genome assembly GCA_036007245.1 of Actinomycetota bacterium. Taxonomy (GTDB): domain Bacteria; phylum Actinomycetota; class UBA4738; order UBA4738; family HRBIN12; genus AC-51. The sequence continues at coordinate 219 of DASYOY010000145.1, read as the reverse complement.
CCCCGGCGACGGCGTCTCGCTCCTGGAGCACACACCTGGTTCGTGCGGCGCGACCTCGGTGCCGGTTCCCGACGTCTCGATCGGCGCGTACTCACCGCAGTCGGGCGCCGAGGGATCGACGATCACGATCACGGGACGGAACCTCGGGACGACGAGCGCCGTGTCGATCGGCGGGGTGTCCACGAGCTTCACGGTCGACAGCGCGACGCAGGTCTCGGC
>DASYOY010000144.1:0-28372 GCA_036007245.1 Actinomycetota bacterium | reverse complement strand
CTGACGATCACATGACGCAGCCGTTCACCGAGGAACAGGTCCAGCGCTACGCCCGGCACATCATCCTGCCCAACATCGGCGGGGCCGGGCAGCGCAAGCTCCTCGACGCGAGCGTGCTCGTGATCGGTGCCGGCGGGCTCGGCTCGCCGATCGCGATGTACCTCGCCGCGGCGGGGATCGGGAAGCTCGGGGTCGTCGACTTCGACCGCGTGGACGTGTCCAACCTGCAGCGTCAGATCCTGCACACCGACGGCGACGTCGGCCGCCCCAAGGTGGAGTCCGCGGTGGAGCACCTGCGTGCGATCAACCCGACCATCGACGTCGTCGGGCACGACACGCTGCTGTTCTCGACCAACGTGTTCGACGTGTTCGACGGGTACGACGTGATCGTCGACGGCACCGACAACTTTCCGGTGCGGTACCTAGTGAACGACGCGTGCCAGTTCATGGGCAAGCCGCTCGTCTACGGCTCGATCTATCAGTTCGAAGGCCAGGCGACGATCTTCATGCCGGGGCAGGAGACGCCGTGTTACCGGTGCCTGTTCCCGGCGCCGCCCCCACCCGGGACCGTGCCGAGCTGCGCCGAGGGGGGCGTGTTCGGCGTGCTGCCCGGCGTGATCGGCTCGATCCAGGCGACCGAGGCGATCAAGCTGATCACGGGAGAAGGGGAGACCCTCGAGGGCCGGCTCCTGCTCTACGACGCCCTCAACATGGACTTCCAGGAAGTGAAGATCCGGTGGGACGCCGACTGCCCCGTGTGCGGTAAGGAGCCGACGATCACCGAGTTGATCGACTACGAGCAGTTCTGCGGCGTGCCCGCCCGACCCGAGTGAGGAGTTGCTGACCCGATGGCCGTGACCGTGAAGCTCCCGACGATCCTGCGCAAGCACGCCGGCAACGAGGCGAAGGTGAGCGCCGAGGGCTCGACGCTCGCCGAGGTGCTGAAGGACCTCGAGTCGCGCTACCCCGGCATCACGAAGAACGTGATCGCCGAAGACGGCGGCCTGCACCGGTTCATCAACGTGTATCTCAACGACGAGGACGTCCGCTACCTCGGCTCACTCGAGACCCCGGTCGCCGACGGCGACACGGTCTCGATCCTGCCGGCCGTCGCCGGCGGCTAACCCCTCCGCGGCGCCTCAGCCCCCGCCAGTCGTCCTCTCCATGCTCATGCCCACCCCGGCGGATACACGGACGTCAAGGCCGTGGCGTATCGCGGCGGCCAGGTGATCGCCGGCGGCCACTGGATCAACATGAACAGCGGGGCGACGTACCTGCCGCGCCTCGTCGCGTTCGACCCCACGACGGGGGTCCAGGACATGACCGGCAGCCCAAGCAAGCAACCCTGGTCGTTCGCGACCGACGCGGCCGGCACCACGATCGCCGTGGGCGGTGTCTTCACGACGGTGAGCAAGACGTCCGAGAAGCGATTCGCGGTGTTCCAGAGCTCCTAGGTCGCGTGCGCGGGTGCGCCCGGCAGCTCGATCGACACGGTGAGCCCGCCGCCCGGCGTCTGTGACAGCCCGACGTGCCCGTGCTGCGCCTCGACCCACGCGCGGGTGAGCGCGAGCCCCAACCCCGCCCCGCCGGTCTCGCGCGCGCGCGAGGGGTCCGCCCGGAAGAAGCGGTCGAAGGCGCGGCCGTGGAGGTCGATCGGCAGGCCGGGCCCGGCGTCGGCGACGTCGATCACGACCTCACCGTTCTCGCGGTAGCCGCGCACCTCGGCGGACCCGCCGCCGTGACGCGCCACGTTCTCGAACACGGCGTCGAGCGCGATCTCGAGGGCAGTCGTGTCGGCCATGGCGGTCAGTCCGTCGATCCCGTCGACATGTAGCTGTAGCCCGAGCGCGCGTTCGCTGCGTTCGGCGGCCTGGCGGATCGGCGTCGCGACCGCGACCGGCTTCAGGTTGAGCGCCGGCCCGCCCTCGGCACGCGCGAGGAGCAGCAACCGCTGGGACAAGCCGGCCATGTAGTCGACCTCGCCCAGCACCTGGTCGCCGAGCGCGGGATCGTTCGCCGCCAGCACCTCCACCCCCTGGCGGATGAACGTCAGCGGCGTCCGGAGCTCGTGCGAGGCATCGGCGGCGAACGCGGCGCGGGCCTCATAGGCGCGCTCGACCGGCCGGACGGCCCGGCCCGCGAGCCACCAGCCGGCGGCGAGGCTCGCGATCACCGCCACCAGTGAGGCCGCCAGCAGCAACATCCGCACGCGGTGCATCAGGACGTCCTCGGCCAGCATCGAACGGCCCGCGACGACGATCACCTCGCTGTTGTCGCTGAGGGTCACCGGGACGGTGACGACGCGCACCCGCTCCCCGCTGACCTCCAGGTCGGTGACGGGCTGGGTGCCCGGCTTGAGCCACGCGGGCGTCTCCTTCGGCTCGCCCACCAGCGCACCGTTCGGCTTGTAGACGGCGAGCTGCGTGGCCGCGTTCGACGGCACGTCTGAGTCCGGCGGCGGCACGGGCTTCTCGGCTTCATCGATCCGGGCGGCAACGCCTTGGGCGGATGCCCGCAGCTGGCTCGTCACCGACGCGTCGAGCGTGCGGTCCAGGACGTACTGCAGGGTCACGCCGAGCGCGACCAAGATCACCAGCAAGACGAGCGCGTGCGACAGGGCGATCCGAACCCGCAGCGATCGGAACATCAGCGACCGACCACGTAGCCGACGCCGCGGACCGTCTCGATGATGTCGCCCGCCGCCCCGAGCTTGCGCCGGAGGTAGTGCACGTACAGGTCCACCACCTTCGTCTGCGCGTCGAACGAGAAGTCCCACACGAGCTCCTTGAGCTCGACCCGCGACAGGACGCGTCCGCGGTGTTCCATCAGACAGGCGAGGAGATCGAACTCCTTCGCGGTGAGATCGACGGTCTGGCCGTCGACGGTGACGCGGCGCGCGCGCGGATCGAGGCGGACGTTCTCGACGGTCATGCTCCCGTCGTCGTCCGCCCGCGGCGCTCGCCGGGCGAGCGCATCGATCCGCGCGACGAGCTCCTTGAACGCGAACGGCTTGACGAGGTAGTCGTCGGCTCCGGCCCGGAGTCCGGCGACGCGGTCGTCCACCGTGTCGCGCGCCGTCAACATCAGGATCGGCGTCGTCACGCCCCGTTCGCGAAGGGTGCTCGCGACGTGCAACCCATCCATCCCCGGCAGCATCACGTCGACCACGGCCATGTCGAACCGCCCGGAACTGGCGAGCCGGAGGCCCTCATCGCCGTCCGCGGCGGTCTCTGCGGTGTGGCCTTCACCTCGCAGGCGGTCCGCCACGAGGGCCGAAAGCCGGGTGTCGTCCTCGATCAGCAGGATCTGCACGGTCCTCATCGTCCCAGGTCAGCAACGGTGTGCCGTGCATCCTTACCGATCTCAAATCGGGAACCGACCGCCGTCCAACCGCTGGGGCCGAACATCTCCCGACATGCAACGAACCCCTTTGCAGCAGATGCCTCAGCGGTCGGATCCCTATCGGCCCGCCTCCCGGGTGATGACGCCGGTCTCGCTGGAGACGTCGTGGCGCGAGATGCCATGGTCGCTGCGGATCCTCCGCGCGTTCCTCGGCGTGACGTTCCTCTATGCCGGGCTGCAGAAGTTCCTCGACCCGGGGTTCCTCCACGCGGGGAGCCCGACCTACATCGGAACCCAGCTCGAGGGGTTCGCGCGCGCGACGCCGGCAGCGCCGTTGATGCGCGTCCTCGAACACGTTCCGTGGCTCGCCGGGATCGGCGTGGCGGTGACCGAGATCGCGGTCGGAATCGCGGTGCTTGCCGGGATCGGGCTCATCACCGCGTCCGTGATCGGCATGTCGATCAACCTCGTGTTGTGGCTCTCGGCCACCTGGCATGTGCATCCGTACTTCCTGGGGTCGGACTCGATCTACGCCGTCGCGTGGCTCGCGCTGATCGTCGGTGCGTGGGAGGTGGCGAAAGCGCGGCCGACCCCGCACATCTCGCGCTTCCAACAGGACCCGGACGCGGTCATGCGGCGCGCGATGCTTCGCGGCGGACTCGTCGCCGGGCTCGCGATCGCGCTCGGCGGCGTTGCCAACGCGCTCGCCGGCCCGGCGCCGAGCGCCGCGTCGTCGGGGATCACGGCCGCCGGCGGCACGGATCGCGCGCAACGCGATCCGACACGGGCCACCCAGCCGCCGTCGGCGACCCAGTCACCGTCGCCCAAGCCCACGCCGACGATCCAGGGGCGAACCATCACGAACCTCGATTCGCTCCCGGTCGGGCAGGCGCTCGGCTTCACGGCGCCGGGGGTGGGACCCGCCGCCGTCGTGCGCCTGGCGAACGGAAGCGTGGTGGCATACAGCCGGATCTGCACGCACGCGGGGTGCACCGTCGGCTGGGACAGCAGCTCGCAGCTGTTCGTCTGTCCGTGCCACGGCGCGGAGTTCAACCCCGCCCAACACGCCGATCCGACTCCGGGCAGCCCGACCTCTACACCGCTGCAGATGATCCGCGTCGTCGTCGACAAGACGACCGGCGACGTGATCCTCCCGTCCTGACGCCGCCATCCGTCGGCGGCTGGGCCCGCGCGGGCCTGGGATGATGCTCGGACCGTGCGCTACGACTCGATCCTGGACGCGATCGGCGACACGCCGCTCGTCGGCATCCCGCGGATGTCGCCGAAACCCGGCGTGCGCTTGTGGGCCAAGCTCGAGGGCCAGAACCCCACCGGCTCGACGAAGGATCGGATCGCCCTGGCGATGATCGAGGCCGCCGAAGCGAGCGGCACGCTCACCCCCGACCGGACGATCCTGGAACCGACGAGCGGCAACACGGGGATCGCCTTGGCGATGGTCGCTCGTCGCAAAGGCTACGACCTCACCGTGGTGATCCCGGACAACGCGAGCGAGGAGCGGATCGGATTGTTGCGGCTGTTCGGCGCGGAGATCGTGTACTCCGACGGCGCGAAAGGCACGAACGGCTCGATCGAGGTCGCCCGCGCTCTGGCCCAGGACGATCGGTACTTCATGCCGTTCCAATACGGGAACGCGGCCAACCCCGAGGCACACGAGCGCGGTACCGCGCAGGAGATCATCCGCGACCTGCCGGGGGTGACGCACTTCGTCGCGGGGATGGGCACCGGGGGCACGTTGACCGGAACGGGACGCGGCCTGCATGCGTACCGCGCCGACATCCAGGTGATCGCGGCCGAGCCCGAGCTCGGCGACCTGGTGTACGGCCTGCGGTCGCTCGACGAAGGGTTCATCCCGCCGATCTTCGACCCAACGCAGATCGACCGGAAGTTCCTGGTGAACGCCGTCGACTCGCTCCGCGCCACGCGCGCGTTGACCGAGAAGGAAGGCATCTTCGCCGGGATCTCGAGCGGCGCAGTGATCCACGTGGGACAACGGGTCGCGCAGGAGCTCGACGCGGGTGACATCGTGTGCCTGCTGCCCGACGGCGGATGGAAGTACCTGTCGACCGACGCGTGGCACGAGGACGCGACGGCGGCGGAGAAGGGGATCGAGGGGTCGCTGTGGTGGTAACGCGTGGGGGATGACCGCCCGATCGGGGTCTTCGACTCCGGCGTCGGCGGCCTCACGGTCGCGCGGGCGATCTGGGAGCTGCTGCCCAACGAGTCAGTCACGTACGTCGGCGACGGCGCGCACTTCCCGTACGGGCCCCGGCCGGTCGAAGAGATCCGCCGCTTCGCGATGGGGATCGCCGAGCACCTCGTGTCGGGCGGGGTGAAGCTGCTTGTCGTCGCGTGCAACTCGATCGAGGTCTCGGCGATCGGCGACATCGCCGCGGCGGCCGACGTACCCGTGGTCGGCGTGATCGCGCCCGGCGTCCGGGCGGCGCTCCGCGCGACGCGCAACGGGAAGGTCGGCGTGATCGGGACCGAGGCGACGATCCGGACCGGTGGCTATCAGCGCGCCGTCGGCTCCGGTGCAACCCTGGTGGCGGCCGCGTGTCCCGTCTTCGTCGAGCACGTCGAACGGGGTGACACCACCAGCGCCGCGCTCCGGGAGGCCGCGGCAGGGTATCTTGCACCGCTGGAAGAGGAGGGCGTGGACACGGTGATCATGGGCTGCACCCACTATCCGCTGTTGTCGGGGTTGCTCCAGCTCGAACTGGGCCCCGACGTGGTGCTGGTGTCCTCGGCGGAAGAGACCGCCAAGGACGTCTACGCCGAGCTCGTGCGGGGCGACGCGTTGCGCGATGCAACCCAGCCACCCGTTCATGGGTTCTCGACCACCGGCGACCCGGACGCGTTCCGCGACCTCGCCGAGCGGGTGCTCGCGCTCGAGATCCCGCGGGTCGACGCGGCCGCGATCGGGGAGGACGCTGCGTGAGGCTGACCGTGCTCGGTTCGCAAGGCACCTGGCCCGGCGCGGCCAGGGAGTGCTGCGGCTACCTCTTGACCGCCGACGGGTTCAACCTCTGGCTCGACGCCGGCACCGGGACGTTCGCGCGGCTGCAGGAGCATCTGTCGGTCGGCGATCTCGGCGGGTTGCTGATCTCCCACGGCCACGCCGACCACTTCCTCGACATCATCCCGGCGTTCTACGCGCGCCACTACGGCGGGCTCGGCACGCCGGGTCTGCCGTTCCACTCGCCGCCGGGATTCACCGATCTTGCCGCGCTGCTCGTATCCGAGGCCGGCCGCAACGTGATGGGCGAGACCTACGACTTCACCAAGGCGACGCCCGGCGGTGTCTTCGAGGTCGGCCCCTTCCGGGTGACCCCGTACGAGATGACGCACATCGGCGTGCCGTCGCTCGGATACAAGATCGAGGCGGACGGCAAGGTGCTCGCCTACACCGGCGACACCGGGCCGTGCGACGAGGCGGTGAAGCTCGCGCAGGACGCCGACCTGTTCCTGTGCGAGGCGACGTACCAGAACGATTCCGAGCTCTCGTATTTCCATCTGAGCGCGCTGCAGGCCGCCGAGCACGCGGCCCTCGGTGGCGCGGCCCGGCTCGTGCTCACGCACATGACGCCGAACCTCGACCCCGGCGTCTCGCTCGAGCAGGCCGCGGTCGGCTACAACGGCTCGATCGACGTCGCCGTGCCCGACATGGTGATCGAGGTGGGGGCGTGACCCGTCCCGACGGACGGGATGCGGGGACGCTGCGGCCGGTCGCCTACGAGCTCGGCTACCAGGAATGGGCGGCCGGTTCGATCCTGTTCTCGATGGGCAAGACGCGCGTCCTGTGCGCCGCGTCGGTGTCCGATGACACGCCCCGCTGGCTCCGCGGAACCGGGAAGGGTTGGGTGACGGGGGAGTACTCGATGCTGCCCGCCGCTACATCCGAGCGGTCGGCGCGCGAGGTCACCCGTGGTCGCCCGGGCGGGCGCACGCAGGAGATCCAACGGTTGATCGGGCGGGCACTCCGGAGCGTCACCGACCTGCGCGCGCTCGGCGAGCGCATGGTGACGATCGACTGCGACGTGCTGCAGGCCGACGCCGGGACGCGCACCGCGTCGATCACCGGCGGGTACGTGGCGCTCGCGATCGCGCTCCGCGGGGCGGGCGTGGAGTCGGCGCTCCGCGACTCGGTCGCCGCGGTGAGCGTCGGCCTGGTGGACGGCGAACCACGGCTCGACCTCTGCTACGAGGAGGACGCCGGCGCGGAGGTCGACTGCAACGTCGTGATGACCGGCGACGGGCGGCTCGTCGAGGTGCAGGGAACCGCCGAGGGCGCGCCGTTCGATCGCTCCCAGCTCGACGAGCTCCTGGACCTCGCGGCGGGAGGCATCGCCGAGCTCACCGAGATCCAGCGCACCGCGCTCGCGTCGTGACCGGGCTGCCGCCGCGGATCGCGCTGGCGACCCACAACCCGCACAAGCTTCGCGAGCTCGGACGGATCTGCGCCGGCTGGCCGACGGAGTGGGTGAGCGTCGAGACCCACGACCCGTCGGCGTTCCCCGATGTCGAGGAGACCGGCGCGACCTATCTGGACAATGCCCGGCTGAAGGCAGAGGCGGTCGCGGCGGCGATCGGGCTGCCGGCCCTCGCCGACGACTCCGGGATCGAGGTCGATGCGCTCGGCGGCGCGCCGGGCGCGCGGAGCGCCCGCTACGCCGGCGAGCACGCGTCCGACGAGGAGAACCTGCGGGCCCTGATCCAGGCGATCCGAGGCATCCCGGCCTCCGGCCGCTCGGCCCGGTACCGGTGCGTCGCGGCCCTGGCATGGCCCGACGGCCGGTTCCAGCACGTCGATGGCACCTGCGAGGGAACGCTTCGCACGTCCCCGGCGGGCACTGGGGGGTTCGGCTACGACCCGATCTTCGTGCCCATCGGGTGGGAGGTGACGATGGCCGAGCTTACGGACGAGGAGAAGGACCGGATCAGCCATCGCGGGCGGGCGTTCCGGGCCTTGCTCGAGCTCCTGACCGGCTGACCTCTTCCCGGGCTACCGAACTCAAGGTAGCCCGTCCCGGAGCCGACGTTCCATCCCATGAAGGCGCATACCGCCGGGCCCAGCCGTGCCGCCGAACCGGCCCTGTCGCGGTTCCTCGGTGTCGACCCCGGACCCTTCGGGATCGCCTTGAGCATCGTGTTCGTCGTCACCGTCGGGGTGGTCGACCATTTCACCGGGACGGGTGTCTCGCTCGCGCCGTTCTACGTGATGCCGGTCGTGCTCGCGACGCGGTCCGGCGGCCGCGCGTGGGGGCTCGGCGTCGCAGGGCTCGCCGCGGTTGCGACCCGGCTCGCCGACCCGCTCGACGTCGCCAACGTGTTGATCCACTCGTGGAACGCGTTGGTGTGGTTCATCGTGTTCGGCGCCATCGTCTGGTTGGTCGACGCGCTCGACGCGACCATGGCGAGCCAAGATCGCAAGCTCGCCCGGGAGACGGAACGCGTCGATGACCTCCGCCAGCAGAACGCGGTGCAGAACACCTTGCTCCACGCGGTGTCGCACGATCTCAAAGGCCCGCTCGCCGGCGTGCTCGGCGCGATGCAGACGATCCGCCGCGCCGAGAAGCTGCATCTGACCGACAAGGAGATGAACGACCTCTATGGCGTGATCGAGCAGGCCGGCGCGAAGGCCGCACGGCTCGTCGAGGATCTCTTGGACCTGGACCGGCTCGACCGCGGCCAGCTCGAGCCGCAGCGCGAGCCGACCGACGTCGTGCAGATCGCCGACAAGCTCGCGGGCGAGCTGCCGACGCTCGCGGGCCATCCGGTCCGTGTCGACGGGCCGCGCATCTTCGTCGACGTCGACCCGACGATGACCGAGCGCATCATCGAGAACCTGATGAACAACGCTGCGCGGCACACGTCGCCCGGCACACCGATCCACGTCGGGCTCATCGACCAGAAGGGCGGCGTGATCGTCATCGTCGAGGACGAGGGACCGGGGGTCGACGACATGCTGAAGGCCACCATCTTCGAGCCGTTCCAGCAGGGGGAGAACGCGCGCGGGGGGGTGGGGATCGGCCTGTCGCTCGTCGGCCGGTTCGCCGATCTGCACGGTGGCTCCGCCCACGTCGAGGATCGTGACGGCGGCGGCGCACGCTTCGTCGTGGTCCTGCCGGGCAAGATCTCGGCCGCCCCGCCGCTCGAGTCGCCGGCCGACCTGCAGGCCGTCTGAGCCGCTAACGCTCCGGCGGCGGCACGCGATCGCGGAACGACACCACCTCCGCCGGTGGGCGCAGACAATGGTTGCTCGCCATCGACAGGTTGTAGGCGCCCACGTTCGGGATCGCGAGCACGTCGCCCTCGTGCACCTCGGGAAGGGCGACGTCGGTCGCCCACAGGTCGTCGCCCTCGTTGATGTGGCCCGCGATCGTATAGGTGTGATCCGGCGCTGCGCCGGCCGCGCGGCACACGATCGGGTGATACGGGATCTCGTAGACGAAGGACTCGTTGGCCGTGCTCCAGCCGGCGTCGACCCCGACGAAGACCGCGCCGCCGCCACGCTCCTCGACGGTGACCACCTCCGCGAGCAGGGTCGCCACCTGCTTCGCGATGAACTCCCCGGGCTCGGTGGCGACGAGCAGATCGAGGCCGGCGTACGCGCGTGCGAGCGCCTCGGACCACGCGACGATGTCGAGCCCCGTCGCCGATTCGCGGAACCGCACGCCGAGCCCGCCACCGGTGTTGACCTCCCTGATCGGGCACCCGCGGTCGCGAAGCTCCCGCACGATCTGGGCGACGCGCGTCGCCGCCTGCTCGACGATCGGGATCGACTCGGTCATATAGAGGTACCCGGTGTGGTAGTGCACGGTGTCGATCGTGAGGCCGTGCGCCGCGGCGATCGCGACCGCCTCGTCGAGCCGCTCGGGCAGGATGCCGAACTTCGTCGGCTTCGTGCCGGCGTACTTCGTCTCGGCGCCGCCGTGGATCGAGGCGCCGATCCCCGGGTTCACCCGGATCCCGACGGCGCTGCCGGGCGCGGCCGTGCCGATCCGTTCGAGCTGCGACAGCAGGTCGACATTCACATGCACGCCGGTCGGCAGGATCGTCGCCAGGTCGCTGTCGGAGACGTTGGTCCCCGTGTAGCTGATCTCCTCGGCCGTCCAGCCGTGGTCGAGCGCCCAGAGCACCTCGCCGGGTGAGCAGACGTCCATCCCGACGAACGGCGCCTCGTCGCGCAGGAACCGAAGGAACTGGGGATCACGCTGCGCCTTCAGTGCGAACCGGATCCGGTGCGTGAGGCCGGCGCCCGCCATCGCGTCGCGGAGCGCGATGGCGTGCTCGCGCGCCGACACGAGGTCGTGTGCGAACACGGGGGTGCCGCTCGTGCGGGCGACCTGTTCGGCGTCGCGACCGGCGATCCGCAGGCGCCCGTCGCGCACCTCCAGCCCGGGTCGTTCCCACCACGTTCGGCGCTCCGTCTGCATCGCGGGCGAGCGTAGCAGCGGGCGGTTCACCGACGGGCGAGGCTCCTTGCTACGCTCCGGCGACCGACCGGACGGGGATGCCCGATCGACCTGTTCCGCAGCGATGGGGAGTGGCTCAAGGCGCAGTTCCACGCGCATTCGCTCCGCTCGGACGGCGAGCTCGAGCCGGAGGTCATGGCGGCGCGATACCGCGATCTCGGGTACGACGTCCTGACGATCTCCGATCACTGGACGATGACCAAGATCGACGCACCCGACGGGCTGTTGCTCGTGCCGGGTGCCGAGCTGATGGTCGATCCGGTCGCGGGGCCGATGTGCCCGGAGTTCCTGGCGATCGGGATCGAGGACGTCCCGGACAACCCGACCGGCGACCCGGCGAACTGGTACCCGTACGAGCACTCGACGATCCGCACGTTCGCGACGTTCGACGACGGCATCGCGTTCGTCGAGGGGTTCGGGGGTGCGACGATCCTGTGCCACCCGGCATGGAGCGGACTCCCGGAGGCAACCGTCGCGGCCGCGCGCAGGATGCACGGGATCGAGGTCTGGAACGCGTCGGCGCACCACGAGAACGATCGGGGCGACAGCGCGTACGTGTGGGACCGCCAGCTCGACGAGGGCGCGTCCCTAGCACCCTTCGCCACCGACGACGCGCACTACGCCGCGACCGACCTGGGCGACGCGTGGACGATGGTCCGCGCCGCCGACCGCTCGCGCGAGGCTGTCGTGGCGGCCCTCAGGGCAGGCCAGGTCTATGCCTCGAACGGCCCGGCGATCCTCGATGTCGAGCGCGACGGCGACGTGGTCGAGGTGCGGTGCTCGCCCGCACGCGATGTGTGGCTCCACGGCTCGTGGGAGAGCGGCCTCGGCGTGTCCACTAGGGAGCGCGCACCGAGCGAGGGCGGCGAGATCTTGGAGCGCGACGACGCCGGTGCGATCACGCGCGCTCGGTTCTCGCCGGAACCGGACGAGTGGCCCGCCAGGCGCGACCGCCGGTGGTGGCGTGTGGTCATCGAGGACGCGACGGGCAAACGCGCCTGGAGTGGGATCGTCTAGGTCGCTTCACCGCCGGGCGAGATCGGCGGCGGTGGTGGAGGCGGGGGATTCAACGGCTGCATGTCCACATACGTCGGCGGCGTCTTCCGCGGAAGCACCAGGACGATGATCAGCGCCAACAGCGGAACGACCAGCGCGAGCAGCGCCCAGGCCATGGACCGCCCCTTGGATCGCGCGATGAGCGCACAGACGACGGCGAAGAGGACATCGACGGCGACGATGGTGATCAGATCGGCGGCGTTCACGCCGGCTGCGCCTCGAGCTCCGCGGCGATCGATCCCGGCGGTGGGTCGTCGCGCATCCAGCTCTTCTTCCGGCGCCAGATCACGTACGTGAACGCGCCGAGCGGGATCTGGATCCCATAGGTGAGGAGTCGGAAGATCAGGACCGCCGCGACGATCTGCGCCTTCTCCGCGCTGTCGAACGCCGTCAGGCCGGCGATGTAGCCGAGGTCGATCACGCCGACGCCACCGGGCGTGATCGGGATCGCCGAGAGCAGCCGGCTGAACGTGTACACGGCGAAGATCTCGACCGCGGGCAGCTCCGCCTCGGACACACCCATATGCCGCAGCGACAGGATCAGCACCATGCACAGCGCGATCTGGCTCAGCAGCGTGGTCCACGTCAGCATGAACCAGCGGCGGCTCGCGAGGATGATCGTCTCGCGCCGGAACGTCACGAGCTTCTCGCCGACGTTCTCGGCCGGCCCCTTGCGGAAGAGCTTGCGGAACCACGAGAGGACGCGCCCGAAGAAGTCGCCGATCCTCCGGGCCATCGCTTCGCTCCGGAACACGAGAACGAGGATCGCGACGGCGATCGCGAGCGTTATGACGCCGATCACTGCGGCCGTGACGAGTTTCGGGTCGACGTGGCCGCTCAGCACCAGCAGCGCGAGGGCGATCACCGGCAGGCCAAGCTTCGCGAAGATGTTCCAGATGCCTGTCACGCCGACGAACAAGGTGATCTCACCGGCGGTGAACCCCCACGAGTTGAGCATCGCGGCGGTCACGCCGATCCCCAGCGCTCCGCCGGCCGGCAAGGTGTTGGCGACCGAGGTGCTCGTCTGGGTCACGACCGCTGATTGCCAGATGCCCATGCCGATCAGCCCGGCCTCGTTCGCGATCCAGTACGTCCAGAGGTTGAACACCATCACCGCGATCAGCGACCAGAACTCCAGCGGCGTGAGCGTGCGCATGGCGTCCCAGATCGCGCCGTAGTCGGCGAACTTCGGGATCGCGAAGACGAAGATCGCGACCACGATCACGATGCCGAAGACGAAGGCCACGATCTGGCCCGTGGTGACGCGATGCTTGCGCTGGATCTTGTCGGTTGCCGGAGCTGCCACCGTCCCTCCCTGTTGGCCGCTCGATCACCGCGTCGGCGGGCCCCTCGCCCGAAGTCGCGACCCCGATGGTCACACGGACGCCAGGACCCCGTCCAATGGGCGCGGCACGCTGCCGAGATCGAGCGCGTCCACCAGGGCCGGCGCGGCGCCGATCTTCCGGCCGCTGTGCGTGCCGAGGAACCTGCGGAGCTGCTCGGCGGGCTCGCGTCCCCGCCAGGCCGGCTGGCGCTGGAAGGTGCGGAAGGGGTCGAGCTCGCCCCGAGCCTCGAGGACGCGCTCGACCGCCTCCACGCCGAGGGCGGCGATCAGCTCGCCCTCGAGATCCGGTTCGCAGACGAAGAACCCCAGCGACTCGAGCGCATCACGCGTGGCGACGGCGCCGAACCCCGCACGCTCGAGGGCGAAGCGGTAGTCGGGTTCCTCGCGCTCGTCGCAGAGGCCGGCGAGTTGCGCGCCGTGGCCGTCGACGAGCGCGAGCGCCCGGCCGATGTTCTTCGATCCGCCGATCGCGACGACGGCGACGGACTCGCCGTCGAGGTCGCGGCCGCGCCGACGCGTCAGCGCGTCGAGCGCCGCGGCGTCGCTTCGCCCCTCCACGAAGATGATCACCCGCGCGTCGATGGCGTGGGCGAGCGGCGCACCCAAGACGTCGCCGGGCATCCGCCGCCTAGTGGACCGGCACGGACTCGAGCCGGCGCACGCGCGCGGCGAGCTCGGCCATGATGCCTCGCGCGATCTCCGGATTGTCATCGACCGTCTTGGAGAACTCTCTGCGCATCAGCCGTACCGTGACGAGTGGGGTTGTCGCCACGACGCTTGCCGACCGCGGCTGCCCGTCGAGCAGGGCAATCTCACCGAAGAAGTCGCCGGGCCCCAGCTTCCCGATCGTCCGCGTGCCTTTCTTGACGGCTGCCTCCCCGTCGGCGATCACGAAGAAGGAGTCGCCCCGCGCCTCTTGGCGGACCACCGTCCGGTTCACGGGGTACCGCACGACCTCGCAGCGTGACGCCAACTTCTTGAGATGACGGGCGGAGAGGTTCGCGAACAAGGGAACCTGCTTGAGCAGCGCGGGCCCCCCGCGACCGAGTCCGTGCCGCTTCGCGGGTGACACCTCGGCGACGGTCTCACCGACGATGCTCGTGAGCGTTGGCCTTCCGGACGTCTTCGCCATGCGGTCCTCCTGCCACATCGTTCCACACCGTCCGTATCCTGTCGTCCTCTTCGAGGAGGGGAGTTCCATGACCGCCAGGGGGGAGGCGATCGACGACGCCGCGGAACGGATCGGGTTCTCGGGCGTCGTTCGCATCGATGACGCGGACGGGTCGACCTGGGAGGCCGCATACGGCGACGCCGATCGGGCGCACGGCATCGCCAACACCACCGACACGATCTTCGGTCTCGCGAGCGGCGGGAAGGGCTTCACAGCGCTCACCGTGGCGTCGCTCATCGAAGACGGGACGCTCGGGTTCGACACCACCGCTCGGTCGTTGCTCGGCGACGACCTTCCTTCGATCGCCGATGAGGTGACCGTGGAGCTCTTGCTCGCTCACCGATCGGGGATCGGCGACTACCTCGACGAACAGGAGTGGGAGGTCACCGATGTCGTGATGCCCGTCTCCGTGCATCGGCTCGTCGAGATGGAGGACTTCGTCGGCATCCTCGACGGGTTCCCCATGGCGTTTCCGCCCGACGAGCGATTCGCGTACTGCAACGGTGGGTTCGTCGTGCTGGCCGTGCTGGCCGAGCGCGCAGCGGGGATGCCCTATCGCGAGCTGGTCCGTACGCGCGTGTGCGAGCCAGCGGGACTCACCGATACCGGCTTCCTTCGAACCGACGAGCTGCCCGGTCGCGCCGCGCTCGGCTACCTCGGTGACGGCCCGCGCACCAACATCTTCCACCTCCCGGTGTTCGGCAGTCCCGACGGTGGCATCTACAGCACGGCAGCCGACATCCACCTGATGTGGACGGCGCTGTTCGAGGGACGGATCGTCCGGCCCGAGACGGTGGCGACCCTCGTGCGGCCCCGAAGCGTCGTGCCCGAAGACGAGCGCCGGTACGGCCTCGGCTTCTGGCTCCACGAGACGAGCGACGTCGTGATGCTCGTCGGCTACGACGCGGGTGTGTCGTTCCGTTCGTTCCACGACCCCACGCGCACGCGCACGCGCACCGTCATCTCGAACCAGACGGAGCTCGCGTGGGACATGAGCGACGCGATGGACGAGGTGCTGGGACCCTTCTAGCGCCTCCCACATCTCGGCCCGGTGATACGGTGCCGCGATGGCGAACTCACTGCTGCGCGACGCGTTCGATCACCACGTCTGGGCATCGCTCCGGTTGATGGACGTCTGCCTCGAGCTGACGCCCGAGCAGCAGCAGACATCCGTCCCCGGGACGTTCGGCACGATCTTCGACACGGTGCGTCACATGGTCGGCTCGGATGCCTCGTACCTGGTGGTGATCAGCGGCGGCACCTTCCGGCCGATCGACGAAGAGTCGATGAGCCTGGCGGAGCTCCGCGCACAGATGGCGACGCACGGTGACGCCTGGCGTGGCGTCCTCGACGGCGATCCCGACCCGGCGACGGTATTGACCCGGCACCGTGATGACGGCTCATCCACCGAGGCGCCGGTGGGGATCCGCCTCGCGCAGGTGGTCCACCACGGAACCGACCACCGCAGCCAGATCTGCACCGCGCTCACCACCCTCGGGATCGAGCCGCCGTACATCGACGTGTGGGATTACGGCCTGGAAACAGGCACGGTGGTCGACCACCCGGCCTCGGCACGGACGTGACCCCCACGGCATGACCATGACCTCGGGGGGCTCCTCGATCGACGTGGTCAAGGCGGTCCGATAGAGCAGAACATCGCTTGAGGGAACGCATCAGGACCGGGGGCCGCACGGCCCCGGTCCTCGTTTCTCTCGACGGCGGTTGACCCGCCGCGCAGACCTGTGTGACGGTGGGTGCCCGGCCCCGTTGGGGGGCGCATGGCGAAGGAGGGAGCATGCGTCGCGTTCTCATCGCGAGCCTCGCGCTCGGACTGGCATCGTTCATGGCGATCGTGGTGACGGCATCCGCTGCTCAGGCGAAGGTGCCGTGCACGATCACGGGAACCTCGCATCACGACGTCTTGGTCGGCACCAGCGGCCGTGACGTCATCTGCGGCCTCGGCGGCAACGACACGATCCGTGGCCTCGGCGCCAGCGACATCCTCAGGGGCGGCGGCGGCAACGACCGGCTCTGGGGCGGCAACGGCCGCGATCAACTGATGGGCGGTCTCGGCAGGGACCGGCTATACGGCGGCAACGGCAACGATCTCGTCGAGGGGGACAACGGCAACGACATCGTTCGTGGTGGGCCCGACCTCGACCTCGTCAACGGCGGCCGAGGCGACGACCGCGCGTTCGGCGGGCGGGGGAGCGACATCGTGACCGGCATCATCGGGAGCGACGCGATCCACGGCGGCGCCGGCAACGACCGATGCCTCGACGCGTTCGACGGGGTCCGTGGCAACGACACGGTCTACGGCGGTCCCGGGATCGACCACTACCAAGCCGATCCCGGTGACTTCCACCATTCGGCCGAGGTGCGTGGACCCTGCATCCCTGAATAACCCTCGGTCCGCTTCCCTCATCGTCGCACTGGATCGGTGCGCGCCTATCCGTGACACGCTTCGTCGACCATCACGCCCGGAAGAGGGGACGGGGAGATGGCCGAGCGCGGACGCACTCTTGGAACGTCTCGTGGAGTCCTTGATCGGGACCGTCGAGATGATGAACGTGTACCTGGGTGACCGGCTGGGCCTGTACGGCCCGCTGGCGGAGGGATGGCTCACCTCGGCCGAGCTGGCGGAGCGTGCCGGCATCGCGGAACGGTATGCACGGGAGTGGCTGGAGGAACAGCGGTCGGCGGACTCATCGAGGTCCAGGCCGCGTCGGCGTGGGACCGGTACAACCTGTCGTCCGAGCACGCACAGGTGCTCCTGGACCGTGACGCCCATACCTACCTGGCCTCATATCCGCGGATGTTCGTCGCCGCGGCACAACAGATGCCCGCGCCGATGCAGGCCGACCGCGACGGCGGTGGCGTCGGCTGGGCGCAGTTCCGTCCGGACATGAGCGAAGGGCAGGAGTTCGGCGACCGGCCGACGTTCATCAACGCGCTCGCGGAGTGGTTCGGCACGATCCCGGATGTGCACGCGCGGCTCTCGTCGGGCGCACGCATGGCGGATGTCGGCAGCGGCGGCGGCTGGACATCGATCTCGCTGGCGAAGGCCTACCCGGCACTGACCGTCGATGGGTTCGACCTCGACGCGCCGGCGGTCGAGCGGGCGCGGGCCAACGCCGAGGCTGAAGGCGTCGCCGACCGTGTGCGCTTCCACGCGATGTCGCCGGCCGACGCAGAGCATGGCGCGGGCTACGACCTCGTCACGGCGTTCGAATGCATCCACGACATGCCACGCCGGTCGCCGTCCTCCGTTCGATGCGGGAGATGGCCGCGGGCGACGGCACCGTGATCGTTATGGACGAGAACGTGCAGCCCGAGTTCGTGGCTCCCGGCGACGAGATCGAGCGGTTGATGTACGGGTTCAGCACGCTGGTCTGCCTGCCCGACGGGATGTCGCACGAAGGTTCGGTCGGAACTGGGACGGTGATGCTGCCGTCGGTGTTCGAGGGCTATGCGCGCGACGCCGGCTTCTCGGGAGTCGAGATCCTGCCGATCGACGGCGGCTTCTGGCGGTTCTACCGGCTGTCGATGTAGCAGCTCAGCGCAGGTCGTCGAGACGGCCGCCGACCAGGCGGTCCAGCGCCTCGGGATACGCGGATCCGCCGGCGCTCGCTGCGGCCCGGCCGTGTTCGCGGAAGAACGCCAGGACGTCGCGGCCGGCGCCGAGCAACGCGTCCCGTTCGACCGGCACGAACGTCGAGCGGAGCGCGTCGAGCGGCCCGGTTGCGATCTCGGCGTCGAGCTTCCAATACGGCTCGGCCTCGGCCTCGCCGCCTTGCTCGAGGCGCACGAGGTTCACACCGCTGTCGCGGAGCTGCTCGAGCTGACCCGCCGCCCACCACAGCTGGTCTCGCGCGATCGCCGTCGAGAAGTGTCCGAGGTCGTGCCAGAACCACATCAGCACCTCACGGAGTTGCCGCCTCCTCGCAGCGGGATCGGGCTCCTCGGCGGGGAAGACCTTGCCGACGAGGATGCCCCGAGGATCCATCAGCACGCGATGTGGCCCCGCGTAGATCGAATCCAGCTCCGATATCGCGAGGAGGTGGAGCTCGAGCTCGCTTCCGTCGGCGAAGATCGCGAAGGCCATGTGTTCGATGCCGAAATCTTCGACGAAGAGCGCGTCACCGATCGACCGGACGAACGCCTCCTTCTCTTCGAGCATCTCGCCGAGCGCGTCGACCGTTACGAGCACCGTCACGTCGATGTCGGAGTGCTCATCCGCTTCCCCGCGCGCCCGTGAGCCACCTTCGAACACGGCGACGACGCGTGGGTCCCGAGCGCAGGTATCGACGAGCAGCTCGACCAACTGATCCCGAGGGTCGGCGCTCCCGGAGGAGGGCGTACTCATCCGCCGGACGGTAGTCGAAGCGGGCCGCGGTCGGAGCTGCGTTCGGGTCGGCGGTCAGGAGATGGGAACTGCGGCCGGGATCGTTGCGGCCGTCGTATGCCAACCACGCCCCGCGAGCACGAGGACCGTGAGCACCGCGATCGCGGTATCGACCATGTAGAGAGCGGCCAGGGTTGGAAGTTGGTGCCGTTCGTGACGCGTGAGTTCGTCGATCGATGGGCCGAACTGGCGTCCGAGGATCGTCACGACGATCACGGCACCCATCATGGCGATGGCGATCGCGGCGACCACCAGCAACGACCGCTGGACCGCGTCCGGCTCGGGTGCGTCTCGCGCGCTACGCCATCCCACGAGCGTGCCCACGACCCACCCGAGGCCGCCACCGATCGCGATCGAGAACAGGGTCTCGATGGTCAGGTCGGGCGATCCGCCGACCAGAGAGGGCCAGAAGCCACCGATCACCGCGCCGACGATGCCGAGCACGATCGCCAACCCGAGCACGATGCTGGACGCGTCTCGGGGCGCGTTCGTTCGGGTCGCCTGGATAACCAGCCCGAGCAGTGCCCCGGCGACCGCGCCCCCGACGAGGCCGACCGCGAGGTTCGGTCCGAACTGTTCGGCGTCGCGTCCGAGCGGCGGCACGAGCGTGACGAAGATCATGCCGACGAACGAACCGGCGAGTGCCAAGGAGAGCGGCAGGTTCCGCCGAAGGACGAGCGGGATCGCAAGCAACGCCACGAACGGTACCCACGCGATCCAACTCTCATAGTTGGCGAACTCGGCAACCATCGCCTCAGTTGACCATCCGCGGTACAGCGCAGGGAAGGAAAACGCCGTTGCGTTCCTGTGGCATGCCGGTGCCAGGGTCGTGGCTGCGTTGAGACGACTCGGTAGAGCCGCCTGCGGTCGGGCACGCCCTTCAACTCGTGTTCGCCCGCTTCCTCAGGGCAGTGGAGATCCGCCCCTACGCGTGGGACGTGATGGTGCCGTTCGTGATCGAGCCTTGGGCATCGGGTTCGGTCCATGACGCAGAGATGAATCGCTTCGTTCGGTCCGGCATCGTGCAGTTCGCCTCGAACGAGGTCGCGTGGACGTTCGTGACGGTGCCCGTGCACATCGCGCCGCTCGGCAGGTATTCCATCTGGAACGTTGTCGACGCCAGCTTGGTCGGCGTGACCAGTAGGTCGGCGCGCACCAGCACGCGCTGTGCGCCGTCGCCGGTGCCGGCCATCGACACGATGCCCCGCGTGACGCCCATGTTGCTCAAGATCTTGCCCGAAAGCGCATCTTGGAACTCGGCCGGGTTCCACGGTTTCGGTTGGAATCGGAGCGGACCGAGCGCGAGGGCGCTCACGAGGACGATGCCCGCGCCGGCCGCGAGGACGGGAACCGCCCCCCGAACGACCGGTCCGGTGCGATCCGAGCGACGGAGGATCCGCCACGTCGTCAGCGCGCAGACCGTTCCGACCGCGACCACGTCGATCGCCAGCAGCCAGGTCGTGCTCCGGTCGGTGCCGCTCCCGAGGCTGTGGAACGTCGCGGCCGTCCATACGGCGAAGTTCACGTAGTGCCATCGCCGCCAGGTTCGATAGCTGAGTTTCGTGGTCCGGTAGTGGTTCGTGATCGCGAGCGCGAGCAACAGCTCCGCCGCGACGATGCCAAGCCCGATCCAGATCGGCCGATACGTCGAGATGAACGGCACGGCGAGCGAGAGAGGCGAGAAGGGGAGATACGAATCGATCGCAACGGTCGTGATGTGCAGCACGACGAAGGTGCCGGTCAGGATCCCGGTGAACCGGTGGACGTCTTCGAGGGCGAAGCGCGGCCAGTGCTTCATCGTCTTCTTGCCGGTCATCAACAGGCCGATCGAGACGTTGAGCGTCAGCAACACGTATGCGGCGACCCCGCCCGCTCGGGCGGCGTACCAATCGATCGGGCTTGAGGTCAGGTGCATCAAGCCGCCTCGCGCAGGTCGCGGTCCCAGGCAAGAGTGGTTCGAACGGCTCCGTCTTCACGAACGAACCGGGCGGGGATCCCTCGGGTGTCGAGCCATGCGGGGCCGTCCCCGCCGAGCAGGAAGCCCGCCTTCGCCGCGACGTCGGCGGCCACGCACGTCGCGCCGCACGCGGTGACCTCGGTCCACGCCGAGCGGGACGGCAGTCCCGTTCGAGGGTCGATCAGGTGATGCTGGACCTCGCCGCCGCGGAGCCATCGGCGTTTCGTGCGACCCGAAGTTGCCAACGCTCCCTTGCGAAGTTCGATCGCGTCGCCGCCTGGGAGGGTGACCGTCAGTGGACCCCGCGCCGCGAGGTCGCCGCCCGCCGACACCGAGGCGTCGCCCGACAGCAACGCGAGCGCGTCGTCGACGGCAAGGGACTTCACTACCCCGTTCAGATCGAGGATCGCGCCCTCCGGCACACGGACGATGCGCCCGATCAGGCCCACCGGTCGCGGACCGCAGGCCGGCCCCGCCGGCCGAGGATCCGCGATGAGTTCCGAGAAGTCGCGCGTGTATCCAGCGGCCTCGAGCGCCGCGCCGAGTGTTGGATCGACGAGTCCGTCGGTCTCGCGTGCCACCTGAAGTGCGACCGCGAGCGTGTCGGCGAAGAGACCCGACACCAGGATCGGTCGTCCGCTCGCCTCGTTCACCCGGTTGAGCTCGCTCCCCGGGATGAACCGGCTGAACGTGCGATCGCGATCACGGAAGAGCTGCTCGACCTCGCGCTGTTCATCGGCGCGGCCGCCGCGCACGACGACCTCGCATCCCATCGCGTTGAATCGGTACTCGTTCATGACGGAGCGCTCGCCGCGCCGGGGGGAGCCTGGGCCGGGGCCACGACGCCCGCTTGGAGCAGGTTCTTCTTGACGATCCGTTCATACCGGCTCGGCGCCGCGAGTGGGACGACCGGCGCCTTCGCATGCCCCGCGTAGGCGTTCCGCGCGAAGCTCATCCCGCCGACGAACAGGACGGCTACCGCCGCCACGAACCCCACCTTGGTGGCGTTCGCGCGACGCCGCGCGGCCGCGAGCTCTTCCTGCCGGTCGCGGCCCCGGCGGTCCGGACGCGGCGGTTGAACCTGCGGCCTCTTGTTGGCTCGTTGACCCATCGTTCCTCCGGCTGGGAGTTCGCAGCGAGTATGCGTCGGAGGTTCGACGGGAACGCCGAGAAAGGCCGGTGGAAACGGTTAGAAGTCGATTCGAACGGCCCGGTCAAGGCTGATCGTCTGCCGCATCCAGGCTTCCAACGCCCACACGTCGCCGCGCATCACTGCCAGTCGACCGTGACGATCTCGATCGGCTCGGAGGTACCGCGAAGAACGACCTCGCGCGGGTCCGCCCATGGGAAGCGGCTGCCCGAGGCGGTGTGCAGGCTCGCGAAGATCTGGTCGCCATCGGCAAGGGCCGCGATCCGCGCAGCCTCGTGCACGCCCTTGCCCGAGTAGTTCCGGCCGACCTGGGTCGCACCCGAGGCGTGCACCCCGATGCGAACCTTCGGCGCGAACCCATGCTCCCGCCGGTGCTCCGCGAGCCTGCGCTGGATCGCGACCGCACATCCGAGCGCATCGTCAGGCGAGTCGAACCCGATGAAGAATCCGTCGCCGGTGCCGACGACCTCTTCGCCGCGGTGCTCGGCGAACAGGGCGCGGAGCGTCTCGTCGTGCCACCGCAGGATGCCCTGCCACGCCTCGTCGCCGAGCACCTCGACCAGATTGGTCGAGCCCTCGATGTCGGTGAACATGAAGGTCTTCTCGACGCGACGCGGCGCTTCTTTGCCACGGAGCTGCCAGGGCAACAACGCTTCGAGCCGCTCAACGGTGATCGCGCCAGTGGGACACGCGAACGCGGCCTCACGGAGTTGCTCCTCGGTGACGCTGTCCGCGCCGACGACGTCGGCCTTGAGCCTGTCTCCGGCATGCCAGTCGAAGGCGGTCGGCGCGATCGTGATGCAGGTTCCGGCTCCGATGCATCGGTGTCGGTCGACCCGAGCACGGACCGCGTCGGTCCGAACGTCGCTCACAGGACCCCCTCGCGGAACGCGAACGCGGTCGCCTCGGCCCGAGAGGACGCGCCGATCTTCGCGAAGAGCCCACCCAGGCGCCGGACCACTTCGTCTTGGTCGATCCCGAGGTCCGCGGCGATCTCGGCGTCGGTCCGCCCGCGAACGAGCGCCTGCAGAAGGGCTTGGTCGGCGTCGACCGGGCCGTCGTCGGAGCCGCTGGGCATCTGTCCCGCGCCGACGAGGTCGGTGAGGCGCCGGCCCATCGGCCCCCGGAACCAGCGAACGCGCATCGACTCGTCGATCGTACGCTGGGCGATCATCGCCGCCATGTAGCCGACCAGCCCGAGGACCTGGTCGACCTCCGGCGCGCCGAGGTCTCGAAGGACGCGGGCCGCGAGCAGCAGGATCGACAGGCGCGGATCCTCCTGGTTCGCGTCGTCCATCCGCTGCAGCGCGGAGCGCGCGGACGCGAGCGCTCGTTCCTCATCGCCGTGGTGGAGCGCCACAGCCGCGAGCACGGCATCGGCTTGGGCCGCCCACGGCGCATGACCGGGCAGATCGGACGCGAGCGCGAGGACGGTCGCCGCTGCGTGTTCCGCGCGCTCCAGCAGGTCTGCATCGTTCCTGTCGAGCCCGAGGACCGCGGTCTCCCGGGCGAGATCGGCCAGCGACTCGCACTGAGCGGCCGTGTGCGCGTCTTCGGCGGCGAGCTCGACCGCGCGCTCGAGGCGCAGGCGCGTCTCGTCCGCGTCGCCACGCGCGGCGGCGGCGATCCCTCGCCAGGTCGCCAGCCGTCGCGCTCGCAGCGGCGTCGGATTGTCCGAGGCGATCGTCGCGGCGCGGTCGAGCCAGGCGTCGGCCGCGTCGACCTGTTCGACGTCGAGGTTAGCCATCGCGGAGCCGCCGGCCGCGAGGAACGCGAGCGCGGTGTCGCCGATCTCGCTCGCGGCGCGGAACGCTTCTTCGCCGCGCGACACTGCGAGGTCGGGGATCACCTTCGCGCGGGCAAAGACGTGGACGCCGTAGAGCATCTGCGCCTCGGCCGTCTCGCGACCGCTCGCGTTCGTCAGCGAGCTCATCGTCGACGTCAGTCGCCTGATCTCCTCGATGTGGCGGCCGGCGCCGGAGCCCAGGTGGATGTCGGGGGCCCAGTTGAGATAGCCCATCGCGATGATCGTGGACATCGCGCCGCGACGATCGCCGAGCCGCTCGAACAGGGCCAACGCCTCTTCGAGGTAGCGACGGCATGTCTCGGCTTCGGGCGCGATGTCCAGCTCCGGCATGATCGATTCGATCGATGCTCCGGCCGCGATCCGCATCGCGATCGGGATGTGGCCGCCGGCGTCCACCGTGTCGACGAACCACGCACGGACGCGACCGAGGGAGATCACGCCCAGCTCGCGGAGGACGAGCGCGGTTGCCGCGTCGTCGTCGCCCGACCGAGCGAGTTCCAGCGCGCGCTGGTACGCGGCTTCGGCGCCGTCCAGGTCGACCTCGCGAGCGGCGGGGGTGAAGGTCTCGCCCGCCGTGGCGCGCACGAGGTCCTGCCCGAGTTCGATCGCGGCCGCGAGCTCGTTCGCGGGATCCTGCCGGGAGGCGGCGAGTTCCATCACCTCACGTGCCAGCTGTGCCGCTCGGTCGCAGTCCTCGTTCATCCGCAGCGCGGCCGCGCGACGCAGGCGGACGTCGAGCTCGAGCGCGGAGTCCGACATCGCCTCGGCGAGCGCCGCGAGCTCGGCGAGCCCCTGCATCCGGTCGTCGGGGCGGCGGAGCATCTCCAGGGCGCGATCGCGCGCTTCGAGCAGGTCGATGCGCTCCTGCGGCGTGGCTGCGAGCGGCAGCGCCAGGTCGACCAGGCGCAGCACCTCCTCCGGCGCGTTGGCCGCCAGGGCGTTGCGGCTCGCCGACACCGAGAAGCGCACGCAGATCGGGGCTTCGCCGGCTGCTTTCGCATGATGGGCGAGCAGCGGCAGGCTCTCGGGCGACGGCTCGCCCGCCACCAACATCGAGACGATCGCCGCGTGGATCGCGCGACGCCGTTCGGGCAGCAGCGAGCCGAGCGCGAACTCCTGCACCTGTTCATGGGGGAAGCTGTAATCGGCGGCGGAGTCCTCGCTGTGCCGGGTCAGCAAGCCGCCGGCGACGGCCGGCGCGAGGGCGCTGGCGAGCGCATCAGGGTCGGCCGCCACGTTGCGCACGCGTAGCTCGATCTCGCGGAGGTCTTTCAGGCTGAAGCGACGGCCGAGCACCGCCGCCTCTGCCATGAGGGTCTTCGTGTCGTCGGGCAGGTGTACCGCTCGGCGGGAGATCAGGGTCTTCACCGCGGAGGGCACGAGACGATCCGCGTTGCGCGCGAGCGTCCACGTCCCGTCGATCCGCTGGACCATGCCTGCGTCGCGATACGCGAGAGCCATCTCTCTGACCATGAACGGCACGCCCTCAGCCTGCTGATGCATCACCGCGGCGCTGTTCGCATCGACCGGACCGTCCAGCGCCTCAGTCAAGAACGCCCGTGTCTCAGCGGGCGTGAATCGGTTGACGCGGATGCGGCGGATCACACCCATCCGGTCCATGTCCGCGATCAGGTTGACGGCTTCGGTCACGAGCGCGAACTCCTCGGGACGGATCGCGAACAGCAGGAGGATCGGGCTTGTGGCGTTCGCGCGGACGACGTACCGAAGCAGGCGCAGGCTATCGTCGTCGGCCCACTGCACGTCGTCGATGAGCACCGCGAGTCCGTGATCGCCGGCGAGCGCCCGGAACGCGACCGCGCCCAGGTCCAATGTCCGCAGGAGCCGTTGGTCGGCGGGCAGGCTGGCGAGCGACGGGTCATCCTCGCCCGACATCGCTGAGAGGCAGCGACGCAGAGGGTCGTTCGCAGCGGAGTCGGACGCGACCTCGATGGCCTGGACCGACCCCATGATCGAGCGCGCGACGAGGAAGGGCCCGCGCAGTTCCTCGTCGGCGGCGACCGCGATCACGGTCATCCCAGCTTGTTCGGCGCGCTCACGGGCCGCGAGCAGCAACCGCGTCTTCCCGATCCCCGGCTCACCTTCGAGGGTGATGCCGACGAGCCGGCCGGTGCACGTCGACGCGATCTCCTGGTCGATCGCGGTCAGCTCGGACGGACGGCCGATCAGCTCGCCTGTCGTCGCGCCGTACAGGGCCATCGGTGAGAACGACACGAGCGGGGAGCGCCCCGCTTCGTCAGGTGTTCGCTCGTCTTGGATCATCAGGTCTCGTCGCGCATCGGTGCCGGCATCCGTGTCGGCCGGCGACGCACAGAGGGTACCCGGGCGTTCGGAGCCGCGAGGCCCAACCGACGGTCGTGGCCTCGCCGAGGAGCAGCTACTTGTATCGGAAGAACGACCACGGCACCTTGGCGTCGAAGTGGTCACCATCGGCCGGAGCGTCCACAGCGACCCGATAGCGGGAGCCGACCTTCCCGCCGACGATCTTCACTCCGGCATTGCTCCGACCGCGTCCGCCGGTGTCGACGCCGCGAGCACGGGGCTCGCGATCGCGACAAACAACAGGGCGGCAAGCCCTCGAGGAGCCATCGCCCGCTTCATAGCCGAGCCTCAGACGGAGACCTTGTAGATCCCGTCGTTCGAGACCCTGCCGGCAGCGGAGCACTGGATCCTGGTGAACAAGACCTGCGGGCCGCCGATCAGGGTGCGAGCCTCGAGCGCCGCGAGCTCGTTACCGTTCGGATAGCTCACCACCGTCGTGACGGTGCCTCCCACCATCTGCTTGATCTTCGTGTGGATCCCGCACTTCGAATAACTGCCTTGGACCCAATACAGCGTCCCGTCGGCGGCCACGCCCGACCAGTAGTTGGCGCGCCCGGCCGGCGCCGACGGCGCCTTCTTCAGGTGCCCGGTTGAGATCTGGTAGCGCCACACGTTGCACGTCGTCCTCGTGCAGATGAACAAGGAGATGTAGTCGCCGTTGATCTGGCCGACCGACTTGTTCCGGCCGATCACCGTGAGCTTCTTGGTGCTGTACTGGTAGAGCTCGATGTTCCAGGAGCCGTCGGCGCGAAGGCGGTCGAATACGAGATAGTCGCCATCCGAGCGCGGCGCGAATTCTTGGAGGGAAGTGTTGATGCCCTTCGGCGCCTTCAGCACCGTGTCCGTGTTCGGGTCATAGAAGCGGATGTCGCCCTTGCCGAACGAGAGGGCCTCGAAGACCAGCTGCCCGGCTCTCGGTCCCGTCTGGATGAGATCACCGCTTCGGGTGCCACCCTTGATCGGAACACGAACGGCCGAGCCGCCGTCCGGCTGCACGTAGGTGTGGAACCGCTTCGGATGCGCCTTGGAGTTCTGATCCCAGGCGAGCCACCCGTCGATCTGGGAGCCTCCGAACTCCATCACGCCCTTCTTGTCCAAGACCTTCACGGGCGTTGCTGCAAGCGCGGTTCCCGCCACGAGAACGACTACACCGAACGCTACGCCAACGACCCGGATCCAGCCACGCATGGAGCGCTCCTCTCGTGTCCGGCAGGGGCCCGAAAGGTACAGGGGTCACGAACGCACCGCAATGTGGGCGAGAGGTGACGATTGGAGGTCACGAGCGCCGCCCTGCTCCTGTCAGACGGCCAGTAGCATCGAGGGCGCGATGTCCGACCGGACGAAGAAGGTTCCAGCAGGCACCGACGCACGCGTCGCCGCCGAGATCGACTTGATCATCGCCGGGTTGGACGACTGGCGCGGCATCACGTTGTCGCAGCTGCGCACATCGATCACGAAGGCCGACCGGTCGATCGTCGAAGAGGTGAAATGGAAGAAGCCCTCGAGACCCTCGGGAGTGCCGGTCTGGTCGCGCGACGGGATCATCTGCGTCGGGGAGCCGTTGAAGTCCGCGGTACGCCTGACGTTCCCGAAAGGTGCGTCGCTCAAGGACCCTCAGAGGCTCTTCAACACGCGGCTCGACAGCAAGACGGTTCGCGCGATCGACGTGCACGAGGGCGAGAAGGTCAACACGGCCGCGTTGAAGGCCCTGATCGCTGACGCGATCGCGCTGAACACCACGAAGAGGTAGCCGAGATCAGGCGGGGCGGGAGCAGACGTCGTGTCCGCGCACCGCGCTACGTCACGGGGAATGGCGGCTGCCACCACCACGGCGTGTCGTCGACGTCGATCGCGGTCACCCATTTCACCCACCAGTAGCCGCGGCGGCCGGGCACGACCAACCGCGCTGGCGCGCCGTGGCCCGGGGCGGCGGCCGGCCACGACTTCCATCGTGCCACCGAAGGCGCGCGACGGTGGAAGACTGGAGGCATGCGATTCGTCCGGCCCGCAATCGGCGTCTTGCTGGTCGCCGTCGGCGCCGTTTGGACGATCCAAGGGTATGGAGCGCTCAAGGGAAGCTTCATGACTGGCTCCCCGGTGTGGATGTGGATCGGG
Organism: Actinomycetota bacterium; assembly: GCA_036007245.1. GTDB lineage: Bacteria > Actinomycetota > UBA4738 > UBA4738 > HRBIN12 > AC-51. The sequence continues at coordinate 188 of DASYOY010000144.1, read as the reverse complement.
ATCGCGTGCATCGGGGTCGGTGTGTTGGTACTCGTCAGGACGTTCCGGCGCACCGGTGGTTCCGCTCGGCGTGGCTAGCCGTGTGAGCGTCTGTGCGGAAGAAAGGCCGAGTTCGTCCGACCACCATCCTTTGTTCCCTCTTAACCCTCGCTTCGCAGGCGCTTGGATCGCGCTTCTCTAGCGTCACC
>DASYOY010000143.1:0-5443 GCA_036007245.1 Actinomycetota bacterium | reverse complement strand
GGAGGAACGCTGGCGTCTGCTCCTGGAACATCTGCCGCTCGTCGCCTATCAGATCGCCGTGAACGACGCCGACGAGGTCACCGATCGATGGGTCGCCTCGGGGGTCGAGGCGCTGTTCGGGATCGGCGTCGAGGAGTGGCTTGCCGACATCGACGCATGGGACGACGCGATCCATCCCGATGACCGGCCGGGCGTGCTCGCGGCGTGGGAGCGCATGAAAGACGACGCCGAGCCGTTCGATCAGCAGTATCGCGTCGTCCACCGCGACGGGCGGGTCCTGTGGGTGCACGACCGGGCCACCTGCGCGCTGCGCGACGGGAGTCGAGTGGTCGAGGGCGCGTTCGTCGACATCACCGGCTGGCGGGCCGCAGAGGCCGCGCTCGCCGAAGCAGAGGGCCGGTTCCGCACGCTCGTCGAACAGCTCCCCGCCATCACGTTCATCGAAGACGCGACGACGGGTGAGGACATCTACGTCAGCCCGCAGATCGAAACGATGTTCGGGTACACACCCGAAGAATGGGGAGCCGACCCCCAGCTCTGGCAGATGCGGCTGCACCCGGACGACCATGACTGGGTCGTCGCCTCCAACGCCCAGAACGACGGGGACGACGTCTGGAGCGTCGACTATCGATCTTTCACGCGCGACGACCGGATGCTGTGGGTGCACAACGAGGCCAAGCTGATCCGCGACCCCGACGGCGCGCCGCTGTATTGGCTCGGCGCCGTGTACGACATCACCGAGCGCAAGGTCGCGGAGGAACGGCTCCGCGACGCCGAGGAGCGGTACCGCACGCTCGTGGAACAGCTGCCGGTCGCGATCTACACCGACGCGGTCGACGAGATCGCGACCGCGCTCTACATCAGCCCCCAGTACGAAGCCCTCACGGGGTACACGCCGGAGCAGCGGATGCTCAACCCCGAGCTCTGGGTGCAGATGCTGCACCCCGACGACCGCGAGCGCGTCCTGGCCGTGTCCGACGCGACGAACGACTCCCGCGAGCCGTTCGACGTCGAGTACCGGATCGTCGCGGCCGACGGGCGTGTCGTCTGGCTGCACGACCACGCGGTGCAGGTGACCGACTCGCAAGGACGAGGACGCTGGCACGGCGTGCTCCAAGATGTGACCGACGCCCACCTCGCGGCGGAGGCCGTCGCGCGGCGCGACGCGATCTTGGAGGCGACGAGCGTGGCCGCGGCGCGGTTCCTCCGCTCCGCCGATTGGGAGGCGAGCCTGCCGGAGGTGCTCGAGCGGCTCGGCCTCGCGGGCCAGGCGCAACGCTGCAGCGTGTATCGCAACATGACGATGCCGGACAGGTCGCCGGGCGTCGTGCTCGTCCAGTGCTGGGACGTGGGCGGCAGGATGCCCGACGACGAGCCCTTCCCGTGGGTCGGCGGTGGGTTCGAGCGGTGGGTGGTGCAGCTCGCGGCGGGCCAGCCGATCCACGGGAACGTCGACACGTTCCCCGCCTCGGAGCGCGACATACTGACGACCGAGCCGTTCCCGATCCGGTCACTGATCGTGGTCCCGATCTTCGTCGACGATGCCTGGTGGGGGTACGTCGCCTTCGACCACACCGACGTCCGCGAGCGATTCGAGACCGAGATCGAGGCGCTCACCGTCACCGCGAGCACCCTTGGCGCCGCGATCGAGCGCGAGGTCGCCGTCGGCCGCCTCGACGAGGCCGAGACGCTCTACCGTTCGCTGATCGAGCACCTGCCCGCGGTCACCTACATCGAGGACCCGGACTCCGGCGACAACATCTATATGAGCCCGCAGGTGCACTCGTTCCTCGGATACAGCGACGACGAGTGGGGCACGTTCGAGCAATGGCTGGACACCGTGCATCCCGACGACCGCGACCGTGCCCTCGCCCGCGACGACGCTTCCGGCCAGGACGGGACGCCGTTCCGTTGCGAGTACCGGCTCCGGCGGAAGTCGGGCGACACCGTGTGGGTGCGCGACGAGGCGTACCTGGTGCGCAACGCCGACGGCACGGCGCGGTACTGGCAGGGCGTGCTGTTCGACATCACGGCGGAGAAGGAAGCGGAACAGCAGATCCGGCAGGCCGAGGAGCGCTACCGCCTGCTCGTCGAGGAGATGCCGGCGATCAGCTACCTCTCGGGATGCGCCCCGGCGGGCGAGCCGTGGCCCACGCGCTACATCAGCCCGCAGATCGAGCGGATCCTCGGCTTCACCCCGGAAGAATGGCTCGCGGATCCGACCCGATGGGAACGGTCGATCCACGCCGACGACCGCGAGCGAGCCGCCGCCGCGGACCGCGCGCACTACGAGACGGGCGAGCCCTTGGACATCGAGGTGCGGGTGTACGCCAAGGACGGGAGCGTCCTGTGGCTCCGCGACCAGGCGGTGATCATCCGCGACGACGACGGCACCGCGCTGTTCAGCCAGGGGATCATGTTCGACGTCACGGAGCGGCGGCTCGCGGAGGAACGGCTCGCCGATGCCGAGCAGCGCTACCGCGCGATCGTCGAGCACGTCCCGGCGGCGATCTACCTCCACAGCCCGACGGACGCGATGGAGACGGTGTACATGAGCCCCCAGATCGCCGATATCGTGGGGGTCCCGCCCGAGGCATGGCTCGCCGACCCGGACCTCTGGTACCGGCTCGTCGTCCCCGAGGACCGCGAACGCGCTCTCGCCGGGTTCCTCGCGGCGGTCGAGGCCGGGGAGAACTGGCGGGCCGAGTACCGGGTACGCACGCCCGACGGCCGGACCGTGTGGATCCACGACGAGACGACGTTCCTCACCGACGAGCACGGCGAGCCGCTCCTGGTGCAGGGCGTGATGTTCGACGTGACGGAGCGCAAGCTCGCCGAGCAGGCCCTGCGCGACAGCGAACAGCGCGAGCGCGAGGCGGCCGAACGCTTGCGGGCGCTCGACGAGATGAAGAACACGTTCCTCGCGGCGGTCTCGCACGAGCTGCGGAGCCCGCTAACGTCCATCCTCGGGCTGGCGCTGACGCTCGAGCGGGCGCCCGACATCAAGGGTCAGGACCGGGACGACCTGCTGGCGCGCCTGGCGGCGAACGCGAAGAAGCTCGACCGCCTGTTGAAAGACCTGCTCGACATCGACCGCCTGAATCGCGGGATCGTCGAACCGCAGTACCGGGTGACCGACGTCGCGGCGCTCGCGCGCCGAACGGTCGAGCACCTCGACGCCCTCGCCGAACGCGATGTGATCGTGCAGACCGACCCCGTCGTGATCCCCGTCGACCCACCGAAGATCGAGCGGATCGTCGAGAACCTGCTGATGAACGCGGCGCGCCATACAGATGCGGACAAGCGGATCTGGCTGATCGTCGCTCCGTACGAGGGCGGGGTCCGCATCACGGTGGAAGACGACGGACCCGGCGTGCCCGCCGACATCCGTGGGGCGATCTTCGAACCCTTCCTGCAGGGACCAACCCGTTCGCCGCACTCCCCAGGCACCGGCATCGGGCTGTCACTCGTCGCGCGGTTCGCTGAGCTCCACGGCGGCCGCGCCTGGGTCGACGAGCGCGAGGGCGGCGGCGCGGCGTTCCATGTCACGATCCCAGGCAAGGTGCCGGACCAGGCTGAGATCCTCAGCGACGTCGCGGCGGCGGCGAGCACCGCGCGCGCGGACGCCGGCTAGCCGGGCTCGAGACCGGCCGGACACGCCAGGCGCTGGCGCACGACATCGTAGTCGTGCAACAGCGCCTGGCCGATCGGCAACGTCGCCTGCATCGTCGGCGCGAACGGCGTGTCGTCGCCCAGGTCGGCGATCTGATCGCGATAAGCCTTCTGGGCGTCGAGCAACGCGTTGTCTTCGGCATCCGGAACGGCGTCGTCGTCGTGCACCGCTTGGAACGTGGGATCGAGCTTGTCGAGCGCGCCACGCACCTCCCCCACCGTCGCGGACGGATCCGGCGCCGCGAGGAACTCGACCGTCGCCTGCAGGTTCACGAGGTCCTGGCAGATCTCGGCGTTGTCCGCGGCCGAGGACCTGCCGCACGCGGCGAGCACGAGACACGCGACGACGAGCCAAGCGGGTCCACGCATCGGCCGAGCGTACACTCGACCCATATGCCCGAACGTGCGCACAACCCGTCCGGCAGACGGCTCCACCTGCCCATCGTCGGCGTGACGAACGGGCCCGGCGTGAACCAGCCGGGCGTCCGCAAGCCTCCGTGGCTCAAGGTGAAGCTCCCCGGTGGCCCCGTGTATCGCGAGCTGCAACACCTGATGCGCGACGCCGATCTGCACACCGTGTGCGAGGAGGCGATGTGCCCGAACATCGGCGAATGCTGGGAGGAACGCGAGGCGACCTTCCTGCTGCTCGGGATGAAGTGCACGCGGCGCTGCGGCTTCTGCGATGTGATGACCGCGAAGCCCGACGCCGTCGACGCGAACGAGCCGGCGCGGATCGCGGAGACGGTCGCGCGGATGGGGCTCCACTACGTCGTGATCACCGGGGTCGCCCGCGACGACCTGCCTGACGGCGGAGCGCGGGTCTGGGCCGACACGATCCGTGCCTGCGCCGAGGCGGTGCCCGGGCTGGACGTCGAGGTGCTGCCGAGCGACTTCAAGGGTGGGGAGCGCGACATCGCGACCGTCCTGGACGCCTCGCCGACCGTCTTCGCGCACAACCTCGAAACGGTCCCGCGTTTGCATGCGCGGATCCGGCCAGCGTTCGGGTACGAGCGCTCGCTCGATGTGCTGCGGTTCGCGAAGCGACACCGGTCGGGACAGATCACGAAGTCGAACCTGATCCTGGGGATGGGCGAGCGGCCGAACGAGGTCGTCCCGGCGCTGGCGGATCTCCACGCCGCGGGCGTCGACATCGTGACGATGGGCCAGTATCTGCAGCCGACACCCGAGCATCTGCCGGTCGACCGGTGGGTCACGCCCGAGGAGTTCGCGTCGCATGCCGCAGCCGGCGAGGCGCTCGGGATCGCACACGTCGAAGCGGGGCCGCTGGTCCGGTCGAGCTACCACGCCGGGAAGCAGTTGCGCCGGGCGATCGAGGCGGGTCGGCTCGCCGCCGCCGACGTTTAGCCGCCCGCCATCCGCCCGAGCGGTCGGCGGGCGTGGAGGAGCCGGCCTGTAAGCCGGATCCTGTGCGCGGGTTTCCCCGCCGGCGACCATCTGTCTCGCCGGCGCTTCGCGCCGGCGGCGGTTCGTTCGCCGAACCGCTGCGGTCCACCCGGAAGCTCGGGCGGGCCACCCTCGAACGCTTCCTGCTCGACCTTGCTCCGGACGGGGGTTGCCGAGCCGCGGCGGTCACCCGCCGCGCTGGTGGGCTCTTACCCCACCTTTGCACCCTTACCGCGCACGTCGCCGCGCGCGGCGGTGTCCTTTCTGTTGCCCCTTCGCGAGGTCGCCCCCGCCTGGCTCTCGCCAGCGTCCTGCCCTGTGGAGTCCGGACTTTCCTCGAGCGCCGAAGCGCCCGCGGCCGCCCGGC
>DASYOY010000142.1:0-19919 GCA_036007245.1 Actinomycetota bacterium | reverse complement strand
TCGCGACCCCGTCGAAATGGACCGGACGACGGTATCTAGACCCGCGAGCCACGGCGGACCGCGCTGGATGAGCCGCCCAGTGCTCCGGCTCGGCGGCGTCGATCAGGACCGGTTGATGAGCACGCCGACCGTGTTGTCGAGCTCGTCGGGCGCGATCAGGTCGATCCGGCCGTCGCCGTTCAGGTCGGCGGCTCCCACCCACGTCGGCCACTTCCATGTGCGGGTCGGCCACACGTCGGTGATCATCTTGATCGGACGGAAGGTCCCGTCCCCTCGCCCGGAACGGATCGCGACCCCCTGGTTCGTCGGCACGACGTAGCTGGTGCCGAGACAGCTCGAGGCGAGGTCGACCGTGCCGTCACCGTTCAGGTCGGCGGCAACGGTGTCGTGCGCCGACGGCCCCGCCTGCACGAGCTTGGGGGAATGCAAGCTCCCGTTCCCGCTCCCGAACAGGATCGTGACGAAGTGCCCGGGCCAGCCGCCCATCGGCGCGACGACGTCGAGATGTCCGTCGCCGTTCACGTCGGCCGTCGTGGGCATCGTGGGCTGATACCCGAGGTGCCGGTACACCGTGGGCACGCGGAACGTGCCGTCCCCTCGCCCGAACAGAACGGAGATGCTGTGGTTGCTCGCGCCGTTGCCGAGAACCGAGTTCGTCGTGATGAGGTCGAGGTGCCCGTCCTCGTTCAGATCGGCCGCCGTGAGCGCCGAACACATCGTGCTCTTCGTGGAGTAATCGACCGAGCGGTGGAGCCGGCCGTTCCCCGTGCCCAGCATCACCGAGACGCCACCGCCCGCGTTCGCCGTCGCCACGTCGGGATGCCGTCGCCGTTCAGGTCCGCGGTGATCACCCACTGCGACCTGTGCCCGCCGCGGAAGGTCGACCTGCTGAAGCGACCGGCACCGTTGCCAAGTAACACGACCACACGGCTCGGCCGGAGTCCGTTCACGAGTACGGCGTCCGGATCGCCATCACCGTTCATGTCTGCGGTGGCGATCGCGAGCGGATGAACGATTCCGGCTCGGATCGGGACCGCCTTCCGGAACGTGCCGTCGCCACGGCCACGGTGTAGCGAGAGGGTGTGGGTTCCCTGATTCGCGGTGAGAAGGTCTACAGTGCCGTTGCCGTCGAAGTCGGCGAACGCCACCTGTTGCGGAGATGCGCCGGTCTTGAAGCTCTTGGTGGCCGCGAAGCGGATCGCGGTCGAGCTCCCGGCCGATCCGGTCGCCCGCGCCGATGTCGCGGCGAGAACCCATCCGGCTAGGACCAAGAAGAGTGCAACGACGCGCCACAGTGACCGAAGTGATCGGGCCATGCCCATACGCCTTCCGGCTAGATCGAGCTGATCCTTGCTCTTCCCAACGCTTTGCAGAGACGTTGGGTTGAGCGGTCACGGCGATAGACCACGCTTGCCGGGCAGCCACTGGGTCGAGCTACGGTTGGGCGATGTTGCGGTGGTTACTACTCCCGGCCAGCACGACCAGTCTCCGTAGCCGCACGAGCGAACATAGCGACGCGACGCGAGGTCAGGTCGCCAAGGACCAAACGATAAGAGCGAGGATGACAACCAGCCCGATGCAGCCGGCAACCACGAGGAACGTGCCCGGCGGCGGGCGCTTCGCCTTGGCGATCTCGTCGAGCTCCCGCGGCGTGGGCGGGCGTTCCGGGTAGACGGACATCCTGGAGCGGACGACGGGATTCGAACCCGCGACCCCCACCTTGGCAAGGTGGTGCTCTACCAACTGAGCCACGTCCGCGTGGACACCCATACTAGGAGCGAACGCACGGCCCTTCAACGGGCGGCATCGCCCCTAGACTCCGCCAGATGCCGCCTCCGCGGGTTCTGACACAACGAGAGCTGAACCGCGCCCTGCTTGCGCGCCAACTGCTCTTGGAGCGCGCCCCGATCTCGATCCCTCGTGCCCTCGAGCGGATGTGTGGATTACAGGACCAGTACGCGCCCAGCGGCTACATCGGGTTGTGGACGCGACTCGAGAGGTTTCGCAGAGACGACCTGACGCGCGCGCTCGAGCGTCGCACGGTCGTTCAGGCGACATTGATGCGATCGACGATCCACCTTGTCTCGCGGCGCGACTTCTGGCCCTTCTCGAGTGCCATCGACGAACCGCTACGCGAGTGGTGGTTCCGCGCGACGAAGCGACGACCCGAGGAGAAGCGACTTCGCACGATCGATCGGCGCGGACGCGCACTCCTCGCCGGCGGACCGAAACGGAAGAAGGAGATCCTCGAGGCACTGAAGCTCCCAGCGACCGACTTCGTCGGCGTCGGTCTCTGGACTCCGATGGTGCGCGTCCCTCCGTCGGGTACGTGGGAGAACCGACGCGCCGATCTGTACGGGCTCGCCGAGTCGTGGATCGGTCCTCGCGATGCGACCGCCGACCAAGGACAGGAGCTTCTGATCCGCCGCTACCTCGGAGCGTTCGGGCCGGCGACCCGTGCCGACATCGCCCTGTTCACCGGTATCCCACCGAAAGCGGTCGATACCGTGACCGATCGGCTTCCGGTCCGCGCTTTCCGGACCGAGGACGACGAACAGCTCCTCGACGTGCGAGGCGCGTCGCTTCCACCGGCCGACTCACCCGCGCCGGTTCGCTTCCTGCCGACATGGGACGCAACGTTGCTCGTGCACGCTCGGCGGACGCAGATCCTTCCCGAGCGATTCCGGTCGCAGATCTTCAACACGAAGATGCCGCAGTCGATCGGCACGTTCCTCGTCGATGGGCAGGTCGCCGGCACCTGGCGGTCGGAGAACGGACGCGTAACGACGTCGCCCTTCGAGCCGCTGCCGAGAACCGCCCGTCGAGACGTCGAGCAGGAGGCCGCCGCGCTCGCCGCGTTCATGGCGTGAGCCCTACCCGAACGCGGGATGCCAGCGAACGTCGCCGGACATCGAGCGCACACGCGGCTCGTCGAGGACCGCCACCTGCTCCCGGTTCATCGCGAACCTGCTCGACGATCGTTGCTTCTTCAGTCGTGGGGAAGGGGGCCCGCTCGACCTCCATCGATGCAGGACGATCATCGACGCGTTCGAGCCGAACGATCATCGCGTCCCCGTGGAGCCGAACCCTCCCTCGCCACGGCTGGTCTCGGGCAGCTCCCCGACCCAGGTGGGCTCGACGTTGGGGAGCTCGACGATCACGAGCTGTGCGATCCGATCGCCGACCAGGATCTTCACGGCGTCTTCGCGATCGAGGTTGATCGCTGCGCACATCACTTCGCCTCGGTAGCCGGCGTCGATCAGGCCTGGGGAGTTCGCCATCGTCAGGCCCTGCTTCGACGCGAGCCCGCTCCTTGGCAGCACCAGTCCCGCGTGCCCGTCCGGGATCGCGACGGCGACGCCGGTCGGGATCATCACGCGCTCCCCTGGCTCGACCACAACATCGACGGCCGAGCAGAGATCGAGCCCTGCGTCGCCCGGATGCTGCGCCGATGGCAGCTTGGCCTCAGGACGCAGCTTGCGGAACGGTATCTCGGTCACTGAGAAACCGGCTCGACCAGCTCGATCCGGTTCCCGAAGGGGTCGCGCACGTGACACCGATAGAACCCTTCGAGCGGCACGTCGTCGGTCACGCGATAGCCCGCGGTCTCGATCCGCTCACGAAGCGTCGCGAGGTTCCGGACGAGGAACGCGGGATGGGCCTTCCGAGCCGGCGCGAACTCCGGCTCCTCCACACCGAGGTGCACCTCGAGATCGCCGTCCCGGAACCACACACCGCCGCGCGGTGCGAGCTCCGGCGGCTTCTCGACCTGCGTGAGGCCGAGGATGGCGCCATAGAACCGCACCGCGGCCTCCTCCTCGCCTTTCGGCATCGCCAGCTGTACGTGATGCAGCCCCAGCAGCTTCGCGGAATTGTCCCCCACCCTCGCACCTCCTTCGCGGGAACGCAGCGGGCCGGGGGCGAACCCCCGGCCCGTGGTCGGTCGTCCGAACGGCCGCAGTCTACGAGCAACCGCTGGTGGAGCCGCACGTCCCGCAGACGTAGCACGAGCCGGCCGGCTGCATCTTCGAGCCGCACTGGTAGCAGAGCGGCGCGTCGAGGACCTTGGCCGTCGGCTTGTCGGTGATCTCGATCCGCTGCGGCGGCAGGGTCGGCGCGGTCTCGACGGGTGCCGGCGTCGGGCCTGCCTCGAGTTCACCGATCTTCTGCTCTGCCTCGGCCTTGCGCTCCCCGATCGAGCGGATGCCGAGCGTCTCACGCTGGTCGGGCGTCAGGTGGTCGAGCGCCAGCCGCCGGAACACGTAGTCGACGATCGACGATGCGAAGCGGATGTCCGGGTCGTTCGTCATCCCCGATGGCTCGAACTTCATATTGATGAACTTCGAGGCGTAGTCCTGGAGCGGGACGCCGTACTGCAGTCCAACCGAGACCGCGATCGAGAAGGCGTCCATGATCCCCGACAGGGTCGAACCCTGCTTGGAGGCCTTCAGGAAGATCTCGCCGAGGCCGTCGTCGGGATAGGAACCCGCGGTGACGTACCCCTCGGCGTCGCCGACGCGGAACGACGTCGTGAGCGCCGGCCGTGACTGCGGCAGCCGCTTCTTGGCAGACCAGGCGAGCTGCACCTGCTCGGGCTCCTCCGCCGTCTTCTTCTTGTCCGCCGACATCGGCTGGGCGACCTTGCAGTTGTCGCGGTAGATCGCGACCGCCTTCAGGCCAAGCTTCCAGCTCTCGACGAACAGCTGCTCGACGTCTTCGACGCTGACCTCCTCCGGCATGTTCACCGTCTTGGAGATCGCGCCCGAGATGAAGGGCTGCGCCGCGGCCATCATCCGTACGTGGCCCATGTAGTGGATCGGCCGGTCGCCCATCGCGGTGTCGAACACCGGGTAGTGCTCCTCGCGCAGGTGCGGGGCCTCGACGACCGAGTTGTGCTCGGCGATGTAGGCGACGACGTCCTCGACCTGGTCGGGCGCGTAGCCGAGCTTCGCCAGCGCGCGCGGGACGGTCTGGTTGACGAACTGCATCGTGCCGCCGCCGACGAGCTTCTTCGTCTTGACGAGCGCGAGCTCCGGCTCGATGCCGGTCGTGTCGCAGTCCATCATCAGGCCGATCGTGCCGGTCGGCGCCAGCACGCTCGCCTGCGCGTTGCGGTACCCGTGACGCTCGCCGAGCGCGACGGCCTCGTCCCACGCCTGCTTCGATGCGGACAGCATCGCCTCGGGTACGAGCTCGGGGTCGATGTCGTCGGCCGCGGCGCGGTGCTTACGCATCACGCGGAGCATGGCGTCACCGTTGGGCTCGTAGTGGTTGAACGGACCCGTGACCTCAGCGATGTGCGCGCTGGTCCGATAGGCCCAGCCGGTCATCAGCGCCGTGATCGCGCCGGCCCACGCACGACCCTGCTCGGAGTCGTACGGAAGGCCCCGCGCCATCAGGACCGCGCCGAGGTTCGCGTAGCCGATGCCCAGCTGCCGGTATGACCGCGCGTTGTCGCCGATCTTCTGCGTCGGGTAGTCCGACTCCCCGACGACGATCTCCTGCGCGGTGAAGATGATCTCGACCGCGTGGCGGAAGCTCGCGACGTCGAAGTTGCCCTCGGCGTCCAGGAACGTCATCAGGTTGAGGCTCGCGAGGTTGCACGCGGAGTTGTCCAGGTGCATGTACTCCGAGCACGGGTTCGACCCGTTGATCCGGCCCGAGGCCGGGCACGTGTGCCACTCGTTGATGGTCGTGTCGTACTGCATGCCGGGGTCGGCGCATTCCCACGCCGCCTGCGCGACCTCACGCATCAGCTCGCGCGCACGCACCGTGTCGATCGTCTCGTCGGTCTTGACGGCCTTGAGCCGCCAGTCGGCGTCGTTCTCGAACGCCTGCATGAACTCGTCGGTAACCCGCACCGAGTTGTTCGCGTTCTGGTACTGGATCGAGTAGCTGTCGCGGCCGTCGAGGTCCATGTCGAACCCGGCGTCGCGGAGCGCACGCGCCTTCCGCTCTTCCGTGGCCTTGCACCAGATGAACTCGCGGACATCGGGGTGATCGACGTTGAGGATCACCATCTTGGCGGCGCGCCGGGTCTTGCCGCCGGATTTGATCGTGCCGGCGCTCGCGTCGGCGCCGCGCATGAAGCTGACCGGGCCGCTGGCCGTGCCGCCGCCCGCGAGGGGCTCCTTCGACGACCGGATCTTGCTCAGGTTGATGCCCGAACCCGAGCCGCCCTTGAAGATCGTGCCCTCCTCGACGTACCAGTTGAGGATCGAGCTCATGTGGTCGTCGACCGCAAGGATGAAGCAGGCGCTGCACTGCTGCGGCGTGTCGGGGACGCCGACGTTGAACCAGACAGGCGAGTTGAAGGCGGCCTTCTGATTGACGAGCAGGTGGGCGAGCTCCTCGGCGAAGACCCGGGCGTCCTGATCGGTCGCGAAGTAGCGGTTCTTGGTGCCCCAGCCGGTGATCGTGTCGACGACCCGGCCGACGAGCTGGCGGACGGAGGACTCACGCTGCGGGGTGTCGAGGGGACCGCGGAAGTACTTCTGTGCAACGATGTTGGTGGCGTTCTGGGACCACGAGATCGGAAACTCGACGTCGCGCTGTTCGAAGGCGTTGCCGCCCTCCTTGTAGTTCGGGATCACTGCGTCACGGGTCTCCCACTCGACCTGGTCGAACGGGTGCACCCCCTCGGTGGTGAAGTAGCGCGTGAAGGTCAATCCCTGCCGGATGACCTCGACGTCCCCCTCGCGTATGACCACTGGACCCCTCCTTGCCTTCCCCTCGACGCCTCCGATACCCCTCCGAGACGGCTCCGTCGGTGGACAACCTGTGGAACCGGTGTGGAGAGTTACAACCGTGTAACTCGCAGCCCGCGCATGATGGACCGCACGCCCCCAGACGTCAAGGGGTAGTGGCCAACCTTTTCCCCGACCACAACATCTAGTATCCCAGGGTCCGAAGCGAACGATCGGAGGCGGGCCTGCGATGGCCCGCCCGGACTAGCCCTTGCGCCGTTTGGCGGGCTCTTTCTTCTCCAGCAGCAGGCCGAGCTCTCGCTCGAAGTCGCCCGCCACCTGGAAGTCCTTGTAGACGCTCGCGTATCGGAGATACCCGACCTCGTCGGTTCGCTGCATCGCACCGAGGGTCGCCGCCCCCACCACGCTCGAGGCCACCTCCGGCCCCTTCTTGCGCACCCGGGCTTCGATCCGGTCGAGCATCTGGTCGATCTGGATGTTGGTCACGGGACGGCCCGTCAGCGCCTTGCGGATGCCCGCCTCGAGCTTGTCGCGGTCCCAGGGTTCCCGCGACCCGTCGCGCTTGATCAGCACAAGCCCGACATCCTCGATGCGCTCGTAGGTGGTGAACCGCCGGCCGCAGGCACCGCAGTGCCGCCGGCGTCGGATCGCATCGCCGCTGTCGGCCGCGCGTGAATCCACCACGCGATCGTCGTCGACACCACACCATGGACAGCGCATCGTCAGGAGCCACAAGATGTTGTGGCGGCGCGAACCGTAGCACGGGGAGCTCGTCAATCGAGCGGAACGACGAGCGATGAGCCAACGGCGAGCACACCCGGTTGCACCCCGTTGGCCGCTGTGATCTCGCCGGCGACCACTCGCGGGTCGTCGCCCGGTCGGACCCGCTGGGCGATCGACCACAGGGTGTCCCCGGCCTGGACGACCACTACCTGCTGTGCGGCGGGCGCCGACGGTTCCCCCCGTCGGACGGCGCCCGCCGCCAGCGGGCTCATGAGGACCGCGACCAGCGCCGCGGCGACCACGGCGAGGGTTCGGCGCCGACGAACGTACGTTCGCTCCATATCGGCATGTTGGGCGAACGCCTGTTCGGTGTCAAGGGCTTGCTCGAACATATGTTTGCACTCCCCCAGAACGGGTGCTACCTTGCGGCCCACGGGTTCCAGCCGTGATCCGGCCACGTCAGGAGGGTAGGGAACGTGTCTGACATCACCGCTCGCCAGCAGCGCATCCTCGACTTCATCGGTGAGACCGTCCGCGAGCGCGGCTATCCCCCGACGGTGCGCGAGATAGGCGAGGCGGTCGGCCTGAACTCCTCCTCGTCGGTGCACGCCCAGCTTGCGAACCTCGAGCGGATGGGGCTGCTCCACAAGGACCCCACCAAGCCGCGGGCCATGACCTTGTCGACCGACGAAGCCAAGGCGGCCGGCACGACCGTCCCTGTGCTCGGACGGATCGCGGCTGGCGCCCCGGTGCTTGCGACCGAGCAGGTCGAGGACTACGTCGCGGTCCCCGCCGACTTCACGTCCTCGGGCGACCACTTCGCCTTGCGCGTCACCGGCGACTCGATGATCCAGGCGGGGATCTTGGACGGCGACCTGGTCGTCGTCCGCTCGCAGGAGGCCGCCGATGACGGTGACATCGTGGCCGCGCTGCTCCCCGGTCCCGGAGAGGACGAAGCCACCGTCAAACGCCTCAGCCACGACGGTCCGCGCGTGATGCTGATCCCGGAGAACCCGACCATGTCGCCGTTCGAGATGATCGGTGGGCGGATCGCCGGCAAGGTGGTCGCGGTGCTCCGCAAGCTCTGAGCTTCGGCTAGGCTCCCGAGCCACCGCGCACGAGGAGCCCACATGATGCAGTCTGGCCGCACCAACCTCGCCCATCAGATCGCCTCACAGCCGGACGAGCTTCAGCGACTCCTCACCTCCGGATCGGTTCGGCAGGAGGTCCACGCGGCCGCCGAGGCACTGCACCGCGTGCGGCGGATCTGGATGGTCGGAACCGGCACGAGCCAGCACGCCGCGCACCTGGGCGCCGCGATGCTCCAGGACGCGGGCCGCTCCGCGCACGCGGTCTCGTCGATGCAGTTCGTGAAGAACGCCCCGATCGTCGGGCCGAAGGACGGCGTGGTGATCGTGACCCACACCGGCGAGACGTCCTACGCGCTCGCCGCTCGCGCCCTCGCCTTCGCCGCGGCGATCCAGACCGTCACGATCGCCCGCGAGGGGATCGGGATGAACGACGTGATAGGGACCGTTCCGAAAGAGACGTCCGAGACCTACACGGTGAGCTACACGGCGGCGCTGCTGGTCCTCGCGATGATCGCCGCCGAGATGGGCGCCGATTCGGTGACCACTGATGCGCTGCGCGCCGTGCCGGATGCGGTTCGCAGCGCCCTGGCTGCTCCGGGCACGGAACAGGTCCCGATCCCGCGCCGGTCGCTTCAGATCGTGGGCGCGGGCCATTCGTCGATCACGGCGAAGGAGGGCGCCCTCAAGGTGCGTGAGGGCGCCCGGGTGCTCGCCGAGGGTCACGACGCCGAGTTCTTCCTGCACGGGACGGCGGTGCCGCTCACCGAAGATGACCACGTGCTCGCCATCACCTCGGGCGATGAGGACGGGCTCGTCGAGGGCGTCGCGACCGCGGCGGCCGGCGCCGGTCTTGGGGTCACGCGCCTGGCCGAGACGTCGAGCCTGCCACCCGCCCTCGCACAGATCCCGTTGACCGTGCGGCTCCAGCTGCTCGCGTCGCGCTTCGCCGACGAGCGCGGGCAGAACCCCGACACCGTGATCGTGCCGCCATGGGATGACGCGGGACTCTGGTCGATCGGGTCGCCGCTCGCCTAGTCGGCCGCGTCGATCGGCCTCGCCGGCTCGCCGACGATGCCGTTGGTGAACGGCCGAACGGCCGCGAGTTCCCGGAGTCCCACGCGCGCGTGTACCCGCGTGCCGTCCGGCTCCGCATCGGCGCTGAGCACCTCGGCCTCCCGGTAGAGCATCGCGACGAGGTCGCCACGGTCCCAGGGGATCAGCGCGTGAACGTCGACCGGCGGCGTCGGCACCGCGGCGCCGATCGCTTCGAGCAGCCCGTCGACCCCTTCGCCCGTGATGGCCGAGACCGGGACCGAGCCCGGGTAGCGGAGCGCGAGCCGCGCGCGGCGCGACCCCGGCAGCAGGTCGATCTTGTTCAGCGCGAGGACCTCGGGCATGTTCGACGCGCCGATCTCGTCGAGGACGCGGCGCACCGCCTCGATCTGCTCGTCGACCGCTGAGGACGACGCGTCGGCTACGTGCACGATCATGTCCGACAACGTCACCTCCTCCAGCGTCGAACGGAACGCCTCCACGAGGTCGTGCGGGAGCTTCGAGACGAACCCGACGGTGTCTGAGATCGTCGCCTTGCGGCCGCTGGGGAGCGCGATCCGGCGCGTGGTGGGATCGAGCGTCGCGAATAGCTGGTTCGCCACGATCACCTCTGCGCCGGTCAGCCGGCGCATCAACGACGACTTGCCCGCGTTGGTATAGCCGGCGATCGCCACCTGCGGCACGTTGGAGCGCTGCCGGCTCGCCCGCTGCGTGTCACGGGAGCGCTGCATGTCCTTCACGTCGCGGCGCAGCTTCGTGATCCGACGCCGGATGTGCTGGCGGTCGGACTCGAGCTTCGTCTCGCCGGGTCCGCGCGTGCCGATCCCACCGCCGAGCCGGCTCATCGCCTCGCCCCAGCCGCGCAGGCGGGGCAGCAGATAGTTCAGCTGCGCGAGCTCGACCTGCGCCTTGCCCTCTCGCGTGTGGGCGTGCAGCGCGAAGATGTCGAGGATCAGCGCGGTTCGGTCGACGACCTTGACGTCGAGACGCGCCTCGAGCGCGCGCAGGTGCCCGGGTGTCAGCTCCTGGTCGAAGACGACCAGCTGCGCGCCGGTCGCATGCAGCAGCTGATGGAGTTCCTCGACCTTGCCCTTGCCGATCCAGAACTGCGGATCGGGTTCGCTCCTGCTCTGGATGATCCTGCCGACCGGCTCGGCGCCGGCCGAGTCTGCGAGCGCGGCGAGCTCGTCGAGATCTTCCTCCGCGATCCCAGGCCCGATGCCGACCAGGACCGCCTTCTCGTGCTGGATCGATCGCCACGTCGCGGCGATCGGCGATTCGACGATCCGGGTGTCGGTGCGATCGGGCACGCGATCAGCCCATCGACGAGCCGGCCTCGCGGAGCAGCTCGTTGAGCGCGACCTTGTCGTCGGTCGCCTCGGTCCGTTCGCCGATGATCAGTCCGCACGGCATGCCGTACGTGCCCGCCGGGAACTCCTTCGAGCGCGAGCCAGGCACGACGATCGCGCCGGCCGGCACGCTTCCCCGCCGTTCCACGGGCTCGGCGCCGCGAGGATCGATCACCGGCGTGTTCGCGGTAAGCACGACGCCGGCGCCGAGCACGGCGCGCGCGCCCACGCGGACGCCCTCCACCACGATGCATCGAGACCCGATGAACGCGCCGTCCTCGATCACGACCGGCGCCGCCTGGACCGGCTCCAGCACGCCGCCGATCCCGACGCCGCCGGCGAGGTGCACGTCGCGTCCGATCTGCGCGCAGGACCCGACGGTGGCCCAGGTGTCGACCATCGTGCCGGCACCGACCCACGCGCCGATGTTCACGTAGCTCGGCATCAGGACCGCGCCGGGTTCGACGTGCGCGCCGTAGCGGACCGTCGCCGGCGGCACCACGCGCACACCGTCTTCGGCGAACCCACGCTTCAGCGGCACTTTGTCGTGATACTCGAACGGACCGACGTCGGTCGTCTCGAGGCCGCGCACACGGAAGTAGAGGAGCACCGCCTGCTTCACCCAGGTGTGGATGCGCCACGGGCCGGCGCCGTCGGGCTCGGCGACCCTGAGCTCGCCTCGGTCGAGCCCGTCGATCGTCGCTTCGATCGCCTCGACATCGAGCGCCGCTCCCGGGTCGCGCTCTGCGGCGGCCCAGGTGGCTTCGACCCGCTGCTCGAGATCCGCGATCACGCGGAGACCCCCGCGAAGATGCGGCCGAGCGCCACGGCGGCGCGCTCGCACTCGCCCAACGTCGGCACCATCGCGAGCCGGACGAACCCCTCGCCCTCCTGCCCGAAGAACGATCCCGGCGCGACGACCACGTCGGCGCGGTCGAGCAGATCCAGCGCCCAGTCCAACGACGTTCGCCCGTCGGGAACCGCCACCCAGAGGTAAAAGGTCGCCTCGCTGCCGGCCACTCGCAAGCCGTGCCGCGCGAACAGCTCCAGGAAGATCTCGCGCTTGGCCGCGTACCGCGCGCGGTTGTCCTCCACGTGCCGCTCGTCGCCCCATGCAGCGATGCTCGCGCGCTGAACGAACTCTTGCGGCGTGACGCCCACCGCCGGGCGCAGTCGCTGCAGTGCGCCGATCAGATCGGGGTCGCCGGCCGCGAAGCCGCTGCGGTACCCGGTCATCGACGATCGCTTGCTGAGCGTCTGCAGCACCACAAGGTTGGTCGGATCGCCGACCTGGAGCGCGCCGGCGGGCGGGGCGTCGCCGAACCAGAGCTCGCTGTACGCCTCATCCGATGCAAGCAGCACGTCGTGCGCCCGGCACCGTTCAGCCGCGTCCTCATAGAAGGACAGCGGCGCCACCGCACCCGTCGGGTTGTTCGGATAGTTGAGCCACAGGAGCGCCGCCCGCCGCCAGACATCATCGGGCACCGCCCCAAGGTCGGGCAGGAAGCCGCTCGCCTCGGTCAGCGGGAGCCGCACCACGTTGCCCCCCGCATACCGCGCGCCTCGCTCGGTGATGGGATAGCCGGGCGCGGTGGTGAGGACGAGGTCCCTGCCCTCGGCTGGGTCGAGCACCGCCTGCGCGAGGGAGAAGACGAGTTCCTTCGACCCGAGGGTCGGCAGGATTTGGGTGTCGGCGTCGAGGGCCACGCCGTAGCGCTGTTGCACCCACGCGGCGATCGCTCGGCGTAGCGGCGGAAGCCCGGCGGCGCGTGGATAGGAGGACATGGGCGTGATCGCTGCGGCAAGCGCGTCGCGGACGATCGCAGGGGTCTCCTCCCGCGGATCGCCGACGCCGAAGTCGAAGATCGTCCGCCCGGCCTCGATCGCCTCGGCCTTCCGACGGTCGAGTGTTTCGAACGGATACGGCTCCACCTCGCGGAGCCGGGGTGACAGGTGGACCACCTATGCCTCCTCGGCAAGGAACGCCGACACGATCTCGTAGGTGCGTGCGAGCGCGGCCGCGCTGACCTGCTCGTCGTCGCTGTGAGCGTACCGCGGGTCCCCCGGGCCGAGGTTCACAGCGTCGATGCCCGCCATGCCGAATTCCGCGACGGGCGTCCAGGCCTGTTTCGGACGAACCTCGAGGTCTCCGGCCGCGCAGAGACGCTTCACCAAGGGGTTGTCCAGGCAGACCCGACCGGGTGGAGCGTTGCTCACGATCTGGACCTCGGCTCCGGTGTGATCGAGCAGGTCGCGGAGCCAGGTCTCGGCGTCGGCCGGAGCACGGGTCGGGGCGTATCGCATGTTCACCTCAGCCTCGACGAGGTCGGGGACGACGTTTTTCGCTCTCCCGCCCGCGATCGTCGTGACCGAGACCACTTCGCGGAACACGAGTCCATCCACGTCGACGTCGCGCGCCGGGAGATCCGCAACCGACGCGAGCGCCTCGATGGCTGCGTGGATCGCGTTGTCGCCGTGCCAGGGTCGGGCGCTGTGGGCAGCGCGCCCTCGAACCCGCACCACCGCCTGGAGGTTGCCGTTACACCCGACCTCAAGCGTGTTGTCGGTCGGCTCGAGCACCACGGCGAGCGCCGCCTCTTGCAACGCAGGCACACGGTCGAGCGCCGGCAACAACGCCGACTCGGCGATCGCAACCTCCTCTCGCCCGAAGAAGAGGTATCCGAGGTCGACCGTATCGCTACGGATACCGTCCTCGGCGAGCGCGAGCATCACCGCGAGGCCGCCCTTCATATCTGCGGCCCCACGCCCACGAACGAGGTCACCGTCGACGGTCGCGGATCCCGCACCCGCCCTCGCAACGGTGTCGACGTGCCCGGCGAGCACGAGCAATGGGTAACCCGGTCGCCGCTCTGGAAGCGCGACGAGCACCGCGTCGTGATCCTCGACCGTGCTCAGTCCCGGAGCCGTCGCAAGTCTGGGCGTGATCGCCTCGATGATCGCGTGCTCGTCCCGGCTCTCGGACGCGATCTGGACCAGGGCGAGCGTGTCGACGGCCAAACGGGCCGCCATGTCGGTCATGCGTCGAGCTCGTCCAGATCGACAACCGCATCGAACACATGCTGGACCGGACCACCGAGCAGGACCTCACCGTCGGTCCGCCGCTCGACGTGCAGTGGCCCCCCACGGAACCGGACGACGACCTCGGCGGGCGCGTCGCCGTGCTCGTTCGCCGCGACGGCAACCGCGCACGCGCCGGTGCCGCACGCGAGCGTCTCCCCCACCCCGCGCTCCCATACACGCACGTCGATCACACCGTCCTCCGCGATCCGTGCGAACTCGACGTTCGTCCGCTCGGGGAACAGCTCGTGGTGCTCGAGGGCGGGGCCCATGTGCTCAAGGTGGTAGCGCTCGGGGTCCTCGTCGGTGAAGAGCACGAGATGCGGGTTGCCCATGCTGAGCGCGGTTGCCCGCATCGTTCGTCCGTCGCCCGCATCGAACGGCTGATCCTGGAATGTCTCCCAGGCCGGCCCGTGCATGGGGATCGCCGCCTTCGTGAAGTTCGGCTGACCCATCCCCACCGTGGCGCCGTCGAGCGTGAGCCACACGTGCTTCACTCCTGCGGGCGTCTCGACGTCGAACGACGCTCCGTGACTCACACGATCGGTATCGCGGAGCCAGGCCCCCACGCAGCGCATGCCGTTACCCGACATCTCGGCGGGCGTCCCGTCGGCGTTCGTGAGCCCGAACGAGAACTCGGCGGCGCTTCCCCGTCCCACGACGATGATGCCGTCCGCGCCGACACCGAACCAGCGGTCGCAGAGCGCCGGGACGTCCATCGCCGGCGCCGGGGAGTCGAACGCGTCGATGATCAAGAAATCGTTCCCGCTCGCCTGGTACTTCGCGACGGACAGCGACCGCGTCACGCTGCCCCCAGATATGCGGCGACCTCGTCGACGACCGCGACCGCTCCGTCCTCGCCGGCGTCGAACCACCGAACGCGCGGGTCACGACGGAACCATGCCATCTGCCTGCGCGCGAGCTCCTTCGTCCGCTTCACCGTGCGCTCCATCGCCTCGTCGAGGGCCAGCCTACCGTCGAGGTGCGCGGCGAGTTCCGCGTACCCGATCGCCTGGCTCGCGGTGAGCCAGGCGCCGAACCCCCGTTCCATCAGGTCTCGGACCTCATCGATCCACCCGGTCTCCAGCATGCGGGCGACACGAGCGCGCACCCGCGCGTCCAGCGTCGCGCTTGCGAGCCGGATGCCTGCAACCCGCACGAGCGCCGGGTCGTACACCTCCCACGCGGCCGCGAAGTCGCTGAACGGCGCACCGGTGATCGTCGAGACCTCGAGGGCGCGGATCGTCCGCCGGACGTTGGCCGGGTCGATCCGAGCGGCCGCGACCGGGTCCGCCGCGGAGAGACGCTCGTAGAGCTCGTCTGCTCCGAGAACGTCCGCCTCGGCCTCCAGCGACGCCCGGACCGCCGGGTCCTCGGGCGGGAACCGCAGCCGGTCCACCACCGCGCGGAAATACAGCCCCGAGCCCCCGACGAGCAGCGGATCGGGCACCCGATCCAGAAGGTCATGCGCCGCCTGTTGGTAGCGCGCCACCGTGAACCGTTCCGACGGCTCCGCCAGGTCCATCAGGTGATGCGGAAGGGCGCGCTGTTGTTCGGCGGTGGGCTTGGCCGTGCCGACGTCCATCCCGCGGTATACGAGCATGGAGTCGACGGAGGCGATCTCGACACCCGAACGCGTCGCGAGCGCGATGCCGGCATCCGTCTTCCCGCTGGCGGTCGGGCCGACCAGCGCCCGCAACATCAGACCGCTGCGGGCTGCGGCGCCTCGACGACCCGGCCGAGCAGGTGATGCGCCGCGGCCTCGGTGATCTCGACCGTCGCGAAGGAGCCGGCCGGCAACGGCTCTCGGAGGTGCACGATCCGGTTCGTTCGCGTGCGCGATTGGGTGGATCCCGCACGCTTCCCGTCGCCCTCCACGAGGACCTGGAGGCGCTCGCCGACCTGGCGCCTGTTCCGCTCAGCCGTGATCTCGGTCTGGAGCGCGACCAGGCGGTCGAAGCGCTCCTGCACGACCTCCTTCGGGACCTGGTCAGGCATGGTCGCCGCTCGTGTCCCCGGCCGTGGCGAGTACTGGAACGTGTAGGCGCTGTCGAACCGTGCGCGCTCGACGGCGTCGAGCGTGTCGGCGAAGTCCTCTTCTGTCTCTCCGGGGAACCCCACGATGATGTCGGTCGAGACGGCGATCGCCGGGATCGCCTCGCGGATCCGGTCGAGCCACGACAGGTAGCGCTCCCGCCGGTACGAACGTTGCATGGCCTTCAGCACCCGGTCAGAGCCCGACTGCAACGGGAAGTGGATGTGCTCGCACACCTTTTCGCTGGTCGCCATCGCCTCGATCACATCGGGGGTGAAGTCGTGCGGATGAGGCGAGGTGAACCTGATCCGCTCGATGCCGTCAACCTGGTTGACCATACGCAGGAGGTCTGCGAAGAGTGGCCGGCGGGAAGCGTCGGGAACCGTCACGTCGCGCCCGTAGGTGTTCACGTTCTGACCGAGCAGGGTGACCTCGACGACGCCGCCGGCTGCCAGACCCTGCACCTCAGCGAGGATGTCGCCCATCGCGCGGGAGCGCTGCGCGCCGCGGACGAACGGGACGATGCAGAACGTGCACGCGTTGTCACAGCCGGTTGCGATCGAGACCCAGGCTCGCACGCCGTCGCCCCGTGCGGCGGGCAGCGCGCTCGGGAACAGGTCGGTGTATTCCTGGACGTCCATCTGTGGGCCGTCCGTCTCGGCTCGGTTCAACAGGTCAAGAAGATGCGGTAGCGCGTGCGTGCCGACCACGACGTCGACCCACGGCGCCTTCCGCTGGATCTCGCCCTGGTCCTTCTGCGCGAGACAGCCGGCCACCACGATCCTGAGGTCTGGCCGGCGATCCTTCAGTGGCTTGAGATGACCGAGGTTCCCGTAGAGCTTGTTGTCGGCGTTCTCCCGGATGGCGCAGGTGTTGAGGACGATCACCCGCGCGTCGCCCGGATCGTCGGTCGGCGTCATGCCGTCGGCCATCAGCACGCCGCCGATCCGCTCGGAATCGTGCTCGTTCATCTGGCACCCGAAGGTGCGGATCAGGTAGCGCCGGTCTTCCATCGCCATCGAGGGTAGCCGAGGAGGTCAGCGTGCATATTCGGTGGCGCGGATCTCCCGCACCACCGTGATGCGGATCTGGCCGGGGTACTGAAGCTCCTCCTCGACCTGCTTCGCGATGTCGCGGGCGATCACCTGCGCCTGGATGTCGTCGATCGCCTCGGGCTTCACGAGCACGCGGACCTCGCGACCGGCCTGCATCGCGTAGACCTTCTCGACCCCTTCGAAGGCGTTGCAGATCTCCTCGAGCCGCTCGAGGCGCTTCACGTAGGTCTCGAGCGACTCGCGTCGGGCGCCGGGGCGACCGCCGCTGATCGAGTCCGCGATCTGTGCGAGCACTGCGTGGATCGTGCGCTGCTCGACCTCGCCGTGGTGGGACTCGATGCAGTGCACGACCTCGGGGTCCTCCTTCATCCGGCGGGCGATCTCGGCGCCGATGATGGCGTGCGATCCCTCGACCTCGTGCGTGACCGCTTTGCCGATGTCGTGCAGGAAGGCGCCGCGCTTGGCGATGGCGGGGTCCAGCCCGAGCTCGGCCGCGAGCGCCGAAGCGATATGCGCGCTCTCGACGAGGTGCCGAAGCACGTTCTGGCCGTAGCTCGTTCGGTACTGGAGCCGCCCGAGCAGCCGGACCATCTCGGGGTGGATGTCGGTGATGCCGACCTCCGCCACCGCATCCTCGCCGGCGCGGCGGATCCGCTCCTCGATCTCGGCCATCGACCGCTCGTGGACCTCCTCGATCCGGGCGGGGTGGATGCGCCCGTCCTGGACGAGCTTCTCGAGGGTCATGCGAGCGGCCTCGCGACGCACCGGATCGAAGCTGCTGAGGACGACCGCCTCGGGCGTGTCGTCGATGATGATGTTGACGCCGGTCGTGGCTTCGAAGGCGCGGATGTTCCGGCCCTCGCGGCCGATGATCCGACCCTTCATATCCTCGCTCGGCAGGGCGAACACGCTGACGGTGGACTCTGCCGTCTGCTCGGACGCGACCCGCTGGATCGCGATCGTTAAGATCTTGCGGGCGCGCTCCTCGCCGTCCTCGCGGGCACGCTGCTCGATCTCACGGACCTGGGCCATCGCGGAGCGCTTGGCGTCGTCGACCACGTGGGCGATGAGCTCGTCACGCGCCTCGGATGAGGTCATGCCGGCGATGCGCTCGAGCTGGATCCGGTGCTGGTCGGCGGCCTTCTCGAGCTTCAGGCGGGCGCCGTGCAGCATCTCGTCTCGCTCGTCGAGCTCGATGCCGCGCTGGTCGAGCTTGCGGGTGCGTTCCCGGAGATCGTCCTCCGACTCGGAGATCCGGCGCTCGAGACGGGCGATCTCGTCCCGCCGGGACTTCACGTCGGTCTCGGCGTCCTTCCTGACCTGGGCGGCCTCGGACTTGGCGTCTTCGTTCGCCCGTTTGAGGGTGGCGGCCGCCTCCTGGTCGGCCTTGACGAGCTTCTCGTCGGCTTCGATGCCCTTCTGGCGCGCCTGCGCTTCGAGGGTGTTGGCCGAGGACTTCGCGATGTTGGCACGGATGAGGAACCCGACGAGGACGCCTGCCGCGAGTGCGACGGCGCCCACGATCACGGGGATCATGTGGCCTCCCTGCGGGGGTGTCAGGGAGAGGACCGCTCAGGCCATGACGAAGCAGCGACCGTTGTTCGCCCCTAGGGGCGCCCTTGCCTCCGGGGTTCCAGTTCGTGGGGGTTGCGGGGTCGGTCTTCCATCGGAGTGGTTGCTCGTGACTGGTCGGGTGGTGCCTCTCGTTTGGTGGATGTTCGAAGTTTCCACACCTTACGGCCACCTTCGGGCCCAAGCAAGGTTCACGCCTCGATGCCTTCCAGTCCAAGCGCTCTGCGCGCCGCCTGCCGCGCGATGGCGGGTGCGTAGCCCCGGCGCATCAGGAAGCCGCTGACCCGAGCGAACCCGGTGGCGGGGTCGAGGCCCGAGACGCGCGCGGCTCGTGACTCCGCGAGGCGATCCGCTCGCTCCTGCTCGTCACCGGGGGACTGGTCGAGTGCGGCGAGCGCTACGTCGCGGTCGACACCGGCCTGTTGGAGCTTGATCCCGACCGCCCGCCGGGATTCACCCCGCACCCCGATCCGGCTCTCGACGACCGCCGCGGCGAACGCTGCGTCGTCGATCAAGCCGACCTGCTCGAGGCGCTCGAGCTCGTCGGCGACGGCCTCGGCCTCGAATCCGGCCTGGACGAGCCGACGCTCGAGCTCCTTGCGGCTGCGTTGCCGAACCGCCAAGAGCCCGAGCGCCCGCTCGTGGATGTCTTTGCGCTTGCCCTGCCGCTTGCCCGGGCCGCCGCCCCGCTGGCGAGCGGGCGAGGTCACCGGCTAGTCGCCCTTCTTGCCGGCCTTCACGGAGGGTTCGAGCTCGACCAGGTCGGGTGCGATCTCGATCGGCTGATCGTCGTCCTCGGTGAACCCATTGAGCCCGACGGCCTGGCGGACCTTGGTCTCGATCTCGTCGCGAACGTCGATGTGCTCGGCGAGGAACTGACGCGCGTTCTCCTTGCCCTGACCGAGCTGCTCACCCTCATAGGTGAACCAGGCGCCGCTCTTCTTGATCATCTCGAGGTCGACACCGACGTCGAGCAGCGAGCCCTCCTTGGAGATGCCCTTGCCGTACATGATGTCGAACTCGCACTGACGGAACGGCGGCGCGACCTTGTTCTTCACGACCTTGACCCTGGTGCGTGAGCCGACGACGTCGGTCCCGTCCTTGAGGTTCTCGATCTTGCGCACGTCCAGGCGCACCGACGAATAGAACTTGAGCGCACGGCCACCGGGCGTCGTCTCGGGCGAACCGAACATCACGCCGATCTTCTCGCGGAGCTGGTTGATGAAGATCGCCGTGGTCTCGAACTTGGACAGCGA
>DASYOY010000141.1:0-5677 GCA_036007245.1 Actinomycetota bacterium | reverse complement strand
GCGAGCCGCTGCCGACCGGCGCGCCCTGCCCGTCCTTGCCGCAGACGCCCTCCCAGGTCTCGAAATCCGAGCCGACGGCGTCGACCGAGCTCATCACGTCGATCGCGCGGCCGATCAGGTTGGCGCCGCGCACCGGCGTCGTGACCTCGCCGTCTTCGATCAGGTAGCCCTCCGACACGCCGAACACGAAGTCGCCGCTCGCGGGGTTGGTCTGCCCGCCGCCGAGCCCGGTCACGTAGATGCCGGCGGCAGTGTCGCGCACGATCGCCTCGGGGTCGGTCTCCCCCGGCAGGATGTTCGTGTTCGTCATCCGCACGATCGGCGGATGCGCGTACGACTCGCGCCGCGCGTTGCCGGTCGTCGCGGTGCCCATCCGCGCCGCGCGCATCCGATCTTGCAGGAAGCCGTGGAGCACGCCGTCGGTGAACAGCACGGTCCGTTCCGCGGGCGTGCCCTCGTCGTCGAAGTCGTAGGAGCCCCAGCCGTTGGGGATCGTCGCGTCGTCGACGCCGTTGATCAGCTCGCTCGAACACCGCTCGCCGACCAGACCGCGGTACACGGACGCCTCCTTGTCGACGGCGTCGGCCTCGAGCGGATGGCCGACCGCCTCGTGGAACAACACGCCGCCGCAGCCGTTGGCGACGACGACCGCCATCTCGCCCGCCGGCGCGGGGATCGAGTCGAGCATCGCGACCGCGCGCTCGGCGCCGCGTCTGCCGGTCTCTTCCGGCGGATGCGCATCGAGGAACTCGACACCGGCGCACGCCGCGGGGCCCTGCCAGCCGGTCTGGATCACGTCGCCACGCTTGGCGACGACCTGCGCGACCAGCCGGATCCGCGGACGATCTTCCTGCACCCACCGACCGTCGCTCGTCGCGATCAGCCGGCGCTGCATCGAGTCGAAGTAGATGCCCGTCACTTGGGCAACCTCGGGACTCACCGCCCGCGCGGCCTCGTCGACCGTCCGGAGCCAGCCGACCTTGGTCGCGGCGTCGACCTCGCTCGCCGCGCGCTCGGCGCGGTTCGTGCCGGGCCCTGTCCGGTCCGTGAGATCGACGACCGCGCCCGGCGCGTCGCCTGCGAGCGCCGCGCTCGCGGCGGCCGCGGCCTCCAGCAACGAGTCCCGGTCGAGCCGGTTCGCGTACGCGTACCCGTAGGTCGTTCCTTGGAACACGCGCACACCGGCGCCGCGATCGAGGCCGGTCGTGAGCTCCTCGACGCGCCCGTCGTCGAGCCGGATCGAGGTGGATGATCGCTCCTCGACGAAGACCTCCGCGACGTCGCCACCCTTGCGCCGCGCGGCGATGATCACCTCGGAGGCGAGGTCGCGATCGAGCATGGGCGCGATGGTACCAACGGGTGTGCGAACGCCCGGCCAGAAGACCGCCGAGGGACGGGTGGTACGGTCGCCGACCGTGGCCACCACGTCGATCGCCCAGCAACGCGCGCGATCCCGCAGCGTTCGCACCGGCATCGACCTGGTGCTGATCGGCGTCCTCGGCGCACTGCTCATCCGCGTGTTCCTGTGGCCGACCCTTCGCCATCACTACCCGTTCCCTGTCGGCCCGGACGTCCCGGTCTACCTATGGTGGACGCGCGTCGCCGAGTACGGCGGGATCTCGATGGCGAGCGAACGACCCGGCGCACCGGCGCTCATCGGCACGCTGCACGGCGCCCTCGGACAAGGTCTGGTCGGCGCGCTCGCCGGTCTGCAGTACGCGCTCGGGCCGGCGATCGGCCTGGCGGCTGCCGCGCTCGTGCGCGGCCGCGGCACGATCGTGCCGCGCGGCGGCTGGCTCGCCGCCGGAGTGCTCGCCGGTGCATGGGCGACGTTCCTCGGCGGCGGCTACGTCTCGAACCTCGTGTTCGCCGCCGCCTTCCTCGCCGCGGCCGCCGCGCTCGCGAGCCGCACGCGCCGCGCCGCGTTCGTGGCCGCGCTGGTGCTCGGCGGCGGGGCGCTCATCCACCCCGGCTTCTTCGTGGTCGGCGCGATCGTGCTCGGCGTCACCGGACTGTGGGCGATGTGGCACGAAGGCGGGTTCGGTTGGCGGACCGACGCGGGCCGCGTCGCGACGGCCCTCGGCGGGGCGATCGCGATCTTCGGCGCCGGGGTCGTCGCCGCGAAGATCGGGCCCCCGCGCGTGACCGGCGAGACGTCCGGCGACGCGTTCCTCCGGCACACCGGGCAACTGGAAACGCTTCGCCGCTCCTACCTGGACCGGTACCTGAAGAACTGGCGCCGCTACTCCCCGTTCATGACGAGCGCCCTCGCGGTCGTCGGAGTCTTCCGCGCACACGGGTTCGCGCGCCGGTTCCTGGTGTCGTGGGCGCTCGTGAGCGCGGCGGGTCTCGGGGTAGGCGCGGCCACCGGCTGGTACCCGCCCGACCGGGTGCTGATGTTCGCGTTCTGTCTGCCGCTGCTCGCGGCGTTCGGGTTGGTGCTGCTCGGCGAGAAGCTCGGCCGCTGGTGGCTGGCCTGGCCGGTCGGCCTCGTCCTGGTCGGGCTGATCGTCTCGCCGGCGGTCCGCGATTGGCGCGACAGCTTTCCCTACATCTCCCCCGACGAGATCACCCACATGAACCTCGCGGCGCGGATCGCCGTCGACCGCTCTTCACCCGGCACGCCCTTGGTTTACGTGACCGATTCGCACGATCCTGAAGAGGCGCTGTTCCTGCTGACGCACACCGCGAACGTCGCGCGCGCGACGGTGCCGCCCGATCGTGCCAACGACGTGCACGTGTTCCTCGGAGCGCCGAGCGACCTCGCAGCCGGGCACGCTAGCGTGATCGACGACCCGACCTACGACACCGCGTCGTCGACGTCGTTCGCGCAGATCCCGCCGGGCCCGCACCTCACGTTCGTGATCGGCGATGAGCTCCGCGTTCCGTCGGAGCTCGCGACATCGGGCCTGACGTTGTGGGATCCCAACGTCGCCAGCAGCGAAGGCTCCCCGACGGCGCTGTCACCGCTTCCGGACGAACTCGCGCCCGTCGAGCCGCGCAAGATCCTCGCCGCGACCTGGCGGACGTTCTTCCTCCTGCTCATCCTCGGCCTCGGGTGGTCGTGGCTCGCGCTCGGCGATCTGGTGTCCGGCGTCGCGGCCGCGCCGGCGTTCGCGGCGCCGGTGCTCGCGCTCACCGCGTTCGTGCTCGAACGCCTCGGCGCACCGCTCGGCTCGCCCGGTTGGTCGGTCCTAGCCTGCGGGTTGAGTGGCGGTTTCGGCTACGCGCTGCTCGCCCGGCGACTCCTCGAACAGCGCAGGCATCGCCAGCCCGGCCTCGTCCTCGAACAGACCACCGCCCTCGATGCGTGAGCGCAGGTCACGCAAGAGCCAGATCACCAGGCCGACGATGATCGGCACGGCGATCCAGTTCCCGACGAAGACGTTCAGCCGGAACGCACCGGGGTAGCGCATCGCCTCCGTCGACCACAGCGTGACGCCCAGGATCGCGCTCACCGCCAGCAGCGTCGTGCGCGCGGCGCGCGGTAACACCCACGCGAGCGGGAGCGCCCACGTCACGTACCACGGCATCAGGACCGGGCCAAGGAGCATCAGCAGCATCAGCACCCACCCCCAGGTCGCGGCCTGCTCGCGCGGGCTCATGACCGGCGCGCCGGCGACGTCGGTTCCCGTCGTTCGTCGCCAAACGGCGACGGACAATCGCCAGATCCAGATCAGGAGCACGATCCCGATCACGACGCGCACCACCCAGCCGAGCGTGTGGAACGTGAGGATGTCGACGACGTGCGAGCCGACCGCGGCCGGCGACAGCCAGCCGGAGTGGCTCGCGAGGTCGAGCATCCCGAGCGTCGGGTCCTGCAACTGGAAGAACGGCAACGAGAACACGAGCGAGATCGCGACGGCGAGCCCGACGTGGGTCATCGCGGGCCGCCAGCGCTGTTCGGGCGGACGCCGTGCGATGCACCAGACCAGCAGAAGGATGAGCGGCAGCCCTGCGGTCGCCTTGATCAGCGCCCCCAACGTGAGGAGTGCGACCGCCGGCATCTCGCGATGCGAGACGACGCAAGCGAACGCCGCCGCGATCGTCAGCGCGACGAGCACGTCGTTGTGCCCGCTCGCGACCGAGTAGTAGACGACGACGGGGTTCGCGCCGAATGCGACGAGCGCGAACGCGGTCCGCTCGGGCCAGAGACGGCGCACCGTCCACACGATCAACGCGCAGGTCGCCAGGCTCGCGACCAGCGCCAGCATCCGGTAGACCTCGACCTGCGAGGACGGCCGCGCCGAGAACCAGTTCGACAGGCCCGCCGACAGCGCCGACCACGCGGGGCCGTAGACCGCGCGTGTGCTCACCCAGATCGGACCGACGAACCGCCACAAGGCGTCGCTCGGATAGTCCAGCGGCGTCTGGACGTACGGGTTGCCGCCGTAGACGCCGGCGATGCGTCCGTAGTACGCATAGGAATAGACGTCGCGCGAGTACAGCAACGGCAGCCCGAGCAACAGTGCGTGCGCGCCGATCACTAGCAGCGCCGCGGGCGCCAGCCCGACGCCGCCGCGGAACGCCGCGCGCAACAGCATGATGAAGCCGATCACGGCGAACGTCGACACGACGACGGCGACGAGCAGGATCGGGTCGCCCGGGATGCTCGAGAGGCCGAGATGCTCGGCGATCGCGGTCAGCGGACCGGTCGGCTGCCCGTTGGGCGTGAGCAACGGTTGGTACGGCGATCCCGGCGCGGCGCCGACGATCGCCATCGCGACGAGCCCCGCCGTTGCCAAGGCAAGCGCCCGCCACCCTTCCTTGGTGGTGCCACGTTCCTGCTCGCGTCGTCGCACGGTTGAACGACGGTAACACCGCCGTCGCGAGCCGTGTCCGTCGGGTCGTGGCAGGTCAGCGCGTGCGTGGCCGCGGCCGTTCGAAGCGTCCGAAGATCGCGATCAGCCCCACAAGGAACGCCGCCGAGATCGAGATGATCACCGGCCGTTGGAGCCACCATGCCGCCGTGCTGTCGTGCTCGCGCGCGAGACCGAGCGGCCACAGCACGAGGATCGCGCAGAGGAACGCGGTCATGTGCCACAGGAACAAGGTCATGATCACGCCGTTCACGGCGATCGTCGCCTTCCACGGCCGACGGCCCTGCAGCCACCGTTGGAGCGCCGGCCGCAGCAGCATCACCGCGCCGATCGTCCAGATCCCGCCCAGCATGAAGCACACGGTCGGCGGATACGCGTTCGAGACGCGCTCGACGTCGGTGCCGAGCAAACTCTTCGGGTAGTAGCCGATCCCCGGGAACCATGTGAACCGTGCATCACCGAACAGCGACCAGAACGGCGCGGTCGTGAGCATCACGAGCAGGCCCAGGCCGACCGCGATCATCGCCCACCACACAGCCTTGGACATGCGTGCGAACGTGCCGTCCGCATAGAAGAACCCCAGCTGATGCGGCAGCAGCAGCACGAAGGCGACGTTCCACCACCGCATCAGATGGAACCCGCCGATGAACCCGAGCCAGTCCGCGGCGATCGCGCCGAGGACCATCACCGCGGGCACCCACCATCGGAACCGCCGGTGCAGCCCGATCAACCACGGTGCCAAGGCGATGACCACCAGATACACGGCCAGGAACCACAACGGTCCGAACGGGAGCGTCGCGCCCGGCGGGTTGAACCCGCGCAGCAGCGTGGTGCTCCCCCACAGGTGCGGCCCCGTC
>DASYOY010000140.1:0-21419 GCA_036007245.1 Actinomycetota bacterium | reverse complement strand
GAGAAAGAAATCCCAGACATTGACGCGTACCTGGACGGAGTTGGCGTAGGCTTCGCGATAGTTCTCGTTATTCACCAACTTGATATTGGGCTGCATGGGAAATGGCATGGGGAGAGTGTAACAAGGCCCGACGCATGGGGCACGAGTCGGAGAAAAACATGGTGCGAAAGGGGGGACTTGAACCCCCACGGCCTCTCGGCCACTGGATCCTAAGTCCAGCGCGTCTGCCAATTCCGCCACTCTCGCGTTGCGGCTTCGATCGAGCCTACATGTGGTGTGCGCAGGACCTCACGTGCTGCGACCGAACAATGAGAACGCGGCGTGCGGCACCCGCTTGAGGAATCCGTCGAGGCTCTCGACAAGGCGCGCTGCAACATCGGCTCCGTCACGATGGCTAACGGCCATCGCCCAGCGACCTCCCAGGTCGAAGGACACGAGCGGGTCCTGATCGAGTAACCAGGCCATCATCCGTTGGTCTACGACCGCGCTTGCGAATCGAAGATCATCCGTCCGAACGCGCCAGAGCCGGTCGAACTGGTCCGATTCGAGGGTCAGCTCCTCGTAGACAGCGCGTTCGTCCAACGTCAGGTGCCGAGGACAGATCTGCACGGTCGGTCCGTCGAGGTCCATCGTCGTGGCGGCGCAGAACGACCATTCGGTGGCCTCGTAGACGTCCGGGGTCCACGACCGGACGAACACGAGGAGCGGCGCTCCGTCGTGGTGCCCCTCGATCCCGTCGAGGACCGACCAGGTACCCGAGGCCATCAGCCGGAACGATGGCAGGGCATAGATCGGGTGCGGAAGAGCCATCTTCCGGCGATACGGCACATCGAGATCGGCGCCCAACCGGATGAGCTCGCGTGAACGAGCGTTGCGGGAAGCGCCGAGTACACGGCATATCCGGCGGCCAGGGCAGCGAGCGCGATCGCGATCAGGACCAGCCCGGCTCCGGGCAGTCCGTGGGCATCGAGCCAACCCGCGAGGAACGGGCCGGCGATGAACAAGGCGGCTACGCACGCGTACAGGACGAATGACCGTGTCTCCCCACCCAGGAGCCGATACCGCAGCCTGCCCATGCGGCGATGCTAGGACCCCGGCGTGCTCCTCGCGTCAGCCGGAAGGGCCCTCTCGGCGGCGAGTTCCGATGACCGTGTGCAGTCCGTCGGGCAGCTTCTCGCTGCCGAAGGCGCTTCCAACCGTTGCGTCGACGCCGTGCTCGGCTAGGAGCGGCGGGACACGGCTCGTGTCGATCAGGATGTTGTCGTGGCGCTCGTCGTCGCGGCGCCACGTCGCGTCGTCGTTCCTGGTGAACATCGTCATCTCTCGGATGAAGGTGTCCGGCGTGGGTGCCGAACGCCGGGTGATCAGCGCCCAGTCGTCCTCGATCCAGGTCTTCACGTCCGGGACGTGCTGCGCTTCGACGTAGGTCAGGTCGCAGAGATCGATGGCGAAGACTCCTCCCGGTCGAAGCGATCCCGCCGCGGAGATCAGCGCTCGGTCGATCGCGTCGGCTGTCGGCAGATAGCTCAGCGCATGTCCGACCGAAACGATGGCGTCGGCCTCTGGGATCGGGTCGTCGGGAAGGACGAGTTGGCGGATCTCCTGCGCGCCCACCGCGTGCTCGTGCGCGAGGTCAAGCATCGAGGGCGAGGCGTCGGTCGCGATCACGGCGTGGCCGGCGTCGACGAGGTGTCTCGTCAGGAGACCGCTGCCACAGCCAAGTTCGACGACAAGGCCACCTCGGACCGGCTCGAGCAGCGCGAGGATCCCCGGTGCGCATGCCTCCGCGTGGAACCCGAACCCGAGGTGATGGATCCGAGCCAGGTCTGCGCGGTAGTAGGGCTCTGGGTTGGCCATGGCCCGCGCATCTTGTCATGCGTCGGGCGCCGGACCGCCCTCGCTACGATGCGCCGGTGTCCGATGTCGAAGTGGCCGCCGAGCCTGTCGCAACTCCCGACCGGCGGTCGTTCGTCGATCGCGTGCGCAACGCACGCCCCTGGCTGAAGGGCCTCGCGGCATTCGTCTTGTATCTGGCGCTGACGTGCGCCATCTACTTGCCGCCGATCGGGGCGGCGATCGGCACGCGCTACGTCGGCGACGGATGGGCGGACGCACGTCTGTACCGATGGGGGCTGGCATGGACGCCGTGGGCGTTGCTCCACGGACATCCGCCGCTGTTCGCCTCGGACGTCTTCGCACCGGCGGGTGTGAACCTGACGTGGGTCACGTTCGTGCCGAGCCTCGGGATCGTCTCGTACCCGCTGCAGCGCCTGTTCGGCTCGTTGGTGACGCTGAACATCTTGATGTTGCTCGCGCCCGCGCTCGCCGCGTGGGCGACGTACCTCGTGTGCGTCCGAGCGACGAAGCGGTTCTGGCCGTCGCTGCTCGGCGGACTCTTCTTCGGGTTCTCGAGCTACATCGCTGGGCACATGGTCGATCACCTCAACCTGGTGATGATCTTCACGGCGCCGCTCGCCGTGTACCTCGTCATCCGCAGGATCGAAGGATCGCTCTCACCGATCTGGTTCGTGGTACTGCTCACGCTCGACCTCGTCTTCGCGTTCGGCGTGTCGACCGAGCTGTTCGCGACGACGACGTTCTTCGGAGCGATCGCGTTCGTGATCGCATTGATCTTTTCCGGACGCGATGTCTGGCGTGTGCTTCGAGCCGGCCTGTTGGTCGCCGCGAGCTACGTCATGGTGGGGGTCCTGCTGCTGTCGTTCCTGACGAACGCGCTCAACCACGAACCCACGCAGGTATTGCGCCCCGTCGACAAGACGTCGATCGACCTGGGCAGCTGGGTTGTGCCGCGGCAGCACACGCGGATCGGCGGCGAGTCGTTCACCAACATCACGTCGCGCTTCACCGCATCGGCGCAGGAAGACGCCGGATACGTCGGCATCGTCGCGCTGGTGATGCTCGTCGGGTTCGCGATCACCGAGTGGAAACGGCGAAGCACCTGGGCACTGCTCGCGTTCCTGGCGATCGTCGCTGTACTCGCCTCAGGATCGGTGCTGCACATCCTCGGGCGCCCGACGATCGGTCTTCCGGGGGAGTGGTTGACGCACGTGCCCCTGCTGCAGCACGCGACGCCGCAGCGGTTCCCCGCATACGCGGCGCTCGCGCTGGGCGTGATCGCGGCGATCTGGGTTTCGCGCGGCACCGGTTGGACCGCGTGGATCCGGTGGGTCGTTGCGGGACTCGCCGCGGCCGCGATCTTGCCGGCACCCGATCCGAGCGCCTTCCACGCGTACGGTCAGACGCCGGCGTTCTTCACCAACGGCGAGGTCCAACAGTGGATCAAGCAAGATGAGATGGTCTTCTCGGTCACGGAGCGGCCGGCGTCGGAGCTGCAATGGCTTGCAGCGTCGGGCTTCTGGTACCAGATCCCCCAGGCCTACATCGGGCCGATCCCGCCGGAGTACGAAGGACAGCCGATCTACCGCGGCCTCGCCGTCAACCAGCTGAACCCGTACATCCCCACGCCGGCCGACTTCGCCGCCTTCTTGCAGGATCACGGCGTCACCGCGGTGCTGGTCGACGACGACGCGGTGTGGAAGTTCGGGCCGGTGCTCCACGCGGTCGGGCTCGTCGAGCAGTATCAGGGAGACGGCGTCGGCGTCTGGCGCACGGGGCCGGCCGGCTACGTGGCCCACGACCCGGCGGCAGTGGTCATGAACGGTGACATCGACCACGTCGGCGGTGAGCTGCGTGCATTCTCGTTCCCGAGCGTCGACGGTCCGGAGCGCGTGCGGGGCCCGAATCATCGAACGACGCTGTTCTCGTTCTACGGCCCGACCTGTGACCGGAGCTGCACGGCGAACCTCCAGGCGCTCGATACATGGGCTGGCGCGCACCCGGACGTGCGCGTGATCGCGGTCTCCTCGTGGGACGCGTCGGGTTCGTCCAACGACGACGTGCGCGCGCTCAACCTCGGATACGAGGTCGCGTTCGATCCGCTCGGCCGGATGGCGACCGCCGCCTACGGCGTCGTCCTGCCCGACCTCAGGCCGCCGACGCCGTTCTCGATCGTTGTCGGTCCCGACGGCATCGTGCAGGGCTTCTATCCAGGCCCGTGGACGGGGCACAACGCGGCGGCATTACCCTCCTACGCCGGTCCATGATGAACGGTTCCCGCGTCAAGAAGGCTTCGGTGCTCGGCGCACTCGTGCTCGCCGTCGTGCTGCCGGCGACCTCCACCGCGGTGACCAGCGCATCGACGTCGTGCACCGCCGCGATCCCGGACGCGACCGTCACCGGCGATCTCTTGCTCGCCGTCACCGGACCGCCGGAACACGCGACCGCGGTCGGCGTGCACTACATCGGTGGCGATGGGCTCCCCCTGGTGACGCGATGGACGGGCACCGCGTGGCACCGCATCAACGTGCCGGTGACGCCGGGCGCCAAGTTGATCCAGTTCCAGGCGGCGACCACGGCGGGCGCGCGCACCTGGGCGGCGGGCGCCTTCCGGAACGACCGGCCCGAGGCGGGCTTCGTCATCGACGGCCGCTGGCACTGGACCCATCCGATCGATCCGGGGCCCGAGGAAGATGAGTTCCTCGGGGTTGCGGCAGCACCCGACGGCACGGTCTGGGCGGTCGGCAAGCATCAGGTCGGCGCGAACTACCAACCCTTGATCGAGCGCTGGGACGCGACCGGGTGGACCGTCGTCGCCACGCCGCCGGTGCAGGGCAGCTCGGTGTTGAACGGGGTCGCCGTCGCGCCCGACGGCTCGATCGACGCCGTCGGATGGAGCGTCCTGAGCGGCGGCAAGACGGTTCCGTTGGTCGAGCGCTTCGAACACAACGCATGGTCGGTGCAACACGCCACCGGGACCGGCCTCCTGAGCGCGGTGGCGATCCAGCCCGACGGCACCCCGCTCGCCGTCGGCTGGCAAGCCGCCGACGACGGCGACCACATCCTCACGATGCAACCCAGCGGCCAGACGTGGGCGCCGGTGGCCGGCGCGACCGGGGCGCCGGGCCTCCTCCAAGCGATCGCGGTCGGCGAGTCCACCGTCGCGGTCGGCCTGACCTTCAACGGCGGCATCCCGCAACCGCTCGTCGCACGGTTCGACCAGGGGTGGACGCCGATCGACGTCACCGGCGAGCCGGCGCCCGAGACCGGCGGGGACCAGCTGCTCGGCGTCACCGGCGAGCTCGGCGCCTTCCGCGCCGTCGGGATCCGCGACGAGGTGGAAGCCTTCGCATCGCTCAGCGCCGCCGGCGCCTGCACCGGCTAGGCGGTCGGGTTCGTGGGGATGTTCTGGATCGGCGTGATCGGACAGTTCCGCTGTTGCAGCACGAGCGGGGGGATGGGCTGCTGCGTGAAGTCGAACGCACCCAGCATGTCGCTCGCGTTCGCGTCGCGGCTTGTCATCGGTGGGACGTTGAAGATCGTCTCGATGAACCGCAGCACCGACGCGAACTCATAGGTGGTGTGGTCGACGTAGCCCCGCCGCGCATACGGCGAGATGATGATCGCCGGCACGCGCGGGCCGAGCCCGTACATGTCGACGTGCGGCGGCGGCACGTGGTCGTAGAACCCGCCGAAGTCGTCCCAGGTCAAGACCACCGCGGTCGACTTCCAGTACTTCGACTGCATGATCGCGTTCATCAACCGCACGGTCCAGTTCTCACCCCGGCACACGCTGAGCGGCGGGTGATCCGAAAGTGGGAACGGCGGCGTGACCCATGACACCGACGGGAGCTTGCCGCTGTTCAGGTCGGGGATGAACTGGTCGCTCGACACGACGTCGTTCCACATCGAGCTGAACCGCACGTGGCTGATCATCCGCAGCGGCTGCACCCACTCGTTCGGCCCGCGGTAGTCCTTCCAGGAGATCCCGGCCGCCTTCAACTCGTCGGGCAGCACCTTGATGTTGGTGCACGGCCACCGCGCCTCCCAGTACGACGGCACCTGCGCGGCGCCGCTCGCGCCCTGCTGTTCGAGTTGGTAGACCTTCTCCTGGTCGGCGCGTGAAAGCTGGCGGAACGAGAACGCCGTCTCGAGCGGGTCGTCGCAGTACTGACGCGTGCCGACCCCGAGCTGACCGGGTCGCTCGTGATCGACGAACCGGTCCGACTGCGCGGCGAACGTCCACAGGTGCTCGACCCCGGTCGGTCCGTAGATCGAGCTGAAGAACTCGTCGGCGAGCGTGAAATGCTGCGCGTACGCCCAGTAGTTCGGGATCTGGTTCTGTTGGAACTCGACGTAGCCGACGTCGGTGAAGCAGTTCATCTGCCCGCCGTTGATCGCGGTGATCCCGTCGGTGAAGGAGTGACCGGCGGCGAACCCTCGGTCGGGCGCCTTCTGCAGCGGGATGGTCTGGCCGTCGCAGGTTTGTCCGGTGGTCGTTCCGTTCGCACCCGGGAACAGCCCGAAGTAGTTGTCGAACGTGCGGTTCTCTTTGACCACGAAGATGACGTGCTTGATCTTGTTGCGCGCGAGGTTGATCAGCGCCGGATCGCTCGGCGTCGCGGGCGGCACGCTGGTTGCGTCGGCGGGCTCCAACACCGATGGGAAGCTCGTGCTGCTGTTCCGCGTGCACGCGACGAAGACCGTCACGGCGGCCAGGAGCGCGAGCGCGGAACGTACCCAGAGGCGGCGGGAACGCATCCCGCGGAGGGTATCGGACCGACCTGAGCGCGCCCATCGAGCGCGCGGAACGCTCCGGTACCCTGTCGCCGCCGATGCGCCCGACCACGTTGCGTCTCTCCCTCGTCGTCGCTGCGTCCGTTGCCTTGCTCGCCGTCGCCGCGTCCGGCGTGTTCGCGGCGGGCGATCTGTCTGCGTGTGCGCTCGTCGCGAGCGAAGGCACCGACCCGAACCCGCTCGGCATCATCCTCGAGGGGGTCGACGCGGTCGACGGGCAGGCGTGGGCGGTCGGCGGGCACGTCGTGGGCCCGGTCAGCGATCCGGTCATCTGGCGGTGGGACGGCTCGGCATGGAGCGACCAGAAGCTCCAGACGCCACCCGGCCCGATCGGGATCTCCTCGTTCTACTCGGTGAAGGCGTTCTCGCCGATGGACGTCTGGGCCGTGGGCTCGTGGATGGGCCAGGACGCGCTCGTCGAGCACTGGGACGGGCATGCGTGGTCGCTCGTGACCGTGCCGAGCTTCCGTGGGGCAGAGAACATCCTCACCGGCGTCGCCGGGACGAGCTCGACCGACGTATGGCTGGTTGGACAGCGTCAGTTCGACGGGCAGATGCACGGCGTCGTCCTGCACGGCGGCACCCAGGGGTTCCAGATCGTGACCCCGCCCGACGTCGCGATCCTGCACAACGTCGCGATGCTGGATGGGCAGCCGCTCGTGGAGGGATGGCGGATCCAGAGGGATGGCTTCGCGGTACCGGTGATCGCGCTGGGCTCCGCTCCCGGAACCTGGCAGGAAGAGCAGGTTCCGGCGGAGAAGGGGGGCAACGTCTTCCTAACTGGTCTCGCGGTCGGCACGGGCGGCGCGGCGTGGGCGGTCGGGTGGTCGGATGATTCCCCGAACGGCGACACACCCGTTGCATACCAACGCGGCGCCG
The DNA here is from genome assembly GCA_036007245.1 of Actinomycetota bacterium. GTDB lineage: Bacteria > Actinomycetota > UBA4738 > UBA4738 > HRBIN12 > AC-51. The sequence goes on along the minus strand of DASYOY010000140.1, from coordinate 13,886 downwards.
ACGGGTGGGCGACGGTCGCCGTGCCCGACCAAGGCGGCTCGACCAGACTCGTGTCGGTGGCCGCCGACCAGCAGGGAACGATCGCCGTCGGGTCGGTCTCGGCGAACGGCTCCTCCCGGGCGATCGCGGTACACGCGTCCGACGCCGGCTGGACCGCGGTGTCCGGCGCTGGCTCGCAGCCCCCCGATGCGCTGGCGAGCGTCGCGCTCGACGGCGCGGACATCTGGGGTGTGGGCCGCGCGGTGGTGGTCGGCGCGACCTACGGCGTGCCGTCGGCTCGGATCTATTCCTGCGGCTGAGGCGTCGGCCCGGACGGGCACGATCGCTGGTTCAAGATCAACGGCGGCAGCGGCTGCTGGTTGAAGTCGAACGCCTCGAGCATGTCGTCGGCGTTCGCGTCGCGGCTGGTCAACGGCGGCACGTTGAAGATCGTCTCGATGAACCGCAGCACCGACGCGAACTCGAGCGTCGTGCTGTCGATATACCCGGGCTTGGCGTAGGGCGAGATCACGATGGCGGGAACCCGCGGTCCGTCGCCGTACAGGTCGACGTGCGGCGGCGGCACGTGGTCGTAGAACCCGCCGAAGTCGTCCCAGGTCAGCACGACCGCGGTCGACTTCCAGTACTTCGACCGCATCAGCGCGTTCAGGTACTGGACCGTCCAGTTCTCGCCCTCGCACATGCTCGTCGGCGGGTGATCGGACTGCGCGAACGGCGGCGTGAGCCACGAGACCGACGGGAGCGTGCCCGCCTTCAGGTCGTGCAGGTAGTCCTCGGGTGTGACGACGTTGTTGTACATGGGGCTGAACCGGACGTGTTGCACCATGCGCAGCGGCTGCACCCATTCGTTCGCGCCGCGGTACTCCTTCCACGAGATGCCGGCGGCCTTCAGCTCGTCGGGCAGGACCTTGACGTTCGTGCACGGCCACCGCGGCCGGTAATAGGACTCGATCGCGCTCGCGCCCGTCGAACCCTCGTTCTCCAATCGATACAGGCGCTCCTGGTCGGTGCGGTCGAGGACCGGCAACGAGAACGCCAGCTCCTGCGGGTCGTCGCAGAACTCGCGTCGTCCGGTGCCGAACTGTCCCGGCCGTTCGTGATCGACGAACCGGTCGGATTGCGACGCGAACGTCCACAGGTGCTCGACCCCGGTCGGCCCGTAGATCGACGAGAAGAAGTGATCGGCCAGCGTGAAGTGCGACGCGTACCGCCAGTAGTTCGGGATGTCTGCGCGGTGGTACTGCACGTACCCCTCCGGGGCGAAGCAATCCATCTTGCCGCCGTCGATCACCGTGATCCCGTCGGCGAAGCTGTGGCCCGCGTCGGGGGTGCGGTCCTTGGCGCGGGCGAGGGGGAGCGTGCCGCCGTCGCAGGTCTGCCCGCTCGTTGCGCCGTCGGCCCCGGGGAAGGTCCCGAACATCGTGTCGAACGTGCGGTTCTCCTTGACCAGGAACACGATGTGCTTGATCTTGGCGCGCGCGGCCGCGACGAGCGCCGGGTCGCTCGGTATCGCGAACCCGGTCGGATCCGCCGTGCCGGGGTCGAGGTTCGCGGGGAACGGGCTGCTGCTGTGGCCGCCGCCGATGCACGCCACGGCGACGACCGCCAGGACGGCGGCGCCGATCAGGATGCGTGCGGGGCGCGACATCTCGGCGAGGGTAGCCGAGAGACCTGTGCGTCGTGGAGGATGGGGTTATGCGCCGGTGGCTCCCCCCGTTGCTCGCGCTCGCACTCGTGGCGTGCTCGCATCCGAGTACGTCCACGCCTGCGCCGATCCCGCCGCCGTCACCCTCTCCGTCGGTCAACGCGACGGTCGCCGGTGCGCCCGTGCTGGCGCCTGGTGGCACCACGGTGGTGCGCGCCGACGGACCCCGATTCCTCTTGTATGACCACCCGGGGCCGGGCGCACAGCGCGTCGGCACCCTCGCGGCGACCAACGACTGGTCCCAGCCGCTTTGGCTGCCCGCGCTATCCGGGGTCGTCGACGACGAAGGCGCGGCGTGGTTCCACGTGCGGTTGCCGATCCGCCCGAACGGGTCGACCGGATGGGTGCGCGGCGACCAGGTGCGGACCCAGGTGCGGCACGAACGGATCGTGGTCGATCTGTCCACGCACACGCTCAAGTGGGCGGACGCCGGCCATACGATCGACGACCTCTCGGTCGGGGTGGGCGCGCCGTCGACGCCTTCGGCCCGCGGGCGCTTCTTCGTGTGGGCGCGCGTGCCCACCGGCGATCCGACCGGTCCGTACGGCGTGTTCGTGCTCGGGTTGTCGGGATTCTCGAACGTGATCACCGAATGGGTCGGCGGCGGCCGCATGGCGATCCATGGCACGTCGGACCCGGCCGATCGAGGCCACGACGTCTCGCACGGATGCATCCGCGTGTACAACCCACAGATGAAGGAGCTCACGGACGTGCCGCTCGGCACGCCGGTGTGGATCCACGCGTAGGTCGTGTCCACCTGGGATGATTGGCCGGTTGACGCAGACCGGGGGGCGCCGATGAGCACCGAGCAACGAGCAGGCACGCGAGCCGAGGAGCTCCTCGAGCTCGCCGAGCGGTACGCCGCGCACAACTATCACCCGCTGCCCGTGGTGATCGCGGAGGCGGAGGGCGCCTGGGTCACCGACACCGAGGGCGAGCGCTACCTCGACATGTTGGCGGCGTACAGCGCCTTGAACTTCGGACATCGGCATCCGCGGCTCGTCGTGGCGGCGCACCGCCAGCTCGACCGTCTGACGCTCACCTCTCGCGCATTCCACAACGACATCTTCCCCGTCTTCTGCCGCGACCTCGCGCAGCTCGCCGGTAAGGAAATGGTGCTCGCGATGAACACCGGCGCCGAGGCCGTCGAGACCGCGATCAAGACGGCGCGGCGGTGGGGCTACGACGTGAAGGGCGTCGCGCCGGACCGCGCGAAGATCGTCGTGGCCGACGGCAACTTCCACGGGCGGACCGTGACGATCGTGAGCTTCTCGACCGACCCCACCGCGCAGGATGGGTTCGGACCGTTCACACCGGGGTTCGAGGTCGTTCCGTACGGCGAAGCCGACGCACTCCGTGCCGCGATCGACAACGACACCGTGGCGTTCCTCGTCGAGCCGATCCAAGGCGAAGCCGGCGTCATCGTGCCGCCCGAGGGGTATCTGCGCGCCGCCCGCGAGATCTGCACGGAGCGTGGGGTGCTGCTGATGGCCGATGAGATCCAATCCGGGCTCGGCAGGACCGGCACGACGTTCGCCGTCGAGCACGAAGGGGTCGTCCCCGACATCTACATCCTGGGCAAGGCGCTCGGCGGCGGGATCATGCCGCTGTCGGCGGTCGTCGCCGATCGCGACCTGCTCGGTGTGTTCAAGCCCGGCGAGCACGGCTCGACCTTCGGCGGGAACCCGCTCGCCAGCGCGATCGGCATCGAGGTGATCGACATGCTGCACGAAGGCTCATACCAGCGAGCGTCGGCCGAGCTCGGGGCGTGGCTGCTGCAGTCGCTCCAAGACGCCGCGTTGCCGCAGATCACCGAGGTCCGCGGCCGTGGGCTGTGGATCGGGATCGACCTCGATCCTGCCGTCGGAACCGCGCGCGAGATCTGCGAGCGCCTCATGGCCCGCGGCATCTTGGCGAAGGACACGCATGAGTCCACCGTGCGGCTCGCGCCGCCGCTCTGCGTGTCGCGCGTGGATCTCGGGTGGGCACTCGAACGCATCGTCGATGTGATCGGCAGCGCCTGAGTCGTCGGACTCCGCGCGCTGAGCCCATCGCCTAGGCTTCGCACTCGATGACGCCTTCCGAGCGTGGTCCCGCGCCCGCCGAGCGCATGACGGTCGCCCTCGTCGGCGACCTGATCTCGACTCGGCCGATCGCCCCGATGCTCGGCGGCGATGCTGGATTCGCTGCGGCGGTCGATCGGCTACGCGCGGCCGACGTCGCCGTCGGGAACCTCGAGTTCGCCGCCACGATCCCCGATGACCCCGACGCCTGGGTCTGGTCGACGCCCAACGACTGGTCGATCGCGTCTGATCCGCGCGCGGTGAGCGATCTGCTCGACGTGGGGTTCGGTGCGGTGGGTCGCGCCAACAACCACGCGATGGACCGCGGTCCGGCGGGCCTGCGCACCACGAGCGCGCTGTTGGACGAGGCCGGGATCGATCACGCCGGCTCGGGGGAGGACCTCACACGTGCGAGCGCTCCCAGCTACCACGAGACCGCGCACGGCAGGCTCGGGATCGTCAGCGTCACGACGAGCCCGTCACCGCCCGACGTGGCGGGCGCGCTCGACGCCTTCGCTGGGCTCGCGCCGCGTCCGGGCATCCACGCGCTCGCGATCGAGCCGGTCATCACCGTGCCGCCCGCGGCCCACGAGACCTTGAAGACGGTTCATGACCGCGTACCAGACGCGATGGGCGGATGGCTGAGCGGCGATCCGGCCCTGCGTGTGTTCACGGCTCGGTTCGAACCGGGCGACGACGTGTCGGTGCGCTACGAGGTCGATCCGGAAGGTCGGGCTCGGCTCTTGCGGTCGGTCCGTCAGGCGTCGCAGCACGCCGACGCTGTGGTGATGTTGGTGCACGCACACCAAGGGGATGCCGACCCGGCGACGCCGCCCGCGTTCCTGCAAGAGCTCGCAAAGGACGCGATCGCCGCAGGCGCCGACGCGGTCGCGATCAGTGGGCCGCATGTACTCGCGCCGGTCGAACTCGTCGACGGGCGCCCGGTGTTCTACGGATTGGGCGACTTCATCTGGAGCGACCTGGGGGGGCCGCTTCCGGCCTACTTCTGGTCGGGAACTCGCCGAGTGCTGGGCGCCGAGATCGATCCGGCGACGATGACCGAGGCCGAGCTCGTGGGGCGGCTGAACGACGACGGATTCGCCGATCCGTGGGTGTTCCGCGCCGTGCAGGCCGAGCTCACGATCGGCAGGGACGGTGTCGAGGCCGTCCGGGCGTATCCGGTTGACCTCGGGCAGGACGAGCCCGTTACGCGTCGCGGCACCCCGCGCGTCCCGGAGCCGGCCGTCGCGAACGAGATCCTCGAGCGCCTCGCGACGATGTCGGCGCCCCTCGGCGTGACCGTCGACATAGCCGACGACGTCGGCACGATCCGGAGCGGGAGCGCCGCCTCCGATGGGTGATAGAACTCCCGCATGACGACCTGCCCGCACTGCGGCGAGGCGATCGACGACGGTGTGGCCACGTGCCCCCACTGTGGACGCGAGATCGCGGCCACGGTTTCCACACCGCCTATCGCCGGTGAGGAGGCACGACCGCTCGCGGTCCCCGACGTGCCGCCGGTCATGCCGGTGCAACCGCCGCCGCGGCCCGCCAGCGCAGGTGGACCGGCCATCGCCGCGCTCGTGCTCGGCATCGTCGCCGTCCTGCTGTCGTTCACGGTCGTGTTCGGCTTCCTCCTCGGCGCCTTGGCGATCATCTTCGGCGGGATCGCCCTCTCGCGGGCGCGCACGCCCCGCGGCGGCAGCAAGGGGATGGGCATCGCCGGGCTCGTGCTTGGGATCGTCGGTATCGCGTTCGCCGTGCTCATGATCGTGTTCCTCGTGAGCCTGGGCGGCCTCGTGAACGATTCATCGACGAACGTTCGGTACTGCATCGATCATCCCCACGCGCCCTCTTGTCGCGACCCGTTCCTTCCGTGAGCCGTGAGTTGGCCGTGAGTTGCGTGAGGTGGCCGTGAACCGGCCGTGAACTGGTCTTTCGCACCGCTCGGGCGGAGGATGGGTCGATGCAGCTGTTGCCGAGGCCGGCGCCGCTCTCGCTCGAAGAGGTCGAGGGCTGGCGCGCATGGAGCGTCGTCGAGCGCGACGGCGGGTTCGTCCTCTCGTCGCTGACGCGCGCCGAGACGTGGGAGCCGGGCCGCCCCTTCGTCGCGACGTGCAACCGCAAGCACCACGATGCGCCCGGCGCTCGGTGTTCGTGCGGCGTGTATGCGGCGGCCGACCCCAACGAGCTCGCCCGCCTCGGTCGGATCGCCGGCGCCGCGATCGGGCAGGTGTCTCTCTGGGGACGGCTCGTCGAGCACAGCCGTGGGTACCGGGCCGCAACTGCGTACCCCACGCGCCTCCGTCTTGTCTGTGTCGCATGTCTGAGCGATGGGCGGGGCGAGCCCGCTGCGGTGGTCGACCGCGACACATCCGGCGAACGTGCGCGCCTTCGGCCCCTTTGCGAGACACATGCGGGGAATGCGTCCTTACCGTCGGCCCGTCCGCTCGAGGCCGCCGTACTCGCGAGCTACCAGGTCGACCTCCTGCCGGACGCGTCGGTCCGACGGATCCAACGCGCCCCGGAGCGTCGGAGTGTGCGACGGGTCGTGGCGCTGGCGGCCGTCGCCGCGATCGTTGCGATCGGAGCCTTCGCGTTCGCTCGCGATCGGACGCCCGCACCGAACCCGGTCGCGCTGCTCCCGCCGCCCGGCCTCGTTGCGCACGCAGGGCGGCAGACCGGCCCGGTCCCGCGCACCGGCGACGGTCTGCGCACGGTGACCCACGCGAAGCTCTCGGCGCTGTCGCCCTTCCCGACGGTGCACTGCGGAACGCGCACCTCGACCGGTGTCAAACCGACACTCTCGTGCGCCGATCCGGCGTCGAACGTCTTCGTCCAGAACGTCGGACCGGCGGACGAGCACCGCTTCGGCACCTGCAACGCGGACACGGTTACCGTCACGCAACGCGGCGACCATCTGTTGTGCTGGCGTTCGCTCCCCACAGCCGGTGCCGGTTAGATCGAGCCGCTGAACGTGTCACACGCCCCGGGGTCGCCGGCCTGATACCCGGTCAAGAACCAGTGCTGGCGTTCCTCGGACGAGCCGTGCGTCCATGTCTCCGGGTTGACCTTCCCTTGGAACTCCTGTTGGAGCCGGTCGTCGCCGACCGCCGCGGCCGCGGATTCCGCATCGGCTACATCGCGATCGGTGATCTTCGTGATGAACCCGGTCTGCACGGCGTTCGCGGCCCACACGCCGGCGTAGCAGTCCGCCTGTAGTTCGAGGCGCACCGACGCGCTCTGCGGACCCTCGCTGTTCGCACCCCCCCGATCGATCGTGCCTTGCAGGTCCTGGACGTGATGGCCGTATTCGTGTGCGAGGACGTATGCCTGGGCGAGCGGACCACCTGAGGCGCCGAACCGGTTGGTGAGCTCCCGGAAGAACCCGAGATCGATGTACACGTGCTGATCCGCGGGGCAATAGAAGGGACCGACCTCGGTCGACGCGGTCCCGCACGCCGTCTGCGTTCGATCCGTGAACAGGACGGTCTGCGCGTTCGTGTACCCCGGCAGCGTGTGCGACCAGTAGTCCTGGATGCTGTTCACGTAGGTGACCACCGTGCAGTCCTGGCTCTGTTGGGCGTCCGCCCCGGTGCGGCACGCGGAGAGGTCGCTCGAAGGGGCTACACCGCCCGACGAACCGCCGCCGATGCCGCCGTTGAGGAGCAGCAGCACGACCGCCACGATGAGGCCGATCGCGCCACCTCCGACCGCGATCGGGGCGCCGCCGGACATGCCGCGGCGGTCGCTGACCTGCGACGGGTCGAGACGGGCGCGCCGACGGATCCGCATGGCGAGCGCTCTACCCCGAACGTGGCGTCATGATGCCTCGGTGGGCGAGTTGTCGCAGTGATGATCGCTCACATGACGTGTGGTTGCCCGATGACAAGCAGGACAAGGATCAGCGTCGCGACCACGATCGCGAACGCGATGAGCCACTCTGCGCGGGCCGTCGATCCCGTGCCGGACGGAGACGCCGGCGGAGGCGGCGACGTGTCCAGCGGTTCGTCCTCATGTCTCATGGAGTCGACCGGGAACAGCATCTGGAGGGGCATATCGTCCTCCTTCCTCTGACACGACCGTACGGCGCTCTCTGGCCCCTGAGCAGGACTGAAGGTCTCGTCGTATGGGGGACGTTTCGACTCGGCACGAGGTCAACAAACAGAGGAGTGGGCCCCCGGGGATTCGAACCCCGAACCTGCGGATTAAGAGTCCGTTGCTCTGCCGGATTGAGCTAGAGGCCCGCCGCAGCTTACCGAGTGCGGGCCTCGAGTGATTCAGCGAGCGTGATCGTCGCCGTAGACCACCTTGTTCAGGTAGGTGTCGACGTCTTCGAACGTACTCATCATCTTCTGGAACCACTTCGGACCGGTCGGCTCCTGCGCGTCCGCGTCGTGCTCTTCCTCGCTGAGGTCCGGATCGTCGTCCACGTGCGCGAGCGCGGCGAGGTGCGCCGCCCCGACGAGGTCGCCGGACGCACGCTTCAGCTCCATCAGATCGGCGGTCGACGCCACACGCGCGACCACGCCGTTGCCCAGGTCTTCCGTCGTCGCACGCTCCGCCAGCCCGTCGTAGGCCTCGCCGAGCTCGATGACATCGAGCTGCCCGACGGCCGTGAGATAGGAGCTGCGGTGTGCGTCGTCCTCGCCGATCGGTTCGGCGCCGAGCTGTGCCAGCGCGAGCCCCAGGTTCCCCAGGTTCTCCTCGTCGGCCGGCGGGATCACGATGTCGACGTCGTCGAGTGTGATCGTCGAGCCGCGGGCGGCGGAGGCGAGACCCCCGACCAGGACGTACGTGACCCCGTGCGAGCGGAGCCCCGCCAGTAGGCGCAACGGGTCGAAATCGTCTTCCATCGCGATACCCCCTCGGTGCGTATGCCCGGAAACAGGTATCGGCTCCAGATGGGGGAAGGCTTGAAAGGGCGACCGACGGGGCTCGAACCCGCGACCTTCTGGACCACAACCAGACGCTCTAACCAGCTGAGCTACGGCCGCCATGCGCACGAACGCGTCGTGCCTGCTCACGATACCAACGGCGATCTGCCTGACGGCCCTTCAGTGGCCCAGACTTGCCTTCCGAGGGGTTCATCGGCGACAATCCTGAACCGCCGTTCAAACTCTCATCGACCCAGAGCGGCCGCAGGAGGCGACATCCACCCATGGCAACGACCGAGTTCGACCTCGGCACGATCGACGAGCTGATCGCCCACGAAGAGGCGGTCCTTGAGCCCAAGCACAAGGAGTCCATCGCGTACCGCGAGATCGCGGACCGTCACGTGGCCGGAGGTGTCGCCTCGAGCTGGCAGGACTCGCCGCCCCACGCGATCTTCATCGACCGCGGCAAGGGCTCCCGGATCTGGGACATCGACGGCAACGAGTACATCGACTTCCACCTCGGCTACGGCGCGATGGTCGTGGGACACGCGAACCCAACGATCACCGAGGCGATCAAGCGGGCCGCCGATCGTGGCACGCACTTCGCGCAGCCGACCAAGGACCTCGACGTGATCGGCCAGAACCTGACCGACCGCTTCAAGCTGCCGCTCTGGCGCTTCGCGAACTCCGGCACCGAGGCGACGCTCGAGGGGCTTCGCCTGATGCGCGCGGCCACCGGCCGCGACCTGCTCATCAAGATCGAGGGCTCCTACCACGGGCACCACGACTCGATCATGTTCAGCGTCGCGCCCGACCGTTCCGAGATCGGGCCGCGCGAGCACCCGGTCACGGTGCCGCAGGCGATGGGCATCCCGCAGGCGTTCGCCGACCTCGTGCGCGTCGTGCCGTTCAACGACCTCGCTGAGGCGAAGCGGGCGTTCGACGAGAACCCCGGGAAGGTCGCCGGCATGATCGTCGAGCCGGCGATGATGAACTGCGGCGTGATCTTGCCGGAGCCCGGGTACCTCCAGGGCCTCAAGGATCTCTGTCACGAGAACGGTGCCTACCTCGCGTTCGACGAGGTGAAGACCGGAGCCACGCTCACGTACGGCGGCGCGGTCGAGGCGTTCGGCGTTGTGCCCGACGTGATCTGCCTCGCGAAGGCGATCGGCGGCGGCACGCCGTGCGGCGCGATCGGGTCGACCGAGGATCTCTACGGCCCCGTGATCCGCGGCGAGTACGACATGGCAGGCACCTTCAACGGGAACCCGCTCACGATGGCCGCGTCGCGCGCCACGCTGACGGAGGTCCTCGTGCCCGAGGTCTATGAGCACTTCACCCGGATCGACAAGGTGATGAAGGACGGACTGAACGCGGTCGTCGAGAAGTACGAGCTGCCTTGCTACGTCACCGGTCTCGGCGCGAAGGGTTCCGTGATCTATTCGAGCCAGCCCGTGCGCGAGTATCGCGACGCGGTCGGGATCGACGAGCGCATCAGCTACCTCGCGTGGCTCTTCCAGCAGAACCGCGGCGTGTTCAAGTCGCCCTGGACCAAGCAGGAGACGTGGACGCTGTCGGTCGCGCACACGGAGGACGACGCGTCGCGCTACATCGCGAACTTCGAGGAGTTCGCGGCAGCCGTGACCTCTTAACGTCAGGGCATCGCCAGGTAGCCTTCTTCCGGAGGGTTCAGCTATGAGCGACACGATCCAGATCGATCTCGGCCTCGTCGAGGAACTGACCAAGCGCGAGACCGAGGCGCTCGACCGCAAGCACGCCAGGAGCCTCAGCTACCGCGAGACCGCGAAGGCGCATCTGCCCGGCGGTGTCTCGTCGTCGTGGCAGAGCTGGCCGCCGCATCCGATCTACGTGGACCGCGGCGAGGGCTCGCGTGTGTGGGACATCGACGGCAACGAGTACGTCGACTTCCACAACGGCTACGGCGTCATGGTGATGGGCCACGCGCACCCTAAGATCGTGGAGGCGGTGCGGAAGCGCGTCGCGCTGGGCACGCATTTCGCGCAGCCGACCGAAGACGCGCTGCCGGTCGCGGAGCAGCTGACCGAGCGCACCGGACTTCCGTTCTGGCGGTTCGGCAACTCGGGCACCGAGGCGACGCTCGACGCCGTGCGGATCATGCGCGCGACGACCGGGCGCGATCTGCTGGTCAAGATCGAGGGCACGTACCACGGCCACCACGACGCCTTGATGGTCAGCGTCTTCCCTTCGGAGCAGGACGCCGGGCCGCGCGAGCACCCGAACTCGGTGCCGCAGACGGCCGGCATGATCCCCGGCACCACGGACTGGACCATCAACGTGCCGTTCAACGACCTCGAGGACGCCCAGCGGGTGTTCGCGGAGCGCGGCGACGAGATCGCCGGGATGATCGTCGAGCCGATCATGACCAACTGCGGCGTCGTGATGCCCGACCCGGGCTACCTCGAGGGGCTCAAGGAGGTCTGCCACACCCACGGCGCGATGCTCGCGTTCGACGAGGTGAAGACCGGGTTCACCGTGGCGTGGGGCGGCGCGATCGAGGCGTTCGGCGTGCAGCCGGACCTCGTCGCGTTCGCGAAGGCGCTCGGCGCCGGCCTGCCGTGTGGCGCGATCGGCGGCACCGAGGACGCGATGCGCAAGGTGATCGCCGGCGAGCTCGACCAGGTCGGCACGTTCAACGGGAACCCCCTCACGATGGCCGCCGCCAAGGTGAACCTCGAAGAGGTGCTGACGAAGGATGCGTACGCCCGACTGGATGAGATCAACACGATCCTCAAGCGGTGCGAGGACGTGATGACGCGGTACGCCCTGCCGGCGTCGATGAAGACGCTCGGCGCGAAGGGGTCGATCGACTGGAGCGACACGCCGATCCATGAATATCGCGACCTGTGGAAGATCGATGACCGTATCCCGCAGCTCGCATGGCTATGGCAGCTCAACCGCGGCGTGTTCAAGAGTCCCGGCTCCAAGTGGGAGAGCTGGACCACGTCGATCGTGATGAGCGACGCCGACGCGGAGCGCTACGTCGAGAACTTCGAAGAGATGGCGGTGGCGATCACGCGGTAGTCATCGCCACGAGGTACGTGTGTTGCCCGAGGAGGCGGGGTAGCCTCCGCCCGTGAGCGACGCTCGGTCTGATCCCGGGACGCCGCGGCTGCCTTGGCTCCCAGACGTTCTCAAGCTCGGCGGCCGGCGTCTGTTCGTGGTGCTGGTGGGCGCCGCGCTGGCGGTCCTCGCCATCCGATGGCTCGCTCACGAGCTCTCGAGCTTCCTCACCATCATCTTGATGGCGCTGTTCCTCTCGTTCGCGCTCGAGCCGGCCGTCCAATGGTTGGTGAACAAGGGCTGGAAGCGCGGCGCGGCGACGGGGCTGATGCTCGGTCTCGTGTTCCTGTCGGGGGTGTTCCTGCTCGCGCTGATCGTGCCGGCGGTCGTCACGGGCTTCAAACAGCTGATCGAGAACGCGCCGCAGCTCGTCGATCGGTTGGTCGGGTGGCTGCATCTGATCGGGATCAAGAACGTGTCGACGGACAACCTCATCACCGAGCTCCAGCAGAACGCGGACAAGGTGGTCGTCGCCGCGCAGGGGATCGCGGGGGGGCTGATCATCGGCGTCGCTACGAGCATCCTCGGGGCCTTGTTCAAGGTCGCGACGGTCGGCCTGTTCACGTTCTACTTCGTCGCGGAGGGGCCACGGCTCCGGCGCGCGATCCTGTCGATGACGCCGCCGGATCGCCAAGAGCGCCTGCTGTTCGTCTGGGAGCACGCGATCATCCAAACCGGCGGCTACTTCTATTCGCGCCTGCTGCTCGCGGTGATCAACGGCACAGGGATGTACATCGTGCTCCGAGCGAACGGCGTGCCCTTCGCCGCCCCGCTGGCCATCTTCGAGGGGATCGTCGCCGAGTTCATCCCGATCATCGGCACGTACATCGGCGGCGCGCTGCCCGTCCTGGTCGCGTTCCTCACCTCGCCCGGCGCCGGGATCTGGGCCGCCGGCTACATCGTCGTGTACCAGCAGATCGAGAACTACATCCTCAGTCCCCGGCTGACGGCCAAGACGATGTCGTTGCACCCGGCGATCGCGTTCGCGGCCGCGCTGATCGGCGGGGCGATCGGCGGGCTGCTCGCGGCGTTCCTCGCCCTGCCAGTCGCCGGCGTGCTCCAGGCCGCGATCCTCGAGTACTCGAAGCCGTACGAGGTCGTCGCCGAGCCGAAGGAGGGGCTTGAGGTCGCCGCGCAAGCGATCGAAGAAGGCGGCGGTTCCGAAGGCGACGACCACGAGGACGACGCCGAACCGTAGACTCCGCGCATGGCGCAGCCCGTCGTCGGCGTGATCATGGGTTCCCGGTCGGACTGGGAGACGATGCAGCACGCGTGCGCCGCCCTCGACGAGCTCGGCGTGGCCTACGAGACGCGGGTTGTGTCGGCGCACCGCACGCCGGACCTGATGGCGGAGTACGCCTCCGGCGCAGCCGATCGCGGGCTCCAGGTGCTGATCGCCGGGGCCGGCGGCGCCGCTCATCTGCCCGGCATGACGGCCGCGCACACACATCTCCCGGTGCTCGGCGTGCCCGTCGAGTCACACGCGCTGAAGGGGATGGACTCGTTGCTGTCGATCGTGCAGATGCCGGCCGGGGTACCGGTGGGCACGGTCGCGATCGGGCGCGCGGGCGCGGTGAACGCTGCGCTGCTCGCCGCGTCGATCGTCGCGTTGGGCGACGGGGGCGTGCGCGAACGGCTGCGCGGGTTCCGCTCGACGCAGACGCAGACCGTGCTCGACAACCCGGATCCCGCCGGGTAGCGCGGTGCGGGTCGCGATCGTCGGCGGCGGTCAGCTCGGCCGGATGCTGGTGCAGGCGGGGGAGCGGCTCGGCGTCGCGTGCGTAACGCTGGATCCCGCGGCGGACTCGCCCGCCGCGCAGGTCGGTCCCTCGATCGTTGGCGGCTACGACGACGCCACCGCGCTCACCACGCTCGTCGACGGCGCCGACGTCGTCACCTACGAGTTCGAGAACGTGCCGGCGGCTTCGCTCGCCGCCTTGAGCGGGCTCGGCGTCGAGGTCGCGCCGGGCCCCAAGGCGCTGTCGGCGGCCCAGGACCGGGTCGACGAGAAGACCTTCCTCAATGCGCAGGGCGTCGCCACCGTTGCCTTCGCCGCCGCTGCGACCCCGGCCGAGGCGGCCGCCGCGGTGGCGAAGATCGGCGCGCCCTGCCTGATGAAGACTCGCCGCGAGGGCTACG
>DASYOY010000139.1:0-4464 GCA_036007245.1 Actinomycetota bacterium | reverse complement strand
CGCGACCATCCCCGCACTCGGGTCCGAGCCCTCGAACAGTGTGATGGTGACGGTGTCGGTTCCGTAGGCGACGTCGACGTGGTCCAGGACCGAGCACGGTTCGATGCCGCTCCAGAACCGGACCTCGACCGCTCGGTCGTCGAGTCCGGGCGTCGCGGAGGTGAATGCGATCGGCCGGACGTTCGCCATCCCGGCGCGCGGAACGACGATGAGGGGCTGCGGTCGGCGCTCAGGGCCGGGGATGCACGGCAGGGTCGCGACGGTGGCGTCAGGTCCAGAGACCGTTCCCTGGGTGGACGGCCCGCACGTGGGTGACGGAGCGCCGGTCTGCGGTGCCGTGCCATCGCCCGATCCAGATGAGCCTGGCACCTCCCCGCCGGCACCGAAGGCCATGTCGTTGCAATCCGGATGGGTGATCACGCACGTGGCGATGCGGGGGGTCGAGGGCGTTTGGTCGGCGGCGGGTGGAGGCGTTGCGGCGGAAGAGCTCACGGCTGCGGCGATCAGGAGTGCGGCGACTGCCGCGAGGGTCGCGAGGACGATGCGGATCGGCCGGTGCATGGTGTCCTTCCGGTTGGGTACCCTGGGGAGGAGGGCATCTGGTCCAGGTACGACGCCGGCCGGGTACATGCGGTTCCCGGTCACATGCGGTTCCCGGTCAAGGATGGTGGCGGCCCGGTCGATGCCTCGACAGACGGCGCTTCCCCTGCGCAGGAGGTCCTGCCATGACCGTCAGATCGCTCACAGAACGCACGCGTCTCCCGGTGGGGATGGCTGTGCTCGGCATCCTGGTGATCGCGACCGGGTGGTTGCTGATCGAAGGGCTCCCCTTCGTCCTCGGCTGCGCGATCATCTGCGCGGCCGCCGCGGGCGCGATTGCCCTCGCGACGTCGCACCCAGGCGACCGCTGACCAGCGGCATCCACACCCCGAAGACGTGTCTTCGGCCACCCGTATACTCGGCTGCGGCCGTGCTAGGCGGGGAGCTAGCGGTGCCCTGTACCCGAGATCCGCTTCATGCGGGGCTGAATCCCCGCCGGAGGCCCGTGAGGTCCGAGGCAGCCTCGGCGCGGGGCGTTGAAGGTCGGGTCCTACGCGACGTCGGACCGCGAACCGGGTCAGGGCGGGAACGCAGCAGCCCTAAGCGGTTTCCGGCGGGTGCCGTAGGTTCGCCTGGCCGGAGCCTGCCGTGCGGAGTAGCGATCGAGTCTTTCGGTGTCGAAGGCGGGTGCACGGCCGTTCATCGTTGTCGAGGGGGTTGGAGTGGCTGAGGACACGCAGCACCAGGCGCTCTACCGTCGCTACCGTCCGCAGACGCCCTCGGACCTCCTCGGGCAAGATCACGTCGTCCGCGCGCTGACCGGCGCCGTGCGGGAGGGCAAGCTGCATCACGCCTTCCTCTTCTGTGGGCCCCGCGGGACGGGCAAGACATCCACCGCCCGGATCCTCGCGAAGATGGTTAATTGCGAGCATGGGCCGACCGCGGAGCCGTGCGGCGAGTGCGCCCAGTGCATCGCGATCCGCGACGGCGCGCATGTCGATGTCGTCGAGATCGACGCGGCGTCGCACGGCGGCGTCGACGACGCCCGCGACCTCCGGGAGAAAGCGCCGACCGCACCGATGGTCGGCCGCGAGAAGGTTTACATCATCGACGAGGCCCAGCGGCTGTCGCGCGAGGCGTTCGACGCCCTGTTGAAGCTGTTCGAAGAGCCACCGCCGGGCGTCCGGTTCGTGCTGGCGACCACGGAGCCACACAAGATGCCCCCGACGATCGTCGGCCGGTGCCAGCGGTTCGATTTCCGCAGGCTGACGATGGACGGCCTCGCGGAGCTCCTGCGGAAGATCGCGGGCTCGGAGGGTGTGCAACTCGATCCGGGCGCGGCGTTCGCGATCGCGCGGCAGGCTGAGGGGTCGGCGCGAGACGCGGTGTCTCTGCTCGACCAGGCGAGCGTGGTCGGCGGCGAGCGCATCGACGAAGAGGTCGTGCGGTCGCTGCTCGGCGTGCCGCAGGGCGAGATCCGTGTTGAGGTCGCCGATGTGGTCGCGGTCGGAGACCTGCGCGGCGCGTTCGAGGCCGTCGACCGGCTGGTCCAGGCGGGCCATGACCTGCGCAACGTGACGGGTGATCTGCTCGCCCATTTCCGGAACCTGCTGTTGGTACAGACAGCGCCCGACCAGGAGGACCTGCTCGACGTGCCGCCCGACGCGTACGCGTCGCTCCGCGCGCAGGCCGACAAGTTCACGCCGGGGGAGCTCTCGCGCGTGCTCGAGCTGTTGCTCGCGGCGCAGACCGACATGCGCTGGACCACGTCGCCTCGGCTCACGCTCGAGCTCGCGCTCGTGCGCGCCTGCGCGCCCGAGACCGATCCGACGCCGGCGGGCGTGGTCGCGCGGTTGGAGCGGCTCGAGCGGCTCGCGAACGTGTCCGCGGGCGCGCTGGCGCCGAGCGCCGACGCGGTTGTGCAGGCGCCGGCACCTGCCGAGGCGCCCGCACCCGCCCCCGTGCCGAAGGCCAAGCCGAAGGCGTCCGCTAAGAACGATGAAGCGCCGAAGCCTGCGGCAGACACGGTCGCCATCGTGGAGGAGACGCCCGTCGCCGTTCCCGATGCGGGGGCCGACGGCACCCAGCTCCCGGTTCCGCACGCCGCCGATGCCGCGAGCGTCGACGTGGCGATGCTCCGCCGGTCGTGGGGCTCGGTGATCCAGCACCTCGGCCAACGCAAGCAGGCGGTGCTCCGCGCGCTGATGGAGAGCGCCACGCCGACCTCCTTCGACGGCACGACACTCGAGATCGCGTTCCCGCCGACCTTCAAGAACACGGTCAAGCAGGTGGAGAGCCGGCAGGCCGCCTTCCAAGAGGTGCTGCAGGAACTGTTCGGCATCTCCCCCGAGATCTCGTGCGTGGTGCGCGAGTCCAGGGCGGGCGACGACGGCACCCACGTCGAGCCGGTGGAAGAGGACGATGCACCGGGCGACGACGCCGAAGCGCTGCGGCGCGTGCAGGAGATGCTCGGCGCCCAACCGGTGACGGACGACAAGGCCTGACATGTACGAAGGCCCGATCCAGGCGCTGATCGACGAGCTGTCCCGGCTTCCCGGGATCGGCCCGAAGTCTGCGCAACGGCTCGCGTTCTGGCTGATCAAGGCGCCGGCCGACGACGCCGAGCGGCTCGCCGACGCGATCGTGCAGGCGAAGCGGCGCATCGTATTCTGCCGCGAGTGCGGCAACGTCGCTGAGGGCGACCTCTGCCGGATCTGCCGGGACGAGAGCCGCGACCGCACCGTCCTGTGCATCGTTGAGGAGCCGAAGGACGCCGCATCCATCGAGAAGAGCGCGCTCCACAAGGGCCGGTATCACATCCTCGGCGGTGCGATCAGCCCGCTCGACGGCATCGGCCCCGAGGACCTTCGCGTGCAGGAGCTGCTCGAGCGTGTCGAGCGCGACCACGTGACCGAGTGCATCCTCGCGACGAACCCCAACCTCGAGGGGAACGCCACCGCGATGTACGTGGCGGCGCTGATCAAGCCGCTCGGTGTCCGTGTCACGCGCCTGGCGAGCGGACTGCCGGTCGGCGGCGACCTCGAGTACGCCGACGAGATCACGCTGTCCCAGGCGCTCGAGGGCAGGAGAGAGATGTGAGTGAGCGCCCGTCGGCGCGCGACGTCGCCGACCGGGCGCTCGTGCTGTACGCGATGGTCCGCCGCGCGTCGATCGAGCTGATCGTCGCCGAGACGCGCGATCAGATGCGCCGTCGGCAGGCCGAAGGCGCCCGGCACGAGACCGAAGCGTGGTTCGAGCGCGAGTCGCTCACCCATGCGATCACCGACACGGAACGCACGCTGTTCGACGCGCCGACCGCAGCATGGCCACCCGAGGCGATCGCCGACGGCATGTGGCGGAAGGAAGGCCTCGGCGTGTTGCTCTGGGCCCTCAGGATGCTCGACACGATGCCCCCGATCGATCGTGAGTTCGCGGTCGAGGACCTCAACGCCACGATCGAGGGGCCGGGCTCCGTGTCGGTGTTCCGCGCGACGGCGCGTCTGCGTGACCCCGGTGAGATCGAAGCGGCATGGCGCGAGGCCGACACGTGGTTCGGGGCGACGGAGGGTGCGGCTGGCGACGACAGCACGCTTGCCTCGATCAGTGCGGAGCGGTCGCGCGCGCTCGGATGGTTGCGCGCGTCGGACGCGCCCCCGCCCTAGGCCTCGTCCGCCGCGACGCGACGCCGGCGCACGGACCGCACGACGAGGAGCACGATCCCCGCGACGATCAGCAGCGGGAGCAGGTAGCCCAGCCCGATCAACGTCGCGGCGATCACGTTCAGGATCCCTTGCACCGCACGATCCCACGCGTGCCCCAAGCTCGGGTTGTCGACCGTGTCGGGGCTCTGTGCGGCGGCCGCGCCGGGCTCGTGCAGGTCGACCTTGATCGTCGATTCCGCGACCTGCTTATTGATGTAGTTGA
>DASYOY010000138.1:0-21422 GCA_036007245.1 Actinomycetota bacterium | reverse complement strand
CCGGTCTTCATCCGGCGGGCCTTGGCCCGGATGTCGACGATGTTCACGTTCCCGGCGTCGACGATGTGCAGCGGCGCCTCGTGCAGGGTCTCGCCGGCCTGCACCACCCGGATCCAGTCGTCCGGCCCGACCCGCTTGTTGCGGATCCGATCCCACGGCACCCGCGCCTCGCCGCAGAGAAGCCGCATGCCGATCTCGTAGCGGCTCATCTCGAGCGAGAAGACCGCGACCGGCTCGTTCGTCACGGCCACGTTGCGCGCGATGTTGATCGCGAGCGAGGACTTCCCGATCCCTGGTCGCGCGGCGATGATCACGAGGTTGCCCGGCTGCAGCCCGGACGTGAGGTCGTCGAGATCGCGGAAGCCCGTCGGGAGGCCCGTGTACGCGGACTCTCGGTTCTGGATGGACTCCAACTCAGACATCGCCTGGTTGATGAGGTCACCGACGATGGCGGCGTCCTCGGTGTCCTCGCGCCGGGCGACGTCGTAGATGCGCTGCTCGGCGCCGTCGGCGATGTCGTCGGCGTCGGTCGCGCCCTCGTACGCGGTATCGATGATGTCGGCCGCCGCGCCGATCAGCCGGCGGCGAAGCGCCGCGTCGGCCACGATCCTCGCGTAGTGCGGTGCGCCGGCTGGAGTGGGGACCTCGTCGACGAGGTCGCGCAGGTACAGGGCGCCGCCGACCTCGTCGAGGATGCCGCCGCGCCGAAGCGCGTCGACGGCCGTGATGACGTCGATCGGCTCGCCCTGCGCGAACAACATGCGCAGTGCTTGATAGATCTTGCCGTGCGCCGACCTGTAGAAGTCGTCGGCATCGAGCAGCTCGACGACCTCGGCCATCGCCTCGGTCGACAGCAGCATGGCGCCGAGGACCGACCGCTCGGCGTCGAGGTCCTGTGGTGGGATGCGATGCCCGGGGATCTTGACGACTTCGTCAGCGACGCGCGCCACGCCACGACCCCTCTCTCACGAACCTCAACACCCGACGGGCGACGGTACGCCTCTCATCACAACGGCGACAGTGGAGAAGCGATGTGGATTGGAGAACCCCAGGTGAACGTCCAACAAAGGTTGTCACTCCGACCGCGACCTGCGGATTCCACATGTGGAAAGCCATGTGCACAACTGTGAATAGCGGCACTGACACGCGAAACGGCGAGGCCGGCGGGGTGAGGGAACCCGCGCATCCGCCGAAGGCGGCGAGCAGTTCCCGACCCTGCCGGCCTCGCCGGTCGTGCGTTACTCCGCGGCGACGACCTCGACGGTGAGGATGGGCTCGACCTCGTGGAAGAGCTTGACCTTCACCTCGTGCGTGCCGACCGAGCGGATCGGCTCGTCGAGCTTGACGTCGTGGCGGTCGACCTCGAAGTCGATCCGATCCTTGATCGTCGCAACGATGTCGGCTGCGGTGACCGACCCGAAGAGCTTGCCCTCCTCGCCGGCGCGCGCCGGGATCACCAGCGGGCCGCCGGAGATGAGCTTCGAGGCGAGGGCCTCGTACTCACCCTTGCGCTTGGAGAGCCGGTTGACGTGGGCTCGCTTGAGCGACTCCGCGTGGCGAACCGTGCCCTTCTCGGCCCTGACCGCGAGCCCCCGGGGGATCAGGTAGTTGCGCGCGTAGCCGTCGGCGACCTCGGCGGTGTCCCCGGGGTTCCCGAGCTTGTCGACGGGCTTCTGCAGGATGATCTTCATCGGCTCGAGTACGGCAGCAGGGCCATCTCGCGGGCGTTCTTGACGGCTTGGGCCACGTCACGCTGGTGCTGCACGCAGTTGCCCGTCACCCGGCGCGCGCGGATCTTGCCGCGCTCGGAGGTGAACTTGCGAAGCGTGAGGAGGTCCTTGTAGTCGACGTAGTCGATCTTGTCCTTGCAGAAGACGCAGAACTTGCGCTTGCCCTTCTTCTGCCACTTGTCGTCTTTGTCTTTCTTGGGTCGCTTCGACCGATCTGGTTTACCCGGCATCCAGTGGTGTCTCCTCGCTCGATCCGGCCCCCACCGGCGCCGCGACCGCCGCACCCCAGTCGTTCCCACCGGATGAGGTGGAGGAGCGGTTGGCCTTGGTCACGCTGGCGGTGGCCCACTTCAGGCTGGGACCGAGGTCGTCTGCCTCGATCTCGATGACGGTTCGCTTCTCGCCCTCCTGGTTCTCCCAGGAGCGCTGCTTGAGGCGCCCGGTGACCACCACGCGCGTCCCCCGCGTGAGCGACTCGGCCGCGTTCTCGGCCAGTGCGCGCCAGCAGTTGACGGTGAAGAACGACGTCTCGCCGTCGGTCCAGTTACCGGCCGCGTCGCGGATCCGCGTCGAATAGGCCACGCGGAAGTTGGCGACGGCGGCCCCGTTGGACGTGTACCGCAGCTCCGGGTCGTCCGTCAGGTTGCCCACGATGGTGATCTGGTTGTCGCTCGCCATTGGAGCGTTCCCCCTTCTTTCTTCGCTCACGCCTCGACAGAGGCGGGGGAAGCTTTTGCGTTGGTCTTCTCGGGCATGAGCAGGACCTTGTGCCGGATCACCTCGTCGGCAATCTTGAGCGTGCGGTCGAGCTCTTGTTGGGTCTCAGGCTCCGCGTGGAACTGCACGACGACGTAGTACCCCTCCGTCTGTCGGGCGAGCTCGTAGGCGAAGCGCTTGCGTCCCCAGCGGTCGAGCTTGGTCACCTCACCCCCGGTGGGGCTGATGACCTTGCTGATGCGATCGACCGCCGTCGTCACCAGGGCCTCGTCGGCCTCGGCGGGCAGGATGAGCATGCACTCGTACTCCCTCAACGTTCACCTCCTCTGGTCTGGACGGCCCCCCGCGAGGGGGAGCAGGTAGGTCTGAGGGCTGTCCACGAGTGTACGGGAACGGCTCGGCCCGGATCCGACCTGCGAGCCCTGCCAGCTCGCAGTCGGCGTTCGGGTTACGCCGCAGAGCGTTCGGCGCTTCGGTACCGGTAGAGACCATCGCGGAGCTCGTAGCGGAGCGCCGGTGTCGGTCCCGGACCGGGGCCGGGCACGTCCAGGACGAGCGGCGTCCGTCCCTCGGGCAAGGGATAGCAGCGCCCGTCGAACGGACCGCCCACGAGGACGCCGAAGCGCGTGTCGCCCAGCGTGAGGACCTCGGCCCAAGGGATGGGGTGTGCGTTCGTCTGGATCATCTCGGCGCTCCCTTCGTTCGGAAGCACACGATATGGAGCGGGTCTGACACGCCCCGAGGGCTACACTCGCTGGCAACGAGCCGTGCACTCCCAGGAGGTGCGAGCAGATGATCACGATCCACGACCTTCGCAAGTGGAAGAGCGAGGGCACCCGGTGGGCGATGCTCACCGCCTACGACTTCCCCACCGCCCAGATCCTCGACCGCGCCGGCGTCCCGGTCGTGCTCGTCGGGGACTCCGTCGGGCGCAACGTCCTCGGCTACCCGAACGAGTTGCCGGTCACGATGGACGAGATGCTCCATCACACGCGCGCGGTCTCGCGCGGCGTGGAGCGGGCGATGGTGGTCGGCGATATGCCGTTCATGTCGTTCCAGGCCTCGACCGACGAAGGCGTGCGCAACGCCGGACGTTTGATCAAGGAGGGCGGCGCCCATGCGGTCAAGATCGAGGGCCCGCAGCTCGACCTGATCCACCGGCTGGTCGACATCGGGATCCCCGTCATGGCACACATCGGCCTGACGCCACAGTCGGTTTATGGACTCGGCGGGTACAAGGTGCAGGGCCGGGGCGAGGCCGCGCAGAAGATGTTCGACCAGGCGACGAACCTCGAGAAGGCCGGCGCGTTCGCGATCGTGCTGGAGGCGATGCCATCAGAGCTCGGGGCCGAGATCAGCAAAGGCCTGCACATCCCGACCATCGGGATCGGAGCGGGAGCGGGAACCGACGCCCAGGTGCTGGTGATCCACGACCTGCTCGGGATCAACGAGACGACCCCGAAGCTCGCCAAGAAGTACGCCGACCTGCGCGGGGTGATGACCGAGGCCGTGACGACCTTCGTCCACGACGTCGAGACGGGAGCGTTCCCCGACACCGAGCACAGCTACTCCTAGCCTCCCCGGGAGGCGGGAACACCACGCCTAGACTGCCGCCGTGACGAAGGGCATGCGGGCGTGGCTCGGCATCGTGATCGTCGTCGCCGTGACCGTCCTCAGCGCGGTCGTCGGTGACACCGGCGCCTTCGCGATCGGCAACGTGCTCAGCAGCCTTGCAGCAGGGCTGTTCGCGGCCGTCGCCGTCTTCGCCCTGGTCGTGTACTGGGAACAACGCGACGTCCCGCTCCTGCTGGTCGGGGTCGGCGCCGCCGCATACGTCGGCCACAGCGTGCTCATGTCCGTGGTCCAGACGCTCTTCACGCCGGTGACCGAGGGATGGCTCCGCCTGCAGGGCTTCGCGACGTTCAGCCGCCTGCTCGTCTTGCTCGCGAACCTCGTGGCCGTCGTCCCGTGGCAGGACCGGCGCGGTCGCACGCCGGTGCGGCCCGGGGTCGTCATCGCGGCCAGCGTCGCCGGGCTCATCGCCCTGGACGTCCTCGCGGTGTTCCTCGAGCCGGTGCGGTTCTCGACGGGTCCCGCGGACATCGGGTGGCTCGGCACCACGGCGGAGGTCGTGTTAGTGATCGGCGGCCTGATCGGCGCCGTACGGCCGCTCCGGTGGGGCGGCCGGTTCGGATGGGTCGCGGGTGCCTGCGCGTCGCTCGCGATCCTGGGCCTGGCCGCGATCGGGGCGCAGAAGCTGAACGGCGCAGAGGCCATCCGGCTCATCGGTCGCGCGACCGTGAGCTCGATCGGCCTGACCGCGTCGATGCTCCTGGTGTTCGTGGTGATCGGACTCCAGCTGGAATCGACCCGGATGCGGCGCGCGAGCGACCGCGCCACCGAGGTGATGGAGGGACGCGCCGAGATCGCGAGCATCGTCGCGCACGACGTGCGGGGCCCCGCGGGCACGATCCGGAGCATCGCGGGCTCGTTGCGTACGAGCTATCAGCGACTCGACGACGCGGAGCGCCTCGAGTTCGTCGGCATGATCGAGCAGGAGTCGCTCCGATTGCTGCGCGTCGCCGACCAGATGTCGCTCGGGCTGAAGACCGACGCGGGCACCTTGTCGTTCACACGGACCGACCGTGACCTCGAGGGTCCCATCCTGCAGGGCCTGCACGAAGCGGAGGTGGGACAGCGCGAGGTGCGCCTGGACCTCGAGGCCGACCTGCACGCGTCGGTCGACGATCGTTGGTTCGCCGAGGCGGTCCGCCAAGGGATCGACAACGCGATGCGGTTCTCCCCGGCGGAGCAGCCGATCGACCTTCGCTCCCGGCGCGACGGCGATGAAGCCGTGGTCGAGATCGAGGACCGCGGCCCGGGGATCCCCGAGGACCTACGCGAGCAGGTCTTCGAGAAGTTCTGCCGCTGGCGCCCGGTCGGCTACGAAGACCGACCCGGCAGCGGGCTCGGGCTGTTCATCGTGCGGTCGATCGCGCGGGAACACGGGGGCGAGGCCGACGTGGTCGCGGCACCCGAAGGGGGTACCATCCTGCAGATCCGCCTTCCGCTGGAGGACGTGCACTGATGCCCGACGCGACCGTGTCGCTCCTGATCTGTGACGACCACAAGGTCTTGACCGACGCCCTGTCGATGGTGGTCGGGGTCGACGAGTCGCTGCGTCTCGTCGCGCCGCCCGTCCACACGCCCGAGGAAGGCGTCGTACTCGCATCCGAGCAACTGCCCGACGTGGTGCTGATGGACATCATGTTCAAAGGCTCTGCGATGACCGGGATCGAGGCCACGCGCCGGATCAAAGAGCGCTCCCCCTCGACCAAGGTCATCGTGATGACGGCGCACGACGAGGACCGGCTGATGGTGGAGGCCGTCGAGGCCGGCGCCTCGGGGTTCCTGTCCAAGGACCTGCCGGCCGACGAGATCCTCCGGGCGACCAAGGCCGCGGCCGACGGCGAGGTGCTGATCGACCCGGCGACGCTGACGCGCCTGCTGGCGCAGGTGGCTCGCGAGCGCGAGGAACAGCGTGACGCGATGGCGCTGCTCGACGATCTCACCGAGCGCGAGCGCCAGATCCTGCAGCTCCTGGCCCAGGGCAAGCGGAACGACGACATCGCCGCGGAGCTCTTCATCAGCCCTCAGACCGTCCAGACCCACGTCCGGAACATCCTGGGCAAGCTGCGGGTGCACTCGAAGCTCGAGGCCGTGGCTTTCGCCGTGAAACACGGCGCGATCCAGGTCAGCTGACCCGCTCCGCGGCCCTCTTCCTGCGGTTACCCGGAACCGGGTATGCAGCCGCAGAGCCCCAGGGACGAAGTCTCGGGTAACGCCAAGGACCTCAGGGCCCGTCAACCCCCTCGACGGGACCCGGAGACTGAAGGCCCGAGCGAACCCCTCCCTCGCTCGGGCCTTCAACCATCTCGGGGCCGGTTCATGCGAGCTCCGTCCGGCGCACCTTTCCGCTCTGCGTTCGCGGCAGCGTGGTCACGATCCGGAGGTCCCGCGGAGCCTTGAACCGGGCGAGGTCGTCGCGGCAGTGCTCGCGGAGCTGCTCGAGGGTCGGTGGGTTCTGTGGGTTGACCGGGACGACCCATGCGGCGACGTGCTCGCCCCACTCGAGGTCCGGCCGCCCCGCGACCACGACGTCGGCAACGGCCGGGTGCGTCCGGAGGACCGCCTCGACCTCGTCGGGCCAGACCGTCTCGGCGCCGGACCGGATCGCGTCGTCGGCGCGTCCGCGAACCACCAGCCGTCCGGCGGCGTCGAGCCGGCCGATGTCTCCGGTTCGGAGCCATCCGTCCGCGGTGAACGCACGGGCGGTCGCGGCGGGGTCGGCGCGATACCCGTCCATGACCGTCGGGCCGCGGAGCTCGATCGCGCCCGGCTCGTCCGGACGGTCCGCAACGATGCGGACCTCGGAACCCTCGAAGACGCGGCCGTCGTACACGACGCCGCCGCTCGTCTCGGTGCTGCCGTAGGTCGAGACGACGCGGCCGCCGAGCGTCTCGGCCGCCGAGCGGAGCTCGGGGTCGATCGCAGCGCCCCCGATGAGCAGGGTCCCCAGACGCGTGAGGTCGCCGCCACCCCGCACCAGCCGCTCCAGCATCGTCGGCACGAGCGAGACGTGGGCGCCCTCGGGTGCTTCCGCCAGCAGCGTGCCGGGTTCGAACCGGTCCAAGATCGTGACGCGTGAGCCGGTGAATGCGCCGCGCAGCAGGACGAGCAGACCGCCGATGTGCGCCGGGGTGAGACACGCGACCCAGGGGTCGTAGGCCGACGCGTCGAGCGCATCGAGCGAGCCGGCGACCGCGGCGCCGATCGCCACGCGAGACAGCTGAGCCAGCCGCGGTTCCCCGCCGGTGCCGCTCGTCGGCACGATCGCCCACGCACGCTCAGGATCGACCGGCGCGGCGTCGGCGAGGATCGTCTCCTCGTCCGGCCGCACGACCACCGCCGGCCGCGCGAGCGCGATCAACCGCTCCTGCTCACGGTCCGTCAGCCGGACGTCGATCGGCATGAACGAGGCACCCGAATGTGCGTGGGCGGCAAGGATCTCGAGCCAGTGGAACCCCGGCGGCAGGGCGTATGCGACCAGCTCGCCGGGACTCGCCCACCGGTGCGCCGTGCCTTCCACGTCGGGTAGCCTAACCATTCGAGTACGCGCTCTAGGAGTTGATGGTCATATGGTCGAGTGGCATCCGAGCGGGCAATGGATCGACATCCGCTACGAGACGTCCGGCGCGATCGCGAAGATCACGATCGACCGCCCCGAGGTGCGAAACGCCTTCCGGCCGCTCACGACGAAGGAGTTGATCACGGCCTTCGAGGTGGCGCGTGACGACCCGACGATCGGGGTCGTGATCCTCACGGGCGAAGGGCCCGACGCGTTCTCCTCCGGCGGCGACCAGAAGATCCGCGGGGACGACGGGTACGTCGACGAACAGGGCATCGGCCGGCTCAACGTGCTGGACCTCCAGATCCAGATCCGCCGGTTCCCCAAGCCGGTGATCGCGATGGTCGCCGGGTACGCGATCGGTGGCGGCCACGTGCTGCATCTGTGCTGCGACCTCACAATCGCGGCCGACAACGCACGGTTCGGACAGACGGGGCCGCGCGTCGGTTCGTTCGACGGCGGCTACGGGATCGGGCTGCTCGCCCGGCAGATCGGTGAGAAGCGCGCGAAAGAGGTGTGGTTCCTCTGCCGGCAGTACGACGCGGCCACGGCGCTCGACTGGGGCTTGGTGAACGCGGTCGTGCCGCTGGACGAGCTGGAACCGACGACGATCGCGTGGGCCAACGAGCTGCTGGAGAAGTCGCCGCTCGCGCTGCGGCTGCTGAAGTCGGGCTACAACGCCGGGGTCGACGGTCTCGCAGGCGTGCAGCACCTCGCGGGCGACGCGACGCTCCTCTACTACATGTCTGAGGAAGCCCAGGAAGGGCGCGACGCCTACAAGGAGAAGCGCACGCCCGACTTCTCGCGGTTCCCGAAGCGGCCGTGACCGACGTCGCGACCTGGTGGCGCGGCGCGCGCCCGCGCACCCTGGGCGCTGGGTTGGTCCCCGTGCTCGTCGGCGCCGCCGCCGCCGGTCACGTCGTGTGGTGGCGGTTCGTCGCCGCCGCGCTCGTCGCCGCCGGGTTGCAGATCGGCGTGAACTTCGCGAACGACGCCTTCGACGCGATGAAGGGCGTCGACACACCCGAACGGGTCGGCCCGCCGCGGTTGACGCAGACCGGCGCGGCGTCGCCGCGCGCGGTCCTGGTCGCGGCGCTCGTGTCGATCGCGGTCGCCGGGTTCGCCGGGCTCGCGCTCGCACTGGCCACCTCGCCGGTGTTGATCCTTGTGGTCGGTGCCGTCGCGATCGTCGCTGCGCTGCTCTACAGCGGTGGGCCGCGCCCCTACGCCGGACTCGGGCTCGGCGAACTGATGGTCTTCGTGTTCTTCGGGCTGGTCGCGACGTGCGGCACGAGCTACGTGATGATCGAAACGATCCCGGCGTCGGCGTGGTGGTGCGGCGCCTGCGTCGGGCTGCTCGCGGTCGCGATCCTCGAGGCGAACAACATCCGCGACGTCGCGACGGATGCCGTCGCCGGCAAGCGCACGCTGGCGGTTCGGATCGGCGACCACGCGGCGCGCACCCTGTACTTCGGTCTGATCGTCGCCGCGTTCGCGACGCTGCCGGTCGGCGCGTTCGTCTACCTGTTGTCGCACAGCGTCGGGATGACGCCGTGGGGGTTGGTCGGGCTCGCCGGGTGGTTCCTCGCGATCGCGCCGATCGAGGGGTCGCGCCGTGCGACCGGGCCCGCGCTGATCCCGGTCCTCGTCGGCACCGCGAAGCTCCACGCGGTGACCGGCGCGTTGATCGCGCTCGGGCTCGTGCTCGCAACGACGGTGTCGTGATGTCGGTCGCGGAAGCGTCGTTCGCGTGCGCGACCGCGTTGGTCGACGCGCTCGCCGGTGGCGGCGTGCGGCACGCGTGCGTCTCGCCCGGCTCGAGGTCGACCCCGCTCGCGCTTGCGTTCTCGCGCGACGAGCGAGTCACGGTCCACGTGCACGTCGACGAACGCAGCGCCGGGTTCTTCGCGCTCGGGCTCGCCGCCGCGACGGCGGGTCCGGTTGCGCTCGTGTGCACGAGCGGTACCGCGGCCGTCGAGTATCACCCGGCGATCGTGGAGGCGTCGCAGGCCCGCGTGCCGTTGCTCGCGCTGACGGCGGACCGGCCGCCGCGCGTCAGAGGCACCGGCGCCAACCAGACGATCGATCAGGTGGAGCTCTACGGGACGGCGGCACGGGCGTACCTCGAGCCGCCGCTCCCCGCGTCGGCGGAGGACGCGACGGCGTGGTTCGACACCGGCGTGCGGGCGCTGGACGCAGCGAGTGGCGCGGTCACCGGGCCCGTCCACGTCAACTGCCCGTTCGACGAACCGCTCGTCCCCGAGGAACCCGCCGCGTGGACGCGACGTGCGGCGCCGATCCCGCCTGCGGACGACTCGGACCCGGAGGCGATCGGCGCCGCGCTCGAAGCATTCCTTTCCACGTATAGCGGTCGCCGAGGTGTGATCACGATCGGCGCGCTGCGCCCGCCGTCCACCCTCTCGCTCCTGTCGCTCGGCGAGCTCCTCGGATGGCCGGTACTCGCGGAGCCGCTCAGCGGCCTGCGACTGGACGCATCCGGCGCCGGCAGAGCGCTCGCCGCCGGCCAGCTGTTGATCGGTGACGATGGATGGCGCTCCCGGCATCGCGCGGAGGTCGTCCTGCAGGTCGGTGCAACACCCACCACGCGCGCGACCCACGGGCTCGTTGCCGTCGGTGACGCCGTCGTCGTGCTCGATCGCGATCACCTGGACCCCGATCCGAACGGCGTCGCAGAGCGGCGGATCGCCGTCGACCCCGAGGCGTTCGCCGCGCTGGCGTGGGACCAGCGCGAGGACCGTACGAGCGCAAGACCCGATGGGTGGCTCGAGGCGTGGCGGCGCGCCGACCTCCGCGTCCACGCGGCCGTCGACCGGATGCTCGACGGGTGGGACGACCCGTTCGAAGGCCGTGTCGCGCGCGACCTCGGCGCGTTCGTGCCGCACGGCGGCGTGCTCTGGGTCGGCTCGTCGATGCCCGTTCGAGACGTCGACGCGTTCCTCGCGCCGCGGAGACCGCCGCGCATCTGGAACCCCGGAGACCTGCTCCGCGTTATCGGGAACCGCGGCGCCAGCGGGATCGACGGATCGGTGTCGACGCTCCTCGGCGCGGCGACCGCCGACATCGGGCCGACATATGCGCTCGTCGGCGACGTCACGTTCCTGGTCGACGCCGGGGCCCTGCTGTGGGCCGGGCCAAGGGGGCCGGACGTCGTGATCGTGGTCGTCAACAACGGCGGCGGTCAGATCTTTTCTCTGTTGGATCAAGCGGAGCTGCCCGAACTCGAGGAGCTGTTCGTCACGCGGCAACCCGCGGACATCGGCGAGGTGTGCGCCGCCGCACAGGTCGGACATCGGCGGGTGGACCGATCGGACGACCTCGTCCCGGCGCTCGAGCAGGCGGCGCGCACGGGCGGCGTCCAGGTCGTCGAGGTATCGGCGGACCCGGAACTGCAACGTCGCGGGCGAGCCGAGGTCCGCGACGCGGTCGCCGCAACGCTTGCACGCGACGACTAGGTCGTCGGCACGATCGCGGAGGCGAAGTCTCTGCCCATCGCGACGCGTCCGCTGCACGACCGACGACAAGCCTGCGATCGCCTGTGGGGTGAGGTGCGGCGTGACGGTGCCGTCCGCGAGCTGCCCGTAGGCGTTCGCCCCCAGCTCACGACCGTTCCGGCGGTGACGTCCGCCTGCGCCCCGGCCCCGACAGACACGACGGCGCATACGAGAACGGCGATGTAGGCGGCGCGGCGGGGAAGGCGGTGATCGACCATGGCGGTCCGGTGCCGATCCCAGGAGCGGCCGGCAGGCGGCTCGACCGACCGATCGGCGGGATCGACGCTGCGTCGGCCGGTGGGCGGGTCAGCCCCAACGGAGCGCGTCGAGGAACGCGCGGAACTTCCGATCGGTCTCGTCGACCTCGTCCTCGGGGACGCTCCCGCCGACGATGCCCGCCCCGGCATACAGCGTCGCGCGATCGGCCGACAGGAGCGCGCAACGGAGCGCGATCGCCCAGACCCCGTTGCCCTCGGCATCGACCCAGCCGACCGGTCCCGCGTACGAGGCGCGCGCGAACCCTTCGAGCTGGCCGATCGCGGCGAGCGCGACGTCCGTCGGCGCGCCGGCGACGGCTGGCGTCGGATGCAGGGCCAGCGCCAGGTCGAGCGCGCTCGGCGCCGGCTCGGCCAACCGTCCGCGGAACCTCGTCGACAGGTGCCAGACGTTCGCCGTCTCGAGAAGCACGGGTTCGCGATCCCACGTGAGCGTCGCGCACAGCGGCTGCAAAGCGGCGACGATCGCCTCGACGACGATCGCGTGCTCCTCACGGTTCTTCGCCGATGCCGCGAGCGCATCGGCATTCGCGCGGTCCTCGTCCTTGTCCCCCGATCGCGGCGCCGAGCCGGCAAGCGGATTCGCGCGGACCTCGCTCCCCTGTCGCGAGATCAACAGCTCCGGCGAGGCGCCAACCAGCACCCCGCGCGCCGCGGGCGCGATGAACGCGAACGCGTGCGGGTCCACCGCGCGCAGACGATGGGCGAGCCGGCGCGCGTCGAACGTCCGGTCGCCGGCGACCTCGATCGTGCGCGCGAGCACCACCTTGCGGAGCTCGCCCGCTCGGATCCTCCGGACGGCTTCTCGCACGGCGCCCGCGTAGAGCTCCGGCGCAGGCACGGGTGTGACGGCGGTCTCGCCGAACGCCGCCGCCGGGATCACGCCCGTGACGAGCGTGGCACCACCCTCGCCGATCTTGGTCGTCACGAACGGGTCGATCCGACGGACCTGGTCCTCGCCGATCACGAGCGTGCCGCCACCGTCGAACGGCAACGCTCCCGCCGCGACCACCCCCTCGGGGCGCTCGGCGAGCGCGGCGGCCACATCAGCGGGCGCCACCCGGTCGCCGGGTCCGGTGGCGATCCCGACCCCGTCACGGTCTAGGAAGACGCCGCCCTCATGCCAGGCCGCCAGCAGATCGAACGACGCGCCGAGCCTGGCTGCGCTCACGCGCGCACCCCGGTCAACAGCTGGGTGATGCCAGCCGACAGCTGGATCCGCCGGGCTTCGGGGAAGCCGGCGCGCTGCAGCATCGCGACCATCTCGGCGGGCGGCGGCAGGTACGCCATCGACTTCGGGAGGTAGGCGTACGCGTCGCGGTCCGACAGCAATCCACCGATCACGGGCACCACCCGTTGGAAGTAGACGGCGTGTCCGGCGCGCAGCACCGGCTGCTCTGGGCGGCTCGCATCGAGCAATGCGATCGCCCCGCCGGGCCGCACGACCCTGCCGAGCTCGGTGAACAGTCCCTCGAGCGAGACGACGTTGCGCAACGCGAAGCCGCAGGTGACGCCGTCGGCGGATGCATCGGGAACGGGCAGCCGCAGCGCATCCGCCTGCACCAACGGGGCGTCGGTGCGCGCGTTCGCAAGCATGCCGAACGCGAAGTCGAACCCGATCGGCCGGTGCCCCGCACGCTGGAGCTCCCGGCATAGGTCGCCGGTCCCGCACGCGAGGTCGAACACACGCGAGCCGGGGGGGAGGTGCAGCTCCCGGATCGCGCGCCGCCGCCAGCCGACGTCCATCCCGAACGTCATCACGCGGTTGACGAGGTCGTAGCGCGGCCCGATCCGGTCGAACAGCGAGCGAACCGTCGCGGCCTTCTGGTCGCCGGTGGGCAGGCATGGGTCGGTCATGGCTCCAACCGCCGCTCGGCCTCTTCGATGACGACCCGCCGGAAGTGATTCGCGATCAACGACGTCACGGCGGGAAGCAGCGCTTCGAACGCCTCTGCGGTGCGCGCGCCACCGGGTTCGGCGCCCACCGTGTCGCGGATCGGCTCGCGCACGTGCGCGTCGAACAGGTCCACGGCGCGAACGGCCAGTGTGCGCAGTGCCTCATCCGCATCTCGCGCCAGCGAAAGCAGGTCGCCGACCGGAAGCCCGAACTCAAGCAGCCTCAGCGCCGTGCGCACCACCTCGACGTCCGCGGTGGAGTAGCGCACCTGGCCGTCGACGCGCCGGCCGACGGCGATGCCCTCGCGCTCGACCGCCTGGATCAACGACGCCGGCACGCCGGAGGCGCTCGCCAGCTCATCGAGAGTGAGCGTCGCCGCCTGCCCGTCGTCGCCGCGCGCGACGGCGACCGCAGCAGCGAGGTCGGCGTCGTCGGCGGCGACCTCGCCGTCGAGCACCCGCCCGATCGCCGCGAGCGTCAGGCCCTTCGTCTGGAGCGCACGGATCCGGCGGATCCGCTCGGCGTGGTCGTCGCCGTACCAGGCGACCCGGCCCTCCCGCTCCGGCTGCGGCAGCAGGCCTCGCGATTGGTAGAAGCGCACGGTGTCGACCGACACGTCGCAGGACGCCGCGAGCTGCTCCACCCGGTACCGCATGAGCACCCACTCTACGAGTGCGTACTCACACCTTCACACCGCTCGCTCGCAACACCTGCGGTCGAGACCACCCGGATACGATGCGCGGCATGCGGCACGCGACACGCAGCGTGAGCCTGTTCCTCGTGCTCGCGTGCACCTTCGGGACGGTGGCGCTCGGCGCGGCCTCAAAGGCACAATGCGCGACCGGCCACTACGGCGACGGCAGACAGTACCGGTACCTCTGTTACACCGACGTCGTGCCGCTGCTCGGGACCGAACAGCTCGCCGGCGGGCGGCTCCCGTTCCTCGATCCGTGCGCCCAGAGCGCGAACAATTGCGACGAGTACCCGGTGCTCACGATGTACCTGATGCGCCTCGCCGCCTGGATCCAGGACACCTATCAGGGGTTCTTCTATACGAACGCGGCGATGATGCTCGGCTTCGCGCTGCTGACGGCGTGGTGCCTGTGGTTGCTCGCCGGCCGGCGCGCGTTGTGGTTCGCGCTCGCGCCGACGCTGTTCATCTACGCGACGATCAACTGGGATCTCGCGGCCGTCGCGGCCGCGACCGGAGCGATGGTCGCGTGGTCGCGCCGACGAGACGGCTGGGCTGGCGTCCTGATCGGCCTCGGCGCGGCGGCGAAGTTCTACCCGGCGCTGATCATCATCCCGCTGTTCCTCCAGGGGCTGCAGGACCGTGAGCCCGACCGGTCGATCCGGCTGCTGTGGTGGTCGGCGGGCACGTGGGTCGCCATCAATCTCCCCTTCATCGTGCTGCCACCGGGTGGATGGGCGACGCCGCCCTACCGGTGGGGACCGTGGTCGACCTTCTTCTCGTACAACGGCGGACGGACACCGGACTTCGATAGCGCCTGGTACGTCGCGTGCCGGCATTGGCCGTCGGCATGCATCTCGATCGACAACGTGAACCTGTTCGCCTTGGCGCTATTCATGTTCACGACGTTCGTCGCGATCTTGTGGAAGGCGCGCCGCGACCCGTCGTTCCAGCGATGGACGATCGCCGTGCCGCTGCTGATCTGCTTCCTGCTGACCAACAAGGTCTACTCGCCCCAGTACTCGCTGTGGCTGCTGCCGGTGTTCGCACTGACGATGCCCAACCTGCGTCGATTCGTCGCGTTCGAGATCACCGACGTCGCGGTGTTCGTCACGCGGTTCTGGTTCTTCGGGACGTACACGGGCGTGATGGCGCTGCCGCAGCAGTGGTGGTTCGAGGTCGCCCTCGGGGCGCGCGCGATCGTGCTGATCTGGTGCTTGGTCGGGTGGGTCCGTGACGAGCGCGTCCCGATCTCGCTCACGACCGCGAAGGCGCCGCTGCCGATGCCGGTCCTGGTGACATGAACCCCGACGTTCGCATCCGCGACGGATGGCGGGAGGCGTTGTGGGCGTTCCTCGGCGCCCGGGTGCTGCTCACAGTCATCTCGGTGATCGGGGGCGGGATGCTCGCGCTGCCGCCCGGCCAGCCGCCAACCGACGCCGGCTTCCCGAACCCCAGCCTCTTTCCCGGCTGGTCGATGGCCGTCACGGCGCTGCAGCGTCAGGACGCCCAGTGGTTCCTGCGCCTTGCCACCAGCGGATACAGCCACACCGACAACAGCGCCGCGTTCTTCCCGGCGTTCCCGCTTGCGATCCGGATCGTGAACGCCGTACCCGGGATCGGAGCCCTCGGGGCCGGCCTGCTGGTGGCCAACGCCTGCGCGTTCGGCGCCCTACTGTTGCTGCACGCGCTGACCCGTTTCGAGCTCGGCGACGCCGCCGCGCGCCGGGCGGTGCTGTTCACGGCGCTGTTCCCAACGGCCTTCTTCCTCTACGCGCCGTATACCGAGTCGCTGTTCTTGATCGCGTCGGTCGCGTGCTTCTGGTACGCACGGCGCGACCGCTGGGTGTGGGCGGCGGCGACCGGCGCACTCGCCGCGGCGACGCGCAGCATCGGGATCGTCCTGATCCTCGCGCTGTGGGTCGAAGTCATCTCGCAGTACCGGCGGGATCAGCGGCCGATGCTGCCGCGCTTCGTGGCGGCGGCCGCCGTCGCGATCGGCCCGGCGCTATACGCGGGGTGGTGGTGGCTGCGGGCGCGCGACTTCTTCGCACCGCTGGACGCCCAGCGGGCGTGGCGGCCCGACGGTGCGCAACAGCCGATCGCCACGATCGTGAGCGCGGTGCAGTTCGCGTGGCGCTATCAGAGCTGGTGGCTGCTCGACCTGACGGTGGTCACGCTGGCCGTGATCGGCATCGTGTTGGCCGTGCGGCGGATCGCACTCACGTACACCGTCTACGCCGCTGCGAGCGTCCTGCTGCCGTTGCTGTTGCCGCTGTCGAGCCGCCCGCTGCTGTCGATGCCGCGGTTCATGGCCGTCGTCTTCCCCGTCTCGTGGGGGTGGGCGCTCGCCGCCGAACGCCGCCGCCCGCCGGAGACCGCGACCCTCGTCGCCTTCACGGGTGGGTTTGCCCTGCTTGCCTTCCTGTTCATCAACTGGCAGTTCGTCTTCTGAGAACCGAGGGTCGCGGTGACCACACGGCAACCCCCCAAAGCGACTAGGATTGCCGCAACCCGGGCGCGGCCCGGGCCGACATGCGGGGCGGACAGGAGGGAACCGTGACGATCAGGGTCGCGATCGCGGACGACCATTCCCTCGTGCGCCAAGGGCTCCGCCGCTACCTCGACATGGCCGACGGGATCGATGTGGTCGGCGAGGCCGCCAACGGCAAGGAGCTCCTGGACCTCGTCCAGGCGGAGACGCCGGACATCGCGCTGATCGACATCCGGATGCCCGAGATGGACGGGCTGGAGGCGGCGCGGGAGCTCCGCGACCACCACCCGGATGTCGGCGTGATCATGCTCACCGCCTACGACGACCGCCAATTCGTGGTCGAGGCCGTGCGCAGCGGCGCCCGTGGGTACGTGCTCAAGGCGCGCGACGCCGAGCACCTGATCCAGACGGTGCGGCTGGTGGCCGGCGGCAACATGGTGATCGACCCGCAGCTCGTGGTCGCGCTCGCCGAGGAGCTCTCGACGGCCAAGGAGCGCGACCGCAAGGCCGAGACCCTGACCGCCCGCGAGATCGAGGTGCTGCAGCTGCTCGCCTTCGGGCACACGAACCGCGACATCGCCGAGCGCCTCTATATCTCCCCCGACACCGTGAAGACCCACCTCGAACACATCTTCGAGAAGCTCGGCGCCTCGGACCGCACCGCGGCCGTCGCCGAGGCCCTTCGCCGCCGCCTGATCGAGTAGGCGCCAGCCGGTCTAGTCCGTCCGGCGGAGGCGGTTCCAGCCCACGGGTGATGGAGGCGCGCCGTCCCAGCGGCCATGATGGACGGACCCATGGAAGCCGTCCCATCCCCACGGCGCATCCTCCCGGTGCTCGTCGCGCTGGCGATCGTCTGCCTCATCGCGCTCCTGCTGGCCGATCCGGGCACGACGGCGTCCTCCGTCACGCGGGCGTTGACCGCCGGAGCGTCGTTCGTCCTCGCGGGCGTCACCGTCATGGGCGCCGCGCGGTCCGACGGCTGGCCGGGGCAGCGCTCGCTCGGCATCGCGCTCCTGGTCGTCGGCGCCGCGGCGATGGTGTTCGGGCTCGTAGGCGTTGCCACCGACCGAGCGTTCGAGCCGCACGCGCTCGACGTGCTCCTGCTCGTGATCTTGGTGCCCTTCATCGCGGCCGCCCGCGACGAGTTCGCGGCGCACTTCGACGAGCCGTACCGGCGCGAGGTGATCGCCGACGTCGCCGTCCTGTCGCTGTCGCTCGCGGCGATCGCCTACATCGTGATCGTCCCGCCCAACGCCGGTGCCGACGCGGCGGTCGCCGCCGCAACGTTCGCGATCCTCGGCGCCACGGTCATCGGGATCTTCGGCGCGCTGGCGCTGTGGGCGCCCGCGCGGTCGCACCTGCTCGCCTTCGCTGGGTTCGGCATCATCGCGCTCGTTACGATCTGGTTCGGCCACGCGTGGGCCGACGGTACCTCGCAGGCGGCGTCGGGCTGGATCTCCGTTGTCTACGTGCTCGCACCGCCAGCGATCGGCTGCATGTTCTTGCTCGTGCCGCACGATCGCGAGCGCATCGGCATCCGCGAACCCGTCGCGGTCGTGCGCCCGCTCCTGACGAGCATCACGGTGATCGCCGCGAGCGCCGCGCTGTCGCTCGTCGCGATCATGGACGACGCGCGCGGGATCGCGGGCGGTCAGGCAACGGTGATCTTGATGCTCCTCGGCACCGCGATCGCGTTGCGCATCTTGATCAACCAGCTCGCGAGCGCCGAGGCCTACACGAGTCTGCGCGCAGCGGTGGCCGAGAGCGACGCGTCGCTGCGCGACATGGACGCCGCGCTCGAGCGCGTGCGCGAGGCGAACGAGTCGCTCACGACCTCCGAGGAGCACCTGCGGCTGGTGTTCGAAGCCGCCGTCGACGGGTTCGTCGAGGTCGACCACGAGGGCACCATCGTCCGCGCGAACGACGCGTTCGCTCGGATGATCTCGACCGACGCCGGCGCGCTGACCGGCTTGCCGTGGGCGGCGCTCGCCGGGGTGGTAGACGGGGCGGACACGGGCTTCGGCCTGCTCTTGAACGGCGCCCACGCGACGCTCGAACGCAGCGATGGCCAGGTGATGCACCTCGAGTCCACCGCGTCGCAGATCCCGACCGACCCGCCGCGGACGCTCTTGCTGGTGCGCGACGTGACGGCTGCCAAGGTCGCCGACCAGACGATCCGGTCGCTGTTCCACTTCCTGCAGGACCGCGATGAGGACCGCACCCGGTTACTCCGCCGCTCCAACGCCGCGATCGAGCAGGAGCGGAACCGGATCGCGCGCGACCTGCATGACGGTCCCGTGCAAGGCGTCTCCGCTGCCTCGCTCAGCCTGGAGGCGGCTCTGCTCATGATCAAGTCGGGCGACGTGGAGCGCGGGACGGAGGTGCTCGTGAAGATCCGCCAGGAACTCGCGGGCGAGGCCGACGCCCTTCGCCAGCTCATGGCCGGCCTGCGGCCCCCGGTCCTGGAGGAGCGAGGCCTGATGCCGGCGCTCCGCGAGACCGTCGCCCGGTTCGAGGGCGACACCGGCATCGTGTCGTCGTTCGAAGGCGATCTGAAGCGTCCGGTCCCCCGCGACGTCGAAACCCTCGCCTACCGGGTCGTGCAGGAGTCGCTGACGAACATCGGCAAGCACGCGAAG
Source organism: Actinomycetota bacterium (assembly GCA_036007245.1). GTDB lineage: Bacteria > Actinomycetota > UBA4738 > UBA4738 > HRBIN12 > AC-51. The sequence continues at coordinate 2,279 of DASYOY010000138.1, read as the reverse complement.
GCGACGACCGTGATGGTGCACCTCGACACCGACGGCAACCAGCTGCGCGTCGAGGTGGAGGACGACGGCCAGGGCTTCGAGACCGCCAGGGCGCGCGACTACCTGCGCGCGGGACGGGTTGGGCTCGCGTCCATGCGGGAGCGGGTCGAGCTCGCGAGCGGCACGTTCAACCTGCGTTCGAGTCCGGGACGCGGCACCGTCGTCACGGCGCTGATCCCGTTGGACGAGTCGCTGCTCGCGGCGCCCGCGATCTAGCGGGCACCGCGCCGGCTCACGGCGGCGAGGGTGTCGGCGTCTCCGTCGGGGACGGTGATCCGGACGGTGACGGTGATGCGGTCGGGCTCGGGCTGTGCGTCGGCTTCGGCGTCTGGGTCGGCGTCGGCGTCGGCGACTCGCTCGGCGGCGCGGTCGGCGAGGGCGTCGGCGACGGGACCGAGATCGTCGGACCGATCGAGTGCGCGCTATCGAACGTCGGCGCCGGGAACGGCTGTGGTGGGAGCCCCTGCATCGCGTTCATCATGAAGGTGTGCCAGATCTCGGCGGGGATCGTGCCGCCGTAGACCGACGGCACGCCCTCGACGTTCGCGAGCGGCGTTGTGTCGTTCTTCGGCCAGCCCATCCAGACGCAGGTCACGATCTGCACCGTGTAGCCGCAGAACCACGCGTCGACGTTGTCGTTGGCCGTGCCGGTCTTGCCGGCGACCGGCCACGTGCCGAGCTGCGCAGCGGTGCCGGTCCCTCCGGTGACGACACCCTGAAGTGCGTTCGTCACGAGGTTCGCGTCGTTCGCGTCGAGCACCCGGGCTCCCGCGGAACCGACGGAATCGTCGATCTGGCCGTCGCTCGTCTTGACCTGGAGCAGCGGCGTGACCCAGTGGCGGACACCCTGATCCGCGAGCGTCCCGTACGCGTTGGTCATCTCGAGCGGGTTGACACCGACGGAGCCAAGTGTGATCGCGCACGTGTCGGGCAGCGTCGACTTGATCCCCAGCGCGTGCGCCATGTCGACGACGTTGCTCGGGCCGAGCTGCGCGATCACCTGCGCGAAGATCGTGTTCACCGAGTGGGCCGTCGCCTGGAACAGCGTGAAGTCACCGGACTCCTCATCGCCAGCGTTCACCGGATGCCAGATCCCGTCCGGCTGGGTGGGGTCCGGGCACTGCGGGATGGCGATCGTCGAGGGACCGTGCCAGTAGGCGTTCGGGTCGTAGCCGGCCTGCATCGCGGCGGCCAAGGTGAACGCCTTGAACGCGGAGCCGGATTGCCGGCCCGAACCGCCGACGCCGGTGGCGTAGTTGAACTGGCTCTTGTTCCAGTCGCGGCCGCCCGCCATCGCAAGGATCTGCCCGGTGCGTGGGTCCATCGCGACGAGTGCCGCCGCGGGGTCGTTCTGTTGGTCGGGCAGCCCCTGCTTGATCGCGTCCTCGGCGTCGGCCTGTAGGCCGAGGTCGAGCGTCGTCGTCACCTTCATGCCGCCCGCGTACACCTGCGCCTCGCCGTACTTCTGGAAGAGCAGTTGGCGCACGTACGCGGCGAAGTACTCCGACTGCCCCGGCGCCCGCAACTGTTCGGTCTGGTCCGGGACCGTTCCGCAGCACTTCTTCGCCTTCAGACGCGTGTCCTGCCCCTGCGAGATGTACCCGTACTGCGCCATCTGATCGAGGGCGTAATTGCGCCGGTACCAGTTGTCGCTCGGCCGGTTGATCGGGTCGTACAGATCGGGCGCGTGCAGCACCCCGGCCAGCGACGCCGATTCCAACACGGTCAACTCGCTCGCGGGTTTGCCGAAGTACGTCCGTGCGGCCGCCTGGATCCCGTAGGCGCCGTGCCCGAAGTACACCGTGTTGAGATAGGTCGCGAGGATCTGATCCTTGCTCATCGACTGCTCGAGCTTGATCGCGAGCAGGCCCTCGCGGATCTTCTCCTCGATCGTGCGCGGCGGCAGGGTGTAGCTCTGCACGCCGTCCGCATCGGTCGAATAGGTCCCCGCGTAGACGTTCTTCACGAGCTGCTCGGTGATCGTGGACGCGCCCTGCACGGTCTGTCGCTTGATCAGGTCCGTGAAGGCGGCGCGCATGATCCCCGGGACGTCGACGCCGGGGTGGTTGTAGAAGTCGTGGTCCTCGGTCGCGATCACTGCGTCTGTGAGGTGCGGCGAGATCTGCTGCAACGGCACGACGGTGCGGTCGACCGAGCCGTGCAGGGTCGTCAGCAGGTGCCCGTTGCGGTCGTACAGGTAGGTGGTCTGGATCGGCGGCAACGCCTGGGGAAGCTTGATC
>DASYOY010000137.1:0-14546 GCA_036007245.1 Actinomycetota bacterium | reverse complement strand
TCGCTCGGTGGCCCAGGCGAACACACCCGACGCCAGGCCGACCGCGATCATGCGATAGGTCGCGCCGGGCCCGTCGAGGATCCGCCCGAACGCGAAGCCGGTCGCGAGCGCGACCAGCGCGCTCAAGCGCTGGAGACGGATGGACGTGCCCGCAGTGTGTCCCATCGTTCTCGCGATCAGGTGGAGCCAGACAAGGCCCGACGATACCCCCCGCTCGACGCCGCCGCGACCCCGCCGGCGTTCACGCGAGACTGGTCGGGAACCGGTTGTTTGTCATAGCCATTTCGCCCGATCGCGTCGGGCCCGGCGTGGATCTCTTCCCCCACACCAGTAGAGACGCCTAGCGGCCGCGAAACGCTTACCCGTCGTGGCGTGCGACCTCTCGCTTGATGAGCGTGGCGTACGCGATCCTGCCAGTCCCACTGAGGTGATAGCCATCGGATGCGAACCATCCTGGGCGATCGTGGCTGTGGCCGTACCAGTCGATCAGGTAGGCGTTCGGGAAGTGCTTCGCGCAGTGATGGAGCCGTTGGTTGTCCTCGGCTCGCCACGAGCGGGGCACCTTCAGGTTGACCAGGAAGACCTTCCTCCGACCGGCAGCCCGGACGGCGTGATAGCAGTCCGTCAGGTTGACGGTGCCATTGGTCCCTAGGTGGATCACGACGTCTTCTGGCAGTCGTCCCTGGCGCCGCCAATACCTGACCAGCGCGGGTGCTCGATAGAACTGACGGGAAACCACCGCGTCGACGACGCCGAACCCTCTCGCGCGAAGCTCCTGCTTCGCTCCGAGCATCACTGAGTCACCGATCCCGAGCCGACCCGCTCGGATCGAGCCGGCCGATGCTTGCGTCGCCGCGAGGATCACGACGATGCATCCCGCGATAGGGATGCGAGCGATCCTTATCGCGAGCACCCACCGAGCCTAACTCCACGCATGTTGGGCCCTTGCATCTGCCTCGGTCGCGAAGCGCAAGCGGTCGCCGCCGGTTACCTGCCACACGCCGCTCCGGACGCGGAGTGACGGGTCTTCCTACTCGGGCGCGCCTGCGACGCGCGACCGATCGGAACCGTTCATCCCTTGGTCCGTGAGCGACGAACATTGGTTGATACGAACTCCTCGCACGAACGGGTACGCCCTCTCGAGAGCGGAGATCAGCAGGCCGCAGATCTGCTCCGGGCTCATATCCGCGGACGCCACATCCACATCGACGCTGATCCGCTGGGTTCTCGTCGGCGCTTGGAGATCGACCACCGATGGGTCTTGAGAAAGCAATCGTTCCTGGCTCACCATTCGTGCCCCCGGATCCTCTGAGCCTCCCTTGCGGATGGTCATCATCCGCGACACGTGCCTGCCTGGAAAGACGACGTTCTCCCGACGGCCGGATGGGTGAGTGCGTGTGGGCGATCGGACCGGTAGGCAGGGCCCGCCGGTCCGATTTCCGGACGAGCTGCGACTGCGACGCGCCATGTCGACAAAGCGCGCCAAGGCCGCCGCGTCTACGATCGCGGAGCTCCAGGAGCAACCGCTGCCAACATCACGGTTGCCCTAGCTGGGAGGTCACCGCTTTCCCGGAGCCGCCACGACGTTCACCCCCGTGCAGCGTTCACGAGATGCCCTGGGGTTCGTAGGCTTGCCGGAAGGTCATCTCCTTCGTGTCGCACAAAGATGAAGTCACGGAGGGATCGAGAGCTTCCGCCTAACAGCTCCGACCGTATCCATCTTTCCAACTCACAAGGCGATGGCCGGAGGTAGCAAGCCGGGCCCAACGTGCGCACCAACAGTCGGGCCGTCAACTGCATCCCTTTCCACTCAACGCCCCATCGCGAGCATGCAGAGGCGCGGCTCGGGGGACTTCCTTGTCGCGATGGGGCTGTCCGTCCAGTCCTGACGGTGAAGTGCAGCGTTGCGGTAAACCCTCGAGGCCGCTCGCGCGATGGACCGGCTGGAGCAAAGATGACCTGGCTACCACCAGGAGAGAGGCGATCCCGTGGTGCAGGAAGGCGGATCGGCCGCCATCGACTCCTTGGAGACGTTCGAGGAGTTCTACGCGCGCGAGTTTCCGGCGGTGGTCGGACTCGCCTTCGCACTCTCGGGAAGCCGTACGGCGTCGGAAGACCTCGCGCAAGAGGCCTTCCTGGCGGCCCATCGCGATTGGGCACGCGTCGCTCGATACGACCGGCCAGATCTCTGGGTGCGCCGCGTCGTCTCGAACATGTCGATGTCGATGTTCCGACGTCGCTACGCCGAGGCGCGCGCGCTGGGGAGGTTCGCTCGGAGAGTGACGACGACGATGCCAGAGCTGTCCGCCGACGACGCGGAGTTCTGGGCGGCCGTCCGATCTCTTCCACGACGCCAGGCACAGGTCATCGCGCTCCACTACCTAGACGATCGGTCGGTCGCCGAGATCGCGGAGATCCTCGGCACCGCGACGGGCACGGTCAAGAAGCAGCTGCACGATGGCCGGCAGAACGTGGTTCGCCGGCTGCGCCTGGAGGAGGACGACACATGACGTTCGACGGTCGTGCTCGCCGAGCAGTGCAGGGCATCCGCCGCGCCGTGGAGGTGATGGAGATGTCAAGCACGAAGACGCCGCAACGGATCACACGCTTCGATCGCTATAGAGAGCGCAGGTCGAGGAACCAACGGATCGCCGCGATCGCGGTGGGCATCGCCGTCCCCGTCGCACTCGTGATCGGCGCCGTCCTGTTGTTCGGCTCGGTCGGCGGCCCGGAGGTCCCCGCCTCGCCGGCGCCACCGGTGTCGGTCGCCCCACAGGTCGTGAGCGGCCATTCCGATTCCTTCGATGCTCCGTTCAGATACACCCTTCCGTCCGACTGGAAGTTGGTGGGCGAGGCGAACCGGTACTTCGCGCTCAAGACGCCCGGGGCGTCGGGCACCGATGTCATTGTGCTAAGCAACGTCGTGGCGGCACAGGCGGATTGCTCGAACAAGCCGAAGCAAGGCGTCGGCACGTCCAGCGAGGCGATCACGAGCTGGTTGTCGACCCATCCGGCTCTCGACGCCACGGCGCCGCAGCCCGTGAGGCTAGGCTCGGCGACGGGCAGCTATATGGACGTCCAGCTCGCCAGTGACTGGAACCAGACCTGTTCGAACGGACTCAACCTCGTCACAGCCCACCCCGCTCACCCTGAGGCATGGGCCATCTCCGGGAGTGCAAAGGAGCGCTTCTATGTCCTTGACCTCCCGTCAGGCGGCACCGTCACGATCGTGATCGACGACACGTACAGCCCGAGCGATTTCCAGACGTTGATCGACCAAGTGGCGCCCGTCGTCGATTCGTTCCGATTCCTTCGGTGATCGACTGACCCTTTCGGAGGAAGGAGCACGAGATGTCCAACGCGAGGCAGAGCGTCAGCATGCCGACGCAGAGCAAGGCGCACGTTCCCGAACCCCAACAACAACTGCCTGAAGGATCTCATCAACGCAAGCTTCGGAACAGGCGGATCTCGGTCGGCGGGCTCTCGATAGCGTTCGTGATCCTGAGCATCACCGCTCTGGCTCGCGCCGATGGCCGCAAGGATCCGACGCTCAGCGCCAGCCCAGCTCCGATGTTGATCGGCACCTATCGCCTGGCCTACGAGCGCCGTGGCGAGATATACGTGGCCGGTGCGAACGGGAGGAACCCGGTGCACATCCTCCCAAGCTCCACTGGGAGCCGATGTGACAGCTGGGGAGGGCCGTCGTGGGCCCCCGACGGCAGATATCTGGCCTTCCGATGCAGGTCCCCTTGGACCGTCACGATCGCCGATCCGAGGGGCCGGATCGTCTCATCGTTCCGCGTGGGGATGGGCTGGCATGTTGCGTGGTCACCCGATTCCACTCAGGTCGCCGTGTGGGCTCGTAAGGACGACTCCCCCGGAGGCCGGCGAACGATCGCTGTTTATGGGATCGACGGTGCACTACAGAAGTTGCTTTCCGTCCCTAGGTTCTCTGGCGACTACGACCCGTCGTGGTCGCCTGACGGCCGGTCGATCTTCGTCTCCGCCCTCGAGATCCCCGTCGACGGTGGTCCTCCGCGGATCGCGCCTGCTGGAGACGTCCAGGCACTTTGCTGCCCGATCGCGTACTCGCCCGACGGCACCCACGCCGCCTTCATCAGCGGCACGTCGTCAGCATTGGTCGTTTCACCCATCATCGGCTCCACGGGTGTCGTGCATGTCGCGGATGACGTCCAGGGCGCCGTGTGGTCGCCGACGGGCGATCGGATCGCATACGGCGTGAGGCAGGGCGAGGGATATGACATCGCCAACGCTGGGCCGGTGACGGAGATCCGCACCGTCGATGTCGCAAGCGGAACGGTGACTTCGGTTCTCACCGCAGGCAGCGGCTATGTCGTCAACGTACTTGGATTCTCTCCGGACGGCCTCCGCATCCTCTACTGCAGGATGGATGCCTTCTCCAAGAGGGATGGTCATCGGCACTGGCAGCTGTGGGGTGTCGGTGTCGACGGGTCTGATCCCCGATTCCTCGCGAAGGGGGCCGATCTGGGGGAGTGGCAGCCGTGACCTGTTTGGCCGAGAAGCACTGCGGTCGAGAGCCGATTTGACCCCTGCCTGCTTGGCACCCTTGGTCAGGGTCCTAAGCGCTGGCCGTCCGTTCGGCATTTGGAATGGGTGATGCAGGCAGAAGGCGAGGTCGTGCGGCTGCCCGAGGGCGGGAACACTGCCACAAGGGACTTCCGGTCGTTCTTCGACGACGAACACCGACGTCTGTTCAAGACGCTCTACTTCGTCACCGGAGACGCACAGGAGGCCGCCGACCTCATGCAGGAGTCCTTCCTGAAGATCTGGGAACGGTGGGATCGCGTCGACCGCATGGACGACCCGGTCGCCTACCTGTTCCGTATCGCGCTGAACGGGAATCGGATGCAACTGCGGGCCGCGCGCCGACACGCCGGCAAGCGGATACCGCTCGGGCTCGCTCGCGACGAGTTCGAGGACGTTGAGCTTCGGGAGGATGTCCGGCAGCTGCTCGCCGCCCTGACGCCACGGCAACGAGCCGCCCTGCTCCTGCTCGATCTATACGGCTACGGCTCCGAGGAAGCAGGCGCGATCTTGGGTGTCCGACCCTCGACCGTCCGCGCCCTCGCGTCGCAGGGCCGCGCCGCCCTCCGAACCGCCGGGAGGCCCGCATGAACGAGGTCAAGGAGCTGTTCGACATGGTGACCGACCAGAAGGAACCAGATCAGGACGCATGGAAGGACCAAGAGGAGCGGCAACGCCGCACAGCTCGGAACCGTCGGATCGGCGCGTTCGCAGCGGCGGCGGTCATCGTGGTGCTCGCGGTGTGGGCGGTCGCCTTGCTCGGACGATCGGAAGAGGGATCGCCAGCCAGTCCCGCGGATCCGAATCCACTGAAGACGACGACCCACTACTACGTCGACGTCACGACGAGAGATCGCTCTCCGCTCCCGATTGCGCTCCCCGGAGCGCGGCTCGCCGAGGTCTCACCGGGCGGAAGCGCCATCGCATGGAATACCTGTTGCGGCAACGATCACCTCTACGTCTCGAGCCTGGACGGATCTTCCGACGTCGTGACGGTCACGCCCCAAGGTCTCGACGGCTACGACCCAACGTGGATCGACGGCGAAACGGTCCTCTTCCAGGGTCGTGTCTCCGCCACGAGCCAACTCGGTGATCTCTACGCCGCGAACGTCACCACCGGCGAGATGCACAAGGTGGTTGACCTTCCTCACGACAGTCGCCCCGCATGGATCGTCATATCCGACGTGAGTCCCGACGGCACGACCGTGCTGTTCCACCTCCCTCGGGGAAAGCCGGGCCACGAGGAGTGGGACCTTTGGACGGTGCCGCTTGCAGGTGGCAAGCCAAAGATGCTTCGGAGGGATGCGGGGTTCGCGGCCTACGCGCCCGACGGGAGCATCGTGTTCCTAGACCATCCATCCGGATTCGCCGCGAAGCAGATCTGGACGATGAACGGCGACGGCAGCAACGCACGGCGTCTCGTCACGGGCGGTACGTTCTCGTACCCCAGCGTCTCGCCCGACGGCTCGATGGTCGCCTACGGGAACGAGGGCAAGGCGGAGGTCGTCGACGTCGCCACCGGCGCGGTCACGCCGTTCGACGTGTTCAGTGAAGCGCCGACGTGGGACGGGAACGACACGTTGATCGTCGACAACGGATACCACACGATCTGATCACGGGACGCGCTCGGCCGCTCGCCCCTGGTGTCTACCGAAGGCGGGCGGTCAGGTTCCGCGACTTCAAGACGGCGCCTCGGCTCCCTACGCGAAAGGAGCTGACACGCGTCGGTCGCTTGGCCATCGAGCGAGAACGATGTGATGGCGAAGTTCGCGCCGAAGACAGTCCTCGCGGTGCCGTCATGAAGTACGTCTCGCCGCCGAGCCCAACTTGATCTGGTGGGTCCGGACGGTAGTAGTCCCGTCACCTTATTGACAGGCCGCTACATCTCCGCACCCGGATGGGATCCGAGCGGGGAGGTGCCTTCGGTGATGCACCGGCACGAGCTCGTCCTCGTCCCTGCCGACAAGGCGCCTGTGCAGACCGTGGCAAGAGTCGTCAGGGGGCACCTAGGCCACAACCTATTCGCGTGGCAGCCTTCGCCTCCGTGAGGCCAAGCCGGGATCCATCGATCGACTGATCATCGAGCGCCGGGTCGGGGTTTGAATCGGCGGACCTCTTGGGGCCAGCCGCATGCTTCGGCGAGCTTGCCTGCCCACATCTTGGCGGCTTCCTCGTCGGCGACATCGACCACCGTGAAGCCACCCAGGAACTCCTTGGTTTCGGCGAACGGCCCGTCGGTGATCAGGACCTCGCCGCTGGTCGCATCCGCGCTGAAGGCGTCTTCGATCTCTTCCTCGAGCCCGCCGGCGAACACGAGGACGCCGTCAGCCTCCATCTTTTTCACCACCGCCATGGCGAGCGGACCGCGACCTTGGAACCACTCCTCAGAGTGGTCGCCCACCCATTGTTGGTTGAAGTAGATGAGGTATTCGGTCATCTCTGCTCCTTACCGAGCCGGGGGAGGGTGCTCCCATCAACGTATTCGACAACCTATCCGACGAACGGCGAACGCCAGATACGACACCCCTGCAGGAACAGGAGCCCTGGGCGGGAGCGGGTTAGGATGCGCCGGCGACCTGGCTGCGGGCCGGATGGACGAAACCCTGTAGCGGATCCGGCGGGTCGTCGAGAGGAACGCGATGACCACGATCAGAGCCGAGACGCAGGTCCTGGACGCAAAGCCCAAGACCTCCAGCGATCGCTCCCACACGCGCTTCTTGTGGATCGTGCTGTTCGTCAGCGCGTCGATCATCTGGCTCGTCCCGTTCAACTCGAGCCTGTGGCTCGACGAGCTCGTCACGTGGTGGGTGATCAAGGATGGGCTGGGGGACACCGTCCACCGCGCCTTCGACTTCCAGGGTCAGACCGTCATCTTCTACGTCCTCGAGTGGCTGGTCCGGCATCTCGGCAGCCAGGAATGGATCCTGCGCGCGCCGTCATTGGTCGAGGTGATCGCGGCGGCCTTCCTGTTCTACCGGCTCGCCGAGCGGTTGCTCGACAAGGAGTTCGCGCGGATCAGTGTGCTGCTGTTCGTCCTATGGCCGTCGGTGTCGTTCGAGTCCTCCGACGCGCGGCCCTACGCGCTCGCGTTGCTCCTCCTCATGGCTGCCGTCCTCATGCTGATCAGATGGCTTGACGAACCCACCCTTGTTCGGGCGGCCGCCTTCGTGGTCTTGGCCGCGCTGGTCGGGTACGCGCATCTGCTGTTCCTGCTGGCGGTCCCGCCGATGTTGGTCTACGCCGTCTACCGATACCGCGAGCGGTCGACCGAGGTGGGTTTCCGCGCCCTCGTCGGCGCGTTCACGCTCGTCACGGTGCTGGACCTCGGGCTCATGACCGAGCTGGTCGCGCTGTTCAATCGTAGAGGCGTGCTGTCGCTGTTCGACGTCGTCTCGTTCGACACCATCGCGCGGTACTCGATCCCGACGGCGATCTTCGTGGCGATCCTCGTCGGGAGCATCATCGCGTTGTTCACGGTCGGGTGGCGGTTCGTCATGCCGGCCTTCGAGCATTCGGCCGCCATCTTCCTCGGGTGGTGGCTGCTTTTCCCCACGGCGGTGTTGATCGTGGTCGATCTCACGACCGCGATCCATCTGTTCGAGGCCCGGTACACGTTGATGGCGGCGCCGGCCGCGATCTTGTTGTCGGCCGCGATCGTTCGTTCCATCGAGCCCCGCATGGCACGGAGCATCATCATCGGCTGCGTGGGGGTGTTCTCGGTGATCGCCACGCTGCACCTCACGAAGGTCGGAGAGGACTGGCGATGGGGCGCCGCGAACGTGAACGCGCGCGGTACCGACCACTCGGTGATCTTCCTGCAGGCAGGGCTGATCGAATCCGAGCAGCTCGACTGGTTCTCCGATCCCGAGCGGGTGAGCTACCTGGAGGCGCCGGCCTCCTACTACCACTTCGATGCCCCGATCCTGCCGATCCCGTTCCTCTCAACGCCGGCCTCGGATGCATTCGTGAAGGCCGAGGTCGACGGGCTCTCTCCGGATATCGACCGCGTTTACTTCGTGTCCCGATACCCCGGCGACCCGTTCGGCCATTACCTCGACGGCCTGATGTCGGCGCGCGGCTGGACGGAGAAGCAGGTGCAAACGTCGGGCGGCACCAGCGTGGCGGAATACGATCGCCCGCCCCCATAAGGGACAGGACGGCATCGCCGAGTCGCCGTCGGCCGCATCTCCGATCACGCGAGCATTTGCGAGGGCAAGTGCCTGAGCGCAGGATGCCTGGGTGGACGTCCCCGAAACCCGCTATGCGAGGGCTGAGGACGGGGCCTACCTGGCGTACCAAGTGGTTGGGGATGGTCCCGTCGACGTCGCGTGGCTGGACGACGCGTACACGAATCTCACGTGGCAAGGGCCGTGGGAGAGCACGTGGTACCGCGGCCTGACGGCGTTCGCTCGCGTGATCATCCACGATCGGCGAGCGATCGGCCTTTCCAGCCGGAACGTGCCTCCTCCGAACCTCGAAACCCGAGCGGCGGATCTCCTCACCGTGCTCGACGCTGCCGGATCGACACGAACCGTGATCGAGGGCTGGGAGGAATCCCTCGCACCGGGCCTCCTCCTCGCGGCGACCGAACCTGAGCGCGTCCGCGCGCTCGTGTGGTGGAGTGCCGCACCTCGAACGACCTGGGCGCCGGATTACCCGTGGGGCTGGGGGCAACAAGAGGTGGATCACGAGCGACGCGCGCTTCAAGGCTGGGGCACCATGGCGTATGCGAGGATGTGGGCAGATGGGTTCGCCGCCCACCACGGAGGAGCAGCGCCCGCGGAGGAAGACGTGCGCGCGATGGCACGGATCAGTGCGAGCACGTGCACCCCGGACGTCGCCATCGAACTGAGTGAGGTGTGGTGGGAGACAGACGTGCGGGGCGTCCTGCCATCCGTTCATGTCCCTGCCCTGCTCATCGCGCAGGAGGGGGACGGCAGACATGTCGAGATCACCCAGCATGTCGCGTCGCTCATGCCGCAGACGGAGACCCAGATCTTCAGCCGGGACGACGCCGATGCGTGGACCGGTGGTGACTTCCAACGGTTCGCGAAGCCGCGGCTCGAGGCGATCCAGCGATTCATCGGGGTCGAGCCCGCTCGCCCCGAGATGGAGTCGATCCTCTCAACCGTGCTGTTCACCGACATCGTCGACTCGACGGATAGGCAGGTCACCCTCGGGGATCAAGGGTGGAAGGAACTCATCCAACGGCACCACGACGTCGTGCGGAACGCACTGGAGCGTTGGAACGGGGTCGAGAACGACACGGCCGGAGACGGGTTCTACGCGACGTTCGACGGGCCGGCACGAGCGATCCGTTGTGCCGAGGAGGTCGTCGCGCGTGTTCGGCCCCTCGGACTTCAGATCCGTGCCGGTGTCCACACAGGTGAATGTCGGGTGATCGACGGCAAGATCGGTGGGTTGGCCGTCACGATCGGCGCGCGCATCGCGGCCGAGGCCGGACCGTCGGACGTGCTGATCTCCCAGACGGTGAAGGATCTCGTCGCGGGTTCCGGGCTAGTCTTCGAAGACGCCGGCGAGCATGACTTGAAGGGCATACCGGACCGCTGGCACCTCTACCGAGTGGCCGGCACGCGCGATCCTGTGTAGCGACACAGAGGTTCCGGCCGGACGATCGCTCAGCCGGGGCTACTGCTCCGAGGCGTACTCTGCCACGAACAGGCTCACGAACCACTGGAACGCGTCGTCTTCTTCGGACGAAGGCCGGCTGGCTGCTACCTCTTCGATCACGAGTGTCGGTGTGTCTGCGAGGAGCGGCCAGTCCCCAGCGAATGAGGGGTGGGCTGTTCGGTCAACGCCATACGTCGAGCTCACGAGGACACGGTAGGAGATATCCGTGTTCCAGTGGTGTCAGCTGGAAGAAGGATTCATGGGAAGTATGTAACGGTGGGGCGTCTGGCCCATCCAGACGCGGCAAACGTCTATCCGAAGAGGAACCATCGTCGTTGTCGCCTTCCTCCCCTTCCCGCGTGCCACGTGTCGCCCTCCAAGAACCCGTCCTCGTGTGAGAGCCACAGCTCCAGCGGCCAGACGTCATCTGTGTAGGTGGTCTCCCATCCAGACAGAGCATCGACAGGCTCGGAAGCAGTTTCGGCGGGGATCGCCCGCGGCTCGAACGACCGGCGCCCGGCTCCGGTGCTTCGTGTCGTGTTCACCTTCCCGCGCTACCCGGATCAGCGAGAACTGAGTCGGGCCTTTCGGCCATTTCTCGTGGGCCGAGATCGGATCCGTCCGAGAGCGTTTCGGATCGCTCCTTCCCGGGCAGACCATCGGATGCGGGAGCCTCAGCGATGGGACGAAGCGGCCCAGCGATATCGGGCGGTTGCCGCGCCGAACATGATCGAGCAGGCGGATCAAGAGTCGCCGGCCCGTGGGGGATGGCTTCATCCGTGGTTCCTCGACGCGCGCGAGCGACGGTTCGAGGGCCGGTCGCTTGTCCGTGAGCAGCCGTGGACCGATGGCAATCACGTCGAGTCGCTCATCCACGGTGACACCTATTTCGCGCGGCTCGCTGTAGAGCTGGAAACGCTCGCGCCCGGCGACCTTCTCTGTCTGGCCGACTGGCGGGGCGACGACGACGAGAAGCTGACCGACGCCGGCCCCACGCTGGCCGTCATGCTCACCGAGCTCGCCCGCCGGGGCGTCGACGTTCGTGGCCTCCTGTGGCGTTCCCATCCGAAGGGCCTCGGCTTCAACGAGGAGGAGGAGACCGAGCTCGCGGGGATCGTGTCGGCCGCAGGCGGCACCGTTCTGCTCGACGAGCGGGTGCGGCGCGCCGGCTCGCACCATCAGAAACTCGTCGTCGTCCATCGGCCCGGTGACCCAGACGCCGACGTCGCGTTCGTCGGCGGGATCGATCTATGCCACGGCCGTCGCGACGATGCCGTCCATCTGGGTGATCAGCAGGCAGAGCACCTCGACCGCCGCTACGGCGACCGGGCGCCCTGGCACGACGTGCAGGCGATGGTCGCCGGCCCGGCGGTGGCGCAGTTGCTCGAGACGTTCCGGGAACGGTGGAACGATCCGACACCGCTGGAACGGCGGAGCTCACCGCTCGGACGTATCCGCATGCATGTCGAGCGCGAACAGACGATTCCCGACCCGATCCCGCCTCCCGGCCGAGCGCCGGTCGCTCGCGGCGACCACGCGGTGCAAGTGCTACGAACGTATCCGGCGCGGCGGCCCGGCTATCCGTTCGCTCCGAAGGGCGAACGGACCATCGCTGCCTTCTACCGGAAGGCGTTCGCCCGGGCGACGTCGCTGCTCTACATCGAAGATCAGTACTTCTGGTCACGAGAGGTCGGCGAGGCGCTCGCCGTCGCGCTTCGTCGGAACCGCGATCTTCGTGTGATCGTCGTGGTGCCGAGGCTCCCCGATCGCGACGGCGTGATCACCGGCCCCGCGCATCGGATCGGCCAGCACCGGACCGTCACGATGGTCCGTGAGGCTGGCGGAGAACGGGTCGCGGTCTACGACATCGAGAATGAGCGCGGCACGCCGATCTATGTGCACGCGAAGGTCGTCGTGATCGACGACGAGGTCGCGTTACTCGGCTCGGACAATCTGAACCGCCGGTCATGGACGCATGATTCCGAGCTGTCGATCGCGGTGTTCGACGAAACACGCGACGGTCGGGCGCCGTCAGACCCGGGCGGCCGAGGCACCGGTGCACGACGCTTCGCTCGTTCGCTGCGTCTCGATCTTGAGCGGGAGCACCTGGGTGGGGCCGGGGATGTCGATCCGGCGCCCCTCGCGACGTTCGAGCGATGGCGTGAGCGCGCGAGAGCGCTCGACGGGTGGTACGCCGGCGGTCGGTTGGGTCCACGCCCGCCCGGTCGTGTCCGTCCGCACCGGCTGGAGCCCGTCGCGTGGTGGCAGTGGCCGTACGCCGTCCCTCTCTACCGGCTGTTGATCGATCCCGACGGACGTCCCCGCGCGGCCCGCAGGAGCACTCGCTTGGTTCCCGCGATCGGGTCATAGAGCACGGTCGAGTTGCGCCGTGCTCCCTCCGGGCGTTGCGTCAGGACGCAACGCAGCCGGACCAAGAGGGGGAGCAACATGTCGCGAAACGGAGAACTGCATCTCACGAAGGAGTGCTCGCAGTACACGGGCGCTGCCGGCGACTTCTGCACGATCACCGCGTCCAACATCGAGGAGATCACCCTTGGGACGAAGGTGATCTACGCGGACGCGGCCGGCGAGGGGACACTCGACACCGACATCACGCTCGACGACGGCTCGGGTGAGATCGCGAACGGTCATGTGGTCTTGGACCTGGCGGCGGACAAAGGCGTCGTCACGTTCGCGGGCGGCACCGGTCGGTTCGTCGGGTTCCAGGCGTATGCCGACGTCACGACCGACGCCGACGAGATGTGGCACTGGGAAGGGACCTACAGCTTCGAGTAGGGCAGCGGAACGCCTGGAGCCGCCCGCGATGTTCGCGGACGGCTCCAAGTTCGTCTCTGCGCTCACCGGCTTGCTTCCGGCAGGCGATCGCCCTCAGTTCGTCGACGGCGTTACGCGCGCCGCATAAGCCACAGCACGACAGCCACGATGCCGATGACGGCGAGGATCGCGATAACGATACCCATGGGCTCTCTCCCTTCCTTCGGTAGGCGCTGCAGCTGAAGGTGTACCCAGCTCGGGTCCCTCGTATGCAGGGCGCGCGTGCGCCGGCGAGGTGCTACTTCGTGATCTTGCGGGTGGCCTTGCCGGCCTTCTCTTGAACCGAACCCTTGGCCTTCTGTGTCGCACCCTTGGCTTCGAGCGACCGGTTCTTCGTGACGCGGCCGGTCTCCTTCTTCACGCCACCGACCACCTTGTTCTTCTTGCCCTTCGCTTCGGTCTTCGTGCCAGCCATCACGTGCTCCTTCCATCGACGCTTCAGCGGACAGGAGATGGATTCCCAGTCGGCGCGTGACGCAAACCCGTCCGGTGGGGCGCTAGGGTCCGAGGCCATGGCAGGCGGGCGCAACGTATCCGTGGTTCTTTGCGAGAGGACCGGGGCCGTCCTCGGTTCGTTGCCGCCCTTCGAGGTCGACGACCCCTGGTGGCCCGAGGCGCATCCGGTGATCGTGGCCGTCCGAGAGCGGTTCGGCGTCGACGTCCTCGTGCTCCGCATGCTGGACGTTGCCTCAGACAGCTTCAATGGAGGTGACGTCACCTACCTCGCTGAGGTGGTGGGTGAGGCGCCGGCCGATCTGCCGCTCACTCCTTCGCCGGGGATCGACGTCGGCGAGGAGCCGCTGCGCGCGGCGTGGGCGCGTCCCGGCGGCGTGACCGCCACGATCGCCTGGGCGGACGCCGAGCTCGCGACGATCGGCCGGCCGCGCGTTGGACCCGCGGATCAGATCAAGACGTGGAATCTCTCCTCGGTGCTGCGCTTGCCGACCGCCGCGGGCGATGTCTGGTGCAAGAGCGTCCCGCCGTTCCTCACGCACGAAGGGACGATCATCGCGATGGTCGGCGCAGACGAGCCCGCCCTCGTTCCGCCGCTGCTGGCATCGGATGCGACGTCGAACACCGTCCTTCTGGGCGACGTCTCCGGCGAGGACGACTGGGATGCGACTGAGGAACGGCTCCTGAAGATGGTGAAGACCTTGGTATGGCTCCAGGCCCGCTGGGCCGACCGGGTCGACGAGCTCCTCGACGCCGGCTTGCCCGACTGGCGCGCTGCGTCCCTGATGGATCTCATCGACGCGCTCGCCGCCCGCGCGGACGTTCGCGGGCAGTTCACGAGCGACGAAGTCGGTCAGCTCGACGCACTCGTCGGTGACCTGCCGGATCGCTTCACGGCGTTGGACACCTGCGCCATCCCGGAGACGCTCGTCCACGGCGACTTCCATCCGGGCAACTGGCGTTCCGACGGACGCTCGCTCGTGCTCCTCGATTGGGGCGACGTCGGCGTCGGACATCCGATGCTCGACATGTCGTCGTTCAGGGAGTACGTGCCCGACGAC
>DASYOY010000136.1:0-4904 GCA_036007245.1 Actinomycetota bacterium | reverse complement strand
TCGACGAGTCGGAGCCGGGCACGTGCAACAACCGGGAGCTGGTCGAACGCGAACCGCACCGGCTGCTCGAGGGCACCGCGATCGCGGCGCGCGCGATCGGGTGCGAGACGGCGTTCATCTACGTGCGCGGGGAGTACCTGTGGCAGTCGATCGTGCTCGAGCGCGCGATCGGCGAGGCGTACGCGGCCGGGTACCTGGGCGGCGATGTCGCCGGTTCGGGCACGCGCGTCGATATCGTGCTGCACCGCGGCGCGGGCGCCTACATCTGCGGCGAGGAGACGGCGCTCCTCAACTCACTGGAGGGGCTGCGCGGCCAGCCGCGTCTGCGCCCGCCGTTCCCTGCGGTCGAAGGGCTCTACGCGAGCCCGACGGTCATCAACAACGTCGAAACGCTGATGAACGTGCCGGACATCATCGACCGGGGCGCCGACTGGTTCCGCGAGGTTGGGACCGAGAAGTCGCCCGGCACGAAGATGATCACGATCAGCGGCAAGGTCGAGCGGCCGGGCAACTACGAGATCGCGCTCGGGACGCCGTTCCGCGAGGTGCTCGATGATCTCGGCGGCGGGATGCTCGGCGGCGGCACGCTCAAGGCCTGGACGCCGGGCGGCTCGTCCACTCCGATGCTGACCGCGGCGCACATCGACACCGCGCTTGACTACGAGTCGCTGTCGGCGGCGGGCTCGCTGCTCGGCACCGCGGCGATCATGGTGATGGACCAGACCGATTGCGTCGTCGACTGCGCGCAGCGGATGGTGGCGTTCTACGCGCACGAGTCGTGCGGCAAGTGCACACCGTGCCGCGAGGGCAGCTGGTGGGCGACGCGCGTGCTCGCGCGGATCGAGGAGGGGTACGGCCGCGAGGTCGACATCCCGCTGATGCACGACGTGGGCAAGAACACCCTGTTCCGCGCGTTCTGCGCGCTCGCCGACGGCACCGCGTCGGTGATCAATTCGTCGCTGCAGCACTTCGCCGACGAGTACGAGGAGCACGTCCGGCTCGGGCGATGCCCGATGCGCGACGCCCCGGTCGAGGCGGAGGTGGTCGCCTCGTGAGCGCCAACCTCGTCACGCTGACGATCGACGGCAAGGAGGTCACCGTGCCGAAAGGCACGCTGATCATCCGTGCGGCCGAGCAGGTCGGGGTCGAGGTTCCCCGGTTCTGCGATCACCCGTACCTGGCGCCCGCCGGCGCGTGCCGCCAGTGCTACGTGCAGATCGAGGGCCAGCCGAAGCTCGCGACGTCGTGCACCGTGACCGTCGCGCCCGGCATGGTCGTGTCGACCCAGAACACCAGCGACGCCGCCCGCGAGGCGCAGGTCGCGAACCTCGAGTTCCTCTTGTTGAACCACCCGCTGGACTGCCCGATCTGCGACCGCGGCGGCGAGTGCCCGTTGCAGGACCAGGCGCTCGCGTTCGGCCCGGGCGAGAGCCGGTTCATCGAGGCCAAGCGCACCTTCCTCAAGCCCATCCCGATGTCGCCGCTGGTCGGGCTGGACCGCGAGCGGTGCGTGCTGTGTGCGCGGTGCACGCGGTTCTGCGACGAGATCACGGGCGACCGGTTCCTCGAGATGTATGCCCGCGGGGCCGGGCAGCGCGTGTCGATCGCGGCAGGGGAGGACCTGGATTCGCCGTTCAGCGGCAACGTCGTGCAGATCTGCCCGGTCGGCGCGCTGACGGCGACGCCGTACCGGTTCGTGGCGCGGCCGTTCGACCTGACGAGTGCCGACAGCGTGTGCCGGCATTGCAGCGCCGGGTGTGTCGTGCGGGTCGACCAGCGGCGCGGCGAGGTCGTGCGCGTGCTCGCTCGAGACAACCCTGAGGTGAACGACGCGTGGATCTGTGACAAGGGGCGGTTCGCGTTCCGGCACGACGATCAGCCGACGCGGATCACGACGCCGCTGGTGCGCGACCGCGGGCTCGAGCCGGCGTCGTTCGGCGAGGCATTGATGCGGGTGGCCGGCGCGTGCCGGCAGGCACGCGTCGGCGTGCTCACCGGTGGCCGGCTGATGGACGAGGACGCGTACGCCGTGGCCAAGCTGGCCCGGACGGTGTTCGGCACGAACGACATCGACCATCGCCGGGTGCCACAACCGGTCGAGGTCGACCGGCGTGCGGCGCTGATGGCGACCGATCGTGACCGAGCCGTGACGTATCGAGACCTCGAGCGTGCGCCGGTCATCGTTGTGGTCGGTCTCGACCCCGAACAAGAGATCCCGATCCTGCACCTCCGCTTGCGCAAGGCGGCGAAGCGCGGCGCCCGGATCGTCGTGGTCCATCCGCGCGAGACGCGCCTGCACGACGTCGCCCAGCACGTGTTGTGCCGTCCCGGCGACGAAGCGCGGCTCCTTGCCGGCGGCGCGGACGCGACGCTGGATGCGACGCTCGCGGCGCTCCGCGATGCCGACGGTCGCGGTGTGGTCATCGTGGGAGAGCGGCCCGGCGCGGCCGCTGCGGGGTTGGCCGCGGCCGACGCGAACGGCGCCCGCTTCGTGCTCGCGACCCGGCGGGCCGGCGATCGCGGCACGCTCGCCGCGGGTGTGCACCCGGCGCTCGGTCCCGGCGGCCGCCGGCTCGACGATCCGGCCGAACGCGACGAGCTGGAGCGGGTGTGGGGTCCGGTCATGTCGACCGGGAACGGGCGAGACGCCACCGAGATCCTTCGCGCGGCGGCCGACCGCGAGCTCGACGTTCTGTACCTGGTCGGCGTCGACCCGCTCCGCGACGCGCCGGATGCCGCGCTCGCGCGCCGCGCGCTCCAGAACGTGGACACCGTGGTCGTCCAGTCGCTCGAGCTCGACAACCTCGAGCCGTATACGTCGGTGTTCCTGCCGGCGGCATCGATCCTGGAGCGCGACGGCCACGTGAGCGATTGGGAAGGCCGCAGCCAGCGCGTGCGGCCGCTCCGCACGCCCGCCGGGATCAGCCGGCCGGATTGGGAGATCTTCGCCGGGCTCGCCGCCGCGTCCGGAAGCGACCTCGGGTTCGAGACCCTCGACGAACTGCACGAAGAGATGGGCCGGCTGCTCGCGCCGCGCGAGGCGGCAGAGGGAACCGCTCAGGCGCCGGCGTCCGCGCCGCCGGCCGGCAGCTTCACCCTCGTGACCTACCCGCTGTTGATCGACGACGGCCGGATGGTGCAGGACGCGCCGGAGCTCCACGACTCGCTCGGCGAGTCGCCGTTCGCGGAGGTCAACATCCACGACGCTCAGGCCGACGGCCTCGCCGATGGCCGCGGCGTGCGGTTGCGCACGGCAGCCGGCGAGGCCGTCCTGCCCGCGCGCGTCACCGACCGGATCGCCGAAGGAACGGTGTTCGTTCCGTTCAATCAGCCGGGGTTCGCGGCGAACACGCTGCTGTCCGGCGCCTTCACCACATCGGTCGAGCTCGAGGCCGTGGACGTGCCCGAGGAGCCGGAGGCCGACGCGGAAGCAAGCGCCGAGCCGGCCGGGGTCGCGGGGGAGTCCGCATGACCTGGATCGACTGGGGCGTGCTGATCGGCAAGGTCGTGATCGTCTTCGCCGTCCTGCTCGTGACGGTCCTGCTCGTGATCTGGATGGAGCGGAAGGTGATCGCCGACTTCCAGACGCGGACCGGTCCGATGCGCGCCGGCCCACGCGGTGTCCTGCTCACCCTCGCCGATGGGCTCAAGCTCTTCTTCAAGGAGATGATCCACCCGACGAACGCCGACCGATGGGTCTACCGGATGGCGCCGGCGCTCGCGGTCATCCCCGGGTTCCTCGCGATCGCCGTGGTGCCGTTCGGTCCGTCGGTGCACCTCTTCGGGCGTACCGTCGGTCTGCAGCTCGCCGACATCTCCGTCGGGATCTTGTGGGTGCTCGCGATGACGTCGATCGGCGTCTACACGGTCGTGCTCGCGGGGTGGTCGAGCGGCTCGAACTATCCGCTGCTCGGCGGCGTGCGCTCGAGCGCGCAGATGGTGAGCTACGAGGTGGCGATGGGCCTGTCGCTCGTCGCGCTGATCATGTTCGCCGGCCACCTCCGGATGTCGGAGATCGTCGATGCGCAGAACAAGGTCTGGTATGTGATCCCGCAGTTCCCCGCGTTCGTCGTGTTCATGATCTGCGCGCTCGCCGAGGTGAACCGGCCGCCGTTCGACCTCGCCGAGGCGGAGTCCGAGCTCGTCGCGGGCTACCACACCGAGTACTCCGGGATCTCGTTCGCGATGTTCCAGCTCGGCGAGTACGTGAATACGGTGGTGGCCGCGTCGATCGTCGTGACGCTGTTCCTCGGCGGCTGGCGCGGGCCGTGGCCGTGGGAAGGCGCGTGGTTCGTCGTGGGCGGGCTGTTCTGGTTCTTCCTGAAGCTGATCTTGGTCCTGTACCTGTGGATCCTCGTGCGCGGGACGTTGCCGCGGCTGCGCTACGACCGCTTGATGAACTTCGGCTGGAAGTACCTGATCCCGTTCGGGCTGTTCTGGGTACTCGCGACCGGCGCGATCATCGTGCTGCCCGACGTCTACGGCCGGCGGAAGGGCGCGTTCCTCGCCGTTGGCTTGATCGTGGCCGCGTGGTTGGTGGGGTCGTTCATGAAGCCGCTGCTCGAGGCGCGCGAGCCGGCGGCCCAACCCACACCACAGGAGGAGCCGGCCGCATGAGCGACGACCGCGAGCGCCGCGATCAAGAGCGCCGGTCCTCGCCCGTGTGGGCGGTGGCCAAAGGCATGGGCACGGTCTTCAAGCAGACGTTCCGTCGCGACAACACCGAGCAGTATCCGAAGGAGATCGTGCCGCCGCCGCCGCGCTCGCACATCGGGCGCCACCGGCTGAACCGCCACGAGAACGGCCTGGAGAAGTGCATCGGGTGCGAGCTCTGCGCGTACGCGTGCCCGGCCGACGCGATCTGGGTCGAGGGCCAGGACAACGATCCCGCGGCGCCGGTGAGC
>DASYOY010000135.1:0-4507 GCA_036007245.1 Actinomycetota bacterium | reverse complement strand
GTCATCGCGGCGATGTCGCTCTGCAGTGCGGCGGCCGCGGGCGCGGCGCAGTTGATCACCGGCGCCGACGTCAAGAACGGATCGTTGACCGGCGACGACATCAAGAGCGGATCGATCCCGAAGGGCGACCTGCAGAAGGCCGTTCAGCAGGCGCTCGAGAACCGCGTTACCGGCGCCCTTCCGACGAACGGATTCAAGGCGACCGGTAACGGCGTCCAGAACACTGCAGACGGCGTGATGTTCGGGCCCTATACGGACGGCGGCACAGACGGCGGTTCGATCTGCACCACCTCGATGAACGGCAAACCGTTCAGTGACGTCAAACACCTCGCGTTCGAGGCGAGGTACGTGGCGGACACCGCCACCGGCGGCGTGGGCGTGCCATATCTACGCGTGTTCCTCGTGAACGATGCCCATGACGCGATCTTCTCGCCGAACACGCAGTCGCCCGATGCCGATACGCAGCAAGGTCCGTTCCACACTTGGGTCGCGACCGCAGGATCTTGGCGTTACGACGACGACAGCGGCTCCGGTCCGGATTCGCCGTTCGACACGATCCAGAGCGCTCACGCGAACGAGAAGATCAGCAAGATCTGCATCTCCGTCGGCAACACGGCGGGCACGAACCTCAGCGGTCTCCTGCGCACATGGGAGGTGAACAACAAGGACTACTCGTTCGGTCAGTAAAAGACTCGCTTGCCGAGCAGCCCGGCCCGCCTGTGGGGCCGGGCTGCTCGTCCGTTCACTTCTCGTTCGGTTCAACCGCATGACCCCAGCCGTGCCGTAGCCTCCGAGGATCATGGGAACGGGCAGGCTTCCGATCGTGAGGAGCGGGGCCAGGATCAGGACCGCGATCCGGATCCTCCTCCTGGTGATGCTGGCGGCCTGTTCACCTGCATCGACGTCTTCGGCCCGGCTGGCGACGCGGGCCTCTGCACCGGCAACGCCACGAACATCGTCGGCACATCCGAAGCACACGCACCCGTCATCGAAGCCTACGCATCCGAAGCCGTCCCCCAAGCCGGCGTCATCGAAGCCGCCCGTCACTGCTCGGAACATCCCGAAGGCTGATCTTCCACGGCACGCGCTCACTCCTGGGGTCGCCTTGGCGGTCGGCCGAGCCCGTGTCTGCACATCCGGGTACGCGAGCGCGACGCGCGACGTCTCCGATGCGGAGAAGGCAGCGGTCTACAACCGATACGGGGTGGTCTGGGTTCCGTACAAGCACGAGGTGGATCACCTGATCTCGCTCGAACTCGGGGGCTCGAACGCGATCCGGAACCTGTGGCCCGAGCCGTACGCGGGGCGCTGGGGCGCTCGGACGAAAGACGTTCTGGAGAACCGTCTGCACGACCTCGTGTGCGAAGGCAAGCTCACCCTCCGGTCGGCGCAGCGGCAGGAGGCGGGGAACTGGGTCGCCGCCTATCGGAAGTACGTGGGATCGCCGCCTTCGAGCAACGGCTCGACGACCCAATCATCCGGCGGCTTCTACGCATCCCGCTATCCGACGGCGTCGACCATCTACTGCGCGGACGATCCCGCCTGGCACGACTTGTCGACCACCTACCTGGTGCATTTCGCGACGTTCAAGCAAGCCAAGGCGCGCTTCCCGGGGTACCACCTGCATCAAGCCTGCTGACGGGTCAGCCGGACGTGCAGTCGGGCAGCGCATCGGCGGCGTGCGCCATCTTGGCGTTGGCTGGGCCGATGTCGGCGTGCGCCTGCAGCGTCTTGACCATGTTCTGCACCGCTGCGAGGAGCTGCTCGACCGCGGTAGCGTCCTGCGAATCGCCGGCATCCCGGAAGCGCTGAGCGTCCGCAGGGAGCAGACCGGCGAGCTGGCTCATCGCGTTGATGCGGAAGCTGGTCTGCAGAAGTTGCTCGTCGTCGCAGAACGCGGCGAGGGCCGCCGCCTGCTGGTTGTTCGTCTCTCTCGTGCGGAGGGTGAACGCAAGGACGGCTCCGACGACGACGACCGGGATCATGACGACCGCCACCTTGCCGACCACGCGCAGGTTCGACCACCACCGAGCGACCGAAGCGGCGGTCTTCATCGGACGGACGATACGCTCACGTCTTCGGGAGGTCGTTCCCGTACGGGCAATCGGTCTGGTACGGCAGGATCAGCGGCTTCAGGTCGGGGGGCTGCGTGAAGTCGAACGCGCCCGACAGCGGGTCCGCCTTCGCGTCCCTCGCGGTGAGCGGCTTCACGCCGAACGTGTTCTCGATGAATGCCAGGACGGACCCGAACTCATACGTCGTGCTGTCGATGGAGCCGCCGTCCGGGTTCGAGCCTCTGCGGGTCCACGGCGAGATGATGAGGGCCGGCGCCCGCGGGCCGAGGCCCATGTAGTCGAGGTGCGGCGGTGGGACGTGGTCGTAGAAGCCGCCGAAGTCGTCCCAGACCTGAATGATCGCCGTGTCCTTCCAGTACGGGGAATGCATGATCGCGTTCACCTGCTGCACGGTCCAGTTCTCACCCGCGCAGACGGACACGCCGCTCCCCGGGTGCTCGTTGTAGGAGACCGGCGGGTTCACCCACGAGACCTGCGGCAGGTGATGGGACTTCAGATCCGTCAGGAGCTGATCGGGGGGCTGGACGTTCTTCCACTCGGGCCCGAAGCGGATGTGCTTGACCTCCTCGAGCGCGTTGTAGATGTTCTGCGTGTCCGCGTAGTACTTCCACGTCACGCCGGCTTTCGTGAGCTCGTCCGGGAGCGTCGGCAGGTTGAAGCAGTTCCGTTGTTTGTGCCAGAACGATGCGATCTTGTAGACGTATGACGGATAGTGGCCGCCGAGTTGATCCTCCCAGTTCATGATCTGCTGCTGATCGGCGCTCGAGATGTTCTGGTTGAACGCTTCGACGTTCATGCTGGGGTTGTCGCAGTAGAAGCCGCCGGCCGAGCCCGTCCCACCGGCCGAATAGTTGTCGACGAGGCCGTATCCGTCCGCAGCCACCGTGTAGACATGCTCGGGGTTGGTCGGTCCGAACGCCGATGTGAAGAAATGGTCCGCGAGCACGAAGCGGTCCGCGTACTTGTAGTAGTCGGGTATCTGTGACCGGCTGAACTCCGTGTACCCGGTGAGGTCTTTCGCGTACAGGATCCGGTTGAAGCCGTCCATCTTGCCGCCGTCGATCGACAAGAGCCCGGCCACGAAGCCGTGTTCGATGTCGTGCGGCGCGACATCGATCCCGGGCTTCAGTGGGACGGTCTTGGTCTGGCCGTTCACCCAGATCTGGCCCGTGGTCGTGCCGTCCGCACCGGGGTACTTCCCGAAGAAGTTATCGAAGCTCCGGTTCTCGTCCACGATGAAGATGACGTGCTTGATCGGGTTCTTGCCCGTGAGGGAGCCCGGAGATCCGGTGGCGGTGGGGGACGTGGACGTGGACCGATGACCGGTGGCGCTCGTGGACCCCGACGGCCACAGTTGCCACGCAACGAACGCCGCGATCGCTCCTGCGAGGACGGCTATGAAGATCGCCCGGCGTCGTCGGGTCTGTCGCCGGTAGGTCGGGCCGCCGGAAGCGGGTGGGCGGAAGCTCGGTGCGGACATCGAACGAAGGATGCTACGTGGCGTCGGGAAGTGCGAGGACCCTGTCGGCACTTGGCGTACCGTTCAGCCGTGATCCTCCCCAAGGTTCGCGACCCCCGATTCGTCACCATCCGCCGCGGAGGGACGCTCACCGACCCCGACCATCAGCTCTTAGCTCTCTGGGCAGCCGCGTGCGCCCAGCACGTGCTATCCCTCTTCGAGTCGGCACAGCCGGCGGATCCCCGGCCCCGAGAGGCGATCGAGCAGATACGGGCTTGGTCTCGAGGCGAGGTCACCATGTCCCGGTCGCGCGCGGCGGGTGGCCACGCCATGGCTGCGGCGAGAGGGTTGCGGGGGGCGCCCCGTCATGCAGCGTTCGCTGCGGGGCAGGCCGGCGTTGTGGCACACGTCGCCGCACACGAGCTGGGTGCTGCGGCGTACGCGATCAAAGCGGTGCGCGCAGCGTCGCCCGTAGGCGAGAGCCAACGCGCCGGGCGGCTCGAGTGTTGCTGGCAACGCGAACAGCTGCCTGAGGCGATCCGCGAGCTTGTTCTGGACGATCAACGGTTGCGCAACGAGATCTGCTGGTCGGTCTTCGACTGCTGACCTAGCAAACCCAGTTCCACATATCGGAACTCAGTTCCAGTATCTGGACATCGGTGATGGACGTGGCGCCGCAGCCGTCTGCCGAGTCGATCCGTACACCCCGCACGCCGAGAGCAGCCCGGCCCCACGGGCTGGGCCGGGCTGCTCGGTCGGCGCCCCCTCCGCGTTACGCCGGCGGTGTCACGAAGCCGACGTTCTGCATCCGCAACTCGAGCGTCGGGTTGATGGTCGAGCCGACGACGTTCTTCTGCATCAGATAGTTGATCGTCTCGTAGTGCGCGAAGATGATCGGCGAGTCGTCGAACACGATCTGCCTGATCTGCTTGTACAGGCCGAACCGTGTCTGATCGTCGGTCTCCGTGCGCGC